>JBATRI010000071.1:0-8007 GCA_049292515.1 Geminicoccaceae bacterium
GCGTTCACCCTGGAGACAGGGCGCACCCACCAGATCCGCGTGCATGCGGCAAGCCTCGGCCATCCCATCGTCGGCGACCAGGTCTACGGGCGCGGCCGACAGGCGCCTGCTGCCGCCGCTGCTGCCATCGCCGGCCTGGACCGGATCCTGCTGCATGCCCGGCGCCTCGGCTTCGTCCACCCGGTGACGGGGGCCGCGTTGGCCTTCGAATCGGCGCCGCCACCGAGCTTCGACGCCATTCTTGAACTCCTGGGCGGGTAGCCTAAGCTGAGAGTGCGTCCTGGATATACAAGTGCGCGCTGCGCCGGCTTCATGTGCAGCAGCTTCGCGACCGTTCCCGCATCAGGGTTTGATGATGGCCAGTCTACCGATCGTACCCACCGAGGGCACCGGTCTTGCCCGTTATCTGGACGAGATCCGGCGCTTTCCGATGCTGGAGCCCGGCGAAGAGTTCATGCTGGCCAAGAGCTGGCGCGAGCATGAGGACGTGCAGGCGGCGCACAAGCTGGTGACCAGCCACCTCCGCCTGGTGGCTAAGATCGCCATGGGCTACCGCGGCTACGGCCTGCCGATGAACGAGATCATCTCGGAGGGCAATGTCGGCCTGATGCAGGCGGTCAAGCGGTTCGACCCCGATCGCGGCTTCCGCCTCGCGACCTACGCCATGTGGTGGATCAGGGCCGCAATCCAGGAATACATCCTGCATTCCTGGTCGCTGGTGAAGCTGGGCACGACGGCGGCGCAGAAGAAGCTGTTCTTCAACCTGCGCCGGCTGAAGAGCCAGATGCAGGCGATCGAGGAGGGCGATCTCAGCCCGGAGGCTGTCAAGCAGATCGCGACCACGCTCGAGGTCACCGAGCAGGACGTGATCGACATGAACCGCCGGCTCGAGGGCCCGGACCACTCGCTCAATGCCTCCTTGCGCTCCGAGGGCGACAGCGAGTGGCAGGACTGGCTGGTCGACGACAGTGCCTCGCAGGAAGTGACGCTGGCCGAGGAGGATGAGCTCGATCATCGGCGCAACCTGATGACGCGGGCGATGGGCGTGCTGAACGATCGTGAGAAGCACATTTTGAACGAGCGTCGGCTCAAGGAGGAGCCGACCACGCTCGAGGATCTCTCAACCCACTACGGCATCAGTCGCGAGCGCGTCCGCCAGATCGAGGTGCGGGCGTTCGAGAAGCTGCAGAAGGCGATGATGTCGCTGGAGGCCGAGCAGGCACAGGAAGCGGCCCAGGCAGCACTGCCGTCGAGCTGAGCCGCACCTAGCTCAGGCGTGGCCGGCGGTGCTGGAAAGAACTGCCGGGTCCACACCGATCGCGTGCATCGCGCGCAGCCATTTGCTGGCGTTGTCGCGGTCGAATACGATATCCGGGTCGGCGGGTGCCACCAGCCAGCCATTGCTCTGGATCTCGGCGTCGAGCTGCCCGGCCGCCCAGCCGGCATAGCCCAGGGCCAGCACGCGGCGCTCCGGGCCGGCACCCTCGGCAATCGCCCGCAGCACGTCCACGGTGGCGGTGAGCGCGAACAGCTCGTCGATCACCAGCGTGCTCTCCTGCACGTAGTCCGCCGAGTGCAGCACGAAGCCGCGACTCGGTTGAACCGGGCCGCCGACATGGACCGGCGTGTCGCCGCAGCGCTCGTCGGCCTCGATTCCGAGCTGCCCGATCACCGCGGGAAAGCTCACCTGGCCGGCGGCCTGGTTGACCACCAGTCCCATCGCACCCTCGGCCGAGTGCGCGCAGATGTAGACGACACTGCGCGAGAAGCGCGGGTCTTCCATGCTAGGCATGGCGACCAGCAACATGCCGGCGAGATGACGGTGGGATTCGGTCTGTACCATGGCAAAAACATATGCCCCGTTCGCATCGGCAACAAGAGCGGTGCAGCCGGTTGCCGCCCCTCCGCAGTAGTGCCATCTACAGGCGGCACCCGAGGGTGCGGCGAGATATCAGCAACGACCCCAGGGAAGGAATCTCCCCATGACGATTGCCGTCGGCGACAAGCTGCCCGAGGCCACCTTCAAGGTCCGCACGCCCGAGGGCCTGAAGGACGTCACCACGGCCGAGCTCACGCAGGGCAAGAAGCTGGTGCTGTTCGCGGTGCCCGGCGCCTTCACGCCCACCTGCCATGCGAAGCACCTGCCGAGCTATGTCGAGCATTTCGAGGCGCTGAAAGCCAAGGGCGTCGACACCGTCGCCTGCGTCTCGGTCAACGACGCCTTCGTGCTGGACGCCTGGGGCAAGTCCGGCAACGCCGAGGGCAAGGTACTCCTGCTGTCGGACGGCAACGCCACCTTCACCAAGGCCATCGGCCTCGACTTCGACGGCTCCGGCTTCGGCCTCGGCACCCGCAGCAAGCGCTACGCGATGCTGGTCGACGACGGCGTCATCAAGACGCTCAACATCGAGGAGAGCCCGGGCGTGATGGAGGTCTCGGGCGCCGAGCAGATCCTGGCCGCCCTCTAGGGACCAGCCTCCGGCACCGGCAGGCGGCGGCCGGAGGCCCAGAGCAGCAACAGCGACAGGCCCAGCAGGGCGGCGCCACCCAGCCCCAACGGGGCGAGGCCATAGCGGCCGACGATGGCGCCGCCGACCGCCCCACCTACCGCGGAGCCGGCATAGAGGGCGGCCGCGTTCAGCGACAGGGCGAGGCCCGGTGCCCACGGCATCAGGCCGACCAGACGGGCTTGCTGGGGGGTCATGAACGCATAGCCCGTGAGTCCCCACAAGACCAGGCAGGCGGCAGCCGCCGCCGGCTGGTCGACGAGCGTGGGCAGGACGGCGAGGACCACGGCCGAGCCCAGGGTCAGGCCCATGATGGTGGGCGCCGGCCCGATGCGGTCCGAGACCGCACCCCCCACCAGGTTGGCCACCACGGCCGCCACGCCAAACAGCCACAGCAACAGCGCCAGGCCGCTGCCCCCGACCCCGGCAGCGGTGGAGATCACCGGGCCCAGGAAGGTGATCACCACGAACTGGCCGGCAAAGAACACCAGGGTCACCGACAGGGCCAGGGCCGCACCCGGATCCCGCAACAATGCGCCCAACTGGGCCAGCGTCGACGCCGGTGCGGCGACGTCGACGGGGACGCGCCGCTGGATCACGAGGAATGCGGCCACGGCCGCCAGGGCGACGACGGCGAATACGGCACGCCAGCTCAGCCCGGTCGCCAGCAGCGAGCCCAGCGGAATGCCCAGGACCTGGGCGATGGTCATGCCCGCGAAGACCAGCGCCAGCGCCCGGGCCCGCCGTTCCGGGGCAGCGATGGCCACGGCGATCGAGGCCGCGATCGGCGTGTACAGGGCGCCGCCCAGCGCCGAGACGATGCGGCCGAGATGCGCCAGCGGCAGGCTCGGGCTGAGCGCCAGCAGGGCATTGCCGAGCGCGATCAGCGCCAGACCGGAGAGCAGCACGCGGCGCCGCTGCCAGCGCCCGGTGAGCGCGGTCAGCAGCGGCGAGCCCACGGCATAGGTCAGCGCGTAGCCGCTCATCAGCCAGCCCGCCGCCGGCAGCGAGACCTGCAGATCGGACGCCAGCGGCTGGAGCAGGGCCGGCAGCACGAAGGCGCCGGTACCGAGAACGAAATTGCCCAGGGCCAGCGTGAGCAGCAGCATCCGCTCACCCATCAGGTGCGGCACCCTGGGCGGAGCGGAAGGCCGATCGAGCGTCTGCGCATGGGGCGATGTTCCTGGCTGGCACGCACCCTTAGGGCCGGCCGGGTCGCCTCACCACCGTCATTCCGGTTCGGGTGGGATCGCGCGCATGCATGGGGCACGCATTGCTGCCCGGCCGTCGCCGGCTTATCAATTTTGCACGTTCGGTCATGAGCGCCACCACGCCGCGGAGGAAAGCCGTTGCTGAAATTCCTGGGCGACCGGCTGAACAGCGTGCCGACCTTTGCCTATGCGGCTGGCGAGACCGTGCTGCGGGCCGGCACGACGACGCAGAAGCTGGTCTTCCTCAAGAGCGGCGAGCTCGAGGTGGTGCGCAACGGTGTCGCGATCACCCGCATCCGGGAGCGGGGCGCCGTCTTCGGCGAGATGTCCCTGCTGCTGGACGGGCCGCACACGGCCGATGTCGTGGCGGTGACCCCGTCGGTCTGCCACGTCCTCGAGGATGCCCGCGAGTTCCTCCTGGCGACACCGGAGATGACCGCCTACGTCGCGGCGGTACTGGCCCATCGTCTCGACGCGGTGACCCGGTACCTGGTGGACGTGAAGACGCAGTTCGCCGACGCCGGCAACCATCTTGGGATGATCGACGAAGTCCTGGAGTCGGTGATGACCCGGCATCCGCGCGCACTGCGCGCCAAGCCCTACTGACCGGGTGCGCCGGCAGACTCCATCTGCACCTGATCGTTCCCCGCGAGCGATGTCCAGGCCAAGGTCCCGGCCGTGAGATCGAGCTCGATGAACGCCGGCAGCTCGCCCAGCTGCCGGCCCGGATTGACCACGTAGGTGCCACCCACGCGATCGATCCACGAGCCGCCGCGGCGGAAGGGTGAGCTGTGCACATGGCCGCTGATGACCAGCGCCGGCCCGAACCTTGCGATCAGCTCGCGCAGGAACTCGTCCCCGGCGTGATCATGCCCGGTCCAGCTGACGGCGGTCCGATTGGGCGGGACATGGTGAATCCAGATCCAGGGCCCCGGCACCGGCTGCGGCGCCGCGGTCAGCAGCGCCTCCAGGGCGTCGCGCGCCACCGGCCCGTCCCACCACGGGCAGATCGTGATCATGCCGGACGCCAGCTCGAGATGCTCGCCGTCCATGCACACCGCTTCCGCACGGATGTCGTCGAACCAGGTGACGACACTCTCGTCGGCCGCGTCGCGCTCGTCCGCGTCGTGATTGCCGCTGCAGACGACGACCCGGGTGACGGCACTCAGCCGGGCCAGGTACTTGCCCACCACCACGATCTGCGTGTCGAGGTCGGCGTGCCCGGCAATGTCGAGGAGGTCACCGGCCAGGATCACCATGTCGTAGTCCGCAGCCATCCGCTGCAGCCAGTCGAACTGGCGTAGGCTGTAATGCAGATCGGCTACGATCAACGCCCGCATCGACTGTGGCCCACCTGATGCTCAATCGGCAGCGGCTCACACTCTCGAGCCCGCGCGTTTGT
This sequence comes from Geminicoccaceae bacterium, assembly GCA_049292515.1. GTDB lineage: Bacteria > Pseudomonadota > Alphaproteobacteria > Geminicoccales > Geminicoccaceae > Benzoatithermus. Next base: position 5,121 of record JBATRI010000071.1, read on the forward strand.
CGGCCACAATGGGCTGTGTCTGTCCGACCTGTCACGCGACAATTACTGGCATGCCTGATAACCTCCGTGGTGGTCGGACATAATGGGGAGTCGGGAATGCGCATCATTCTGGCCGCGATGACGCTTTGTGCCATCGTCGCAGGCGGGGCTGGCATCAGCTTCGCGGCGAGCACGCAGCAGGACAAGATGAAGACCTGCAATGCCACCGCCGCGACCAAGGAGCTCAAGGGTGATGCGCGCAAGCAGTTCATGAGCAGCTGCCTCTCCGGCAGCGCTGCCACGTCGACCACGGCCAGCAAGGAGCAGACCTGCACCAGTCAGGCCGACGGCAAGAAGCTCGCCGGGGCGGCGCGCACGTCGTTCATGAAGAAATGCGTCAGCAGCTGATGCCCGCCCCCGCAGCACGGTAGCGGGCGCGTCGATGGGTCAGGGCGCTACGACGACGGCGCCCGCCATCCCGAAGATATCGTAGTGCGACAGGCAGATATAGTTGTAGACGCCGGGCGTCGTGAAGGTGACCCGGTAGATCTGCCCAGGGGCCACCTTGCCGGAATCGAACGCTGCTGCACCCGCCGGCAGCGCCATGCCCTGGCGGTTCTTGTGGCTGCCCGGATCGTCGGTGACGGTATGCGTGTCGAACGACGTGTTGCGCCATTCGACGGTATCGCCCTTGGCGATGCGGACGAGCTCGGGGGCGAACGCGAACTTGTTGGTCATCGTCACCACTGTGGCGTCAGCCGGAGCCGGCCCGTAGGCTGGGCCACTGTGCGTGCAGCCACCGAGAGCCGCCAGCATGACGGCAGCCGCCCCCAGAGATCTCGAGCACCCTGTCATCCGTCCGCTCCCATGGCGTCGCCGTGCCCGAACTTGCCGCATCGCGGTTCACAAACCGGCGCGCAGCTGATCCCGGCATAGATCCTCCAGCGGTCGGCTGCTAGCGCTGCGACACGCCCCGACCTCATGGGGCAGCAGGAGAGATGCTGCATGTGGCCCGAAACCGTGCCCTGCTCGGTAGCCGACCCGACGGAGATTCCGGAGGCCTGCCGCCCCTACTATGTCCAGAACGCCGCGGGCCGCTGGGTGCTCGACGACCTGCTGGGGCACATCAAGTCGGTGCAGACGCCGCCTGCACTCGTGCCGGCCTACCAGATCCGCCAGTACTCCCACCGCCGCGCCGCCTTCCTAAAGCGCGACCTGCTGCCCCCCGCGGAGCTGGCCCACCTCCCCCACTATCCGGAGACCCGCGACGCGTACGAGCGCCGGCCCGACGCCGACAATCTCCGCGCGGAGCTGCTCTACGACGTCCCCGGCCGAATGCACCCGGAATTCCGTGAGCTGTGGGGCGAGTAGCGACGGAACCCGGGTGGCCGGGCGTCTCGCTACGTCCAACCGAGTCGGGGCACGCCTCTACTCAAGCCGCGAGCGCCGACAGGTCCACGTTCGGCAGCGCGTCGAGCGGGCCGACCGCGGCCAAGGTCAAGCCCTTGCCGGTGAGCAGCTGGCGGCCGGCGCGGCGGACCGCGGCGGTGTCGACGGCGTCGATCCGGGCCACGACCTCCTCGGTCGGGATGTGCCGGCCGAAGCACAAGAGCTGGCGGGCGAGGTCCTCGCAGACCGAGGAACAGCTCTCCAGGCCCATGAGCAGGCTGGCCTTCAGCTGGGCGCGGGCGCGGGCGAGCTCGTCCTCGGACGGGTCGTCGATCAGCTGGCGGGTCTCGGCGGCCACCACCTGCATCAGCTCGCCCAGATCCTCGGGGTCGGTGCCGGCATAGACGCCGAGCTGCCCGGTGTCGGCATAGGCCGAGGCGAAGGAAAACACTGAGTAGCACAGGCCGCGGTTCTCGCGCGCCTCCTGGAACAGGCGGGACGACATGCCGCCGCCGAGTGCGGTGGAGAGCACCTGCAGCACGAAATGATCGGGATGGTGGTAGGGGACGGCCTCCATCGCGAGGCACAGATGCACCTGCTCGAGGTCGGGACGGCGCTCGATGCGGGTGCCGCCGACATAGTTGGCCGGCACGGCCGCAGCACCGACGGTGGCGGGAAGAGAGCCGAACAAGCGGCCCGCCAGATCGACGAGCCGGGCATGCTCGACCCGCCCGGCGCCGGCGAAGACGAGTCGGCTCGGACCGTAGTGCCGGGCCATGTAGTCGATCATGGCCTCGCGCGGCATGACCGCCACGATCTCCTCCGGCCCCAGAATGGCGCGCCCCATCGGCTGGTCGGGGTAGGAGGCTTCCTGCAGCAGGTCGAAGACGAGGTCGTCCGGCGTGTCCTTGACCTGCCCGATCTCCTGCAGGACGACGTGGCGCTCCTTTTCCAGCTCATCGGGGTCGAAGGCCGAGTGCTGCAGGATGTCGGCCAGGATGTCGGCGGCGAGATCGACGTCGCCGGCGAGGATCCGGGCATAGTATGCCGTGTGCTCGCGCGAGGTGTAGGCATTCAGGCTGCCACCGACGCGCTCGATCTCCTCGGCGATGGCCCGGGCCGAGCGGCGCTCGGTGCCCTTGAACGCCATGTGCTCGAGCATGTGGGCGACGCCGTTGACCTCGGCCGGCTCGTAGCGCGTGCCGACGTCAACCCAGACGCCCAGGGACGCCGTCTGCAGGCGCGGCATGTCCTCGCTGACGACCCGCAGGCCGTTGGCGAGGGTGGTGATCTCGACATTGTCGATCATGCGGTTCCAAACGTGTCGCGGATGGCCGTTTCGACGGCGGCCAGATCGTTGTCGACGCCCGTGCAGCGCTCGGTGCGGGTCATCAGGTCGGCGTAGCGGGCCGGCAGCGTCGGGACCACGCCGGTGGCGGCCTCGACTGCGTCCGGGAACTTGGCCGGATGGGCGGTGGCCAGCGTCACCAGCGGCACGCCCGGCGGCAGGCGATGGCGC
>JBATRI010000072.1:0-13449 GCA_049292515.1 Geminicoccaceae bacterium
GAGCGGGCCGGAACGGATCCTTCCCGAATGGTGGCGCCCCGAAGGCGAGCGGCTGCGGCTGCGCGACTTCTACCGGGTCGCCGTCGAGGACGGCCGGCACCTCTGGGTCAGCCGCGAGGGCATGTACGGCGAGCCCAGGCCGCCGGCGTGGCGGCTGCAGGGCGGATTTGCTTGACCCGATCGCATCGTCCATATTTGCCTGCATTTTGCTGGCATCAACGGGTGGTGACATGCCGACTCTGACCGTGCGCAACATCGACGAGACCATTTTGGCCAACCTGAAGCGTCGCGCCCGGGCCAAGCATCGGTCGCTGGAGGCGGAGGTGCGCGCGATCCTGGCGCTTGCTGCAGCCCCCAGCAGCGAGGCGCAGGTTGACGAGATCCGCGCCATCCACGACCGCATCCTGGCGCGCCGCAACGGCGAATCATTGGCCACGGACAGCGTGCGCCTGCTCGCCGACAGCCGGGAACGGGTGTGATCGTTCTCGATGCCAGCGTGGCCCTCAAGTTCTTTCTGCCCGAGGTCGGGAGTGATGCGGCCCTGCGCCTGCTGACCAGCCGGCTGGCGTTCGCCGCACCGGATATCTTCCCGCTGGAGCTGCTCGCCGCCGTCACGAAATACCATCGCCGCAAGCTGATCACGCTCGACGAGGCCCGGGCGATCGAAGCCGCGGTCGGGCGGATGGCCGTCGACCTGCATCCATGGCCATTGTTGCTCGCTCCCGCCTTCGAGCTGTCCCTGCTGCTGCACCATGGCGTCTACGACTGCCTCTATTTGGCGCTGGCACGGCAACTCTCCGCACCGCTGATAACGGCCGATCGCAAGATGCAGCAGAGGGCCGCTCGTGCCGATCTCGGCCAGACGATCCACACCCTGGCCGAGATCGATGGCGTGGTCGCTGCCGCAGGACCCGGCTAGGCGCGACCCGCGCCGGCGCCGGACATGCCACCCCAATGCCCGCCTACGCCGAGCTCCAGATCACCTCCAATTTCGGCTTCCTGCGCGGCGCCTCGCATCCTGAGGAGCTGGTCGTGCAGGCGCAGGCGCTGGGCCTCGCCGGCCTGGCCCTCACCGACCGCAACAGTCTCGCCGGCATTGTCCGGGCGCACGCGCAGGCGAGGGCCAGCGGCATCCGCTTCCTGGTCGGCTGCCGCCTGGATCTGGTGGACGGCACCTCGCTGCTGTGCTGGCCCACCGACAGGCCCGCCTACGCCAGGCTCAGCTCGCTGCTGACCCACGGCAAGCGGCTGGCGGCCAAGGGCGGCTGCACGCTGACGCTGGACGACGTGCTGGGCCACGCCGAGGGGCAGATCCTGGCACTGCTGCCGCCGGAGGCGCCGGGGGCGGCGTTCGCCGAGCTGGCCCGCCGGTTGCGCCGGCAATGGGGGTGCCGTCTCTATCTGGCCCTCTCCCATCACCATGCCGGCGACGACGCCCGGCGTCTCGCCGGCCTCGCCCACCTCGCCCGCGACGCCGGCATCAAGCCGCTCGCTACCAACGACGTCCACTACCACCATCCCGATCGGCGGCCCTTGCAGGACGTGCTCACCTGCATCCGCGCGCACCGGCGGATCACCGAGGCGGCGCCCTTGCTGTTCGCCAATGCCGAGCGGCACCTGAAGCCGCCGGCCGAGATGGCGCGGCTGTTCGAGGACCACCCGCAGGCGCTCGAGAGCACGCTGGAGATCGTCGAGCGCTGCCGGTTCAGGCTCACCGAGCTCGCCTACGACTATCCGGTCCAGGACGATTACGACGGCCGCACGCCCGACGAGGAGCTGGCCCGGCGCAGCTTCGCGGGCGCCGGCGAGCGCTACCTTGACCATCTGCCGGCCAAGGTCGAGCGGCAGCTCCGGCACGAGCTGGAGCTGATCCGCGGGCTGCGCTACGCGCCCTATTTCCTCACCGTCCACGACATCGTCCGCTTCGCCCGCGGCCGGGGCATCCTGTGCCAGGGGCGCGGCTCGGCCGCCAACTCGGCCGTCTGCTACGTGCTGGGGATCACCGCCGTCGACCCGTCGCGCATCGACCTCCTGTTCGAGCGCTTCGTCTCGGCCGAGCGCGACGAGCCGCCCGACATCGACGTCGATTTCGAGCACGAGCGGCGCGAGGAGGTGATCCAGTGGATCTACGCGACCTACGACCGCGACCATGCGGCGCTGGCCGCCACCGTCATCCGCTACCGTGCCAAGTCGGCGATGCGCGAGGTGGCCAAGGTCATGGGCCTGTCGGTCGACGTGCAGGACGCGCTCAGCCGCACCGTCTGGGGCTATGGCCGCGAGGGGCTGGACGAGCCGGCGCTGCGCGAGGCCGGGCTCGACGTCGATGACCCCACCTTGCGCCGGACGCTGGCGCTGGCCCAGGAGCTGATGGGCTTCCCGCGCCATCTCAGCCAGCACGTGGGCGGCTTCGTGATCGCCAAAAGCCCCTTGCGCGAGCTGGTGCCGATCGAGAACGCGGCCATGCCGGAGCGGACCGTGGTCGAGTGGGACAAGGACGATCTGGACGCGCTGCGGATGCTCAAGATCGACGTGCTGGCGCTGGGCATGCTGACCTGCATCCGCAAGAGCTTCGAGCTGCTGCGCGCGCATCACGGCATCGCCTTCGAGCTGGCGACGATCCCGGCCGAGGACGCGGCCGTCTACGAGATGCTGTGCGCCGCGGATTCGATCGGCGTGTTCCAGGTCGAGAGCCGGGCGCAGATGTCGATGCTGCCCCGGCTGCGCCCCCGCACCTTCTACGACCTCGTCATCGAGGTGGCGATCGTCCGTCCGGGGCCGATCCAGGGCGACATGGTCCACCCCTATCTGCGCCGCCGCGACGGCATCGAGCCCGTCATGTTCCCGTCCGATGAGCTGCGCGAGGTGCTGGGCCGGACCATGGGCGTGCCGCTGTTCCAGGAGCAGGCGATGAAGATCGCCATCGTGGCCGCGGGCTTCACCCCCAGCGAGGCCGACGGCCTGCGCCGCTCGATGGCGGCGTTCCGGCGCTCGGGCCAGATCGAGCAGTGGCACCGCAAGCTGGTGGGCGGCATGGTCGCCCGCGGCTATGCGCGCGACTTCGCCGAGGCCTGCTTCAAGCAGATCGAGGGCTTCGGCTATTACGGCTTCCCGGAGAGCCATTCGGCCAGCTTCGCGCTGCTGGTCTACGTCTCGGCCTGGCTCAAGTGCCACTACCCGGATGTGTTCTGTGCCGCCATCCTCAACGCCCAGCCGATGGGCTTCTACGCCCCGGCCCAGCTGGTCCGCGACGCCGTCGACCACGGCGTCGAGGTCCGCCCGGTCGACGTCAACTACAGCCATTGGGACAGCACGCTGGAGCCGCGGCAGCGGCGCGGGCCCCTGATGACCGCGGTCCGGCTGGGCTTCCGGCAGATCAAGGGGCTGCCCGAGCCCGATTCCGTCCGGATCGTCACCGCCCGGCTCCAGCCCTACCGCACGCTGGAGGAGCTGAAGCGGCGGGCGGGCCTGCGGCGGGCGACCATGGTCCGGCTGGCCGAGGCCGACGCCTTCCGCTCCCTGGGCCTCGACCGGCGCCAGGCGCTGTGGGCCGTCCAGGCGCAAAAAGACCCCGCCCTGCCGCTGTTCGAGCACGCCATGGCGGCCACCCCCGCCGGCTCCAACCTGCCCTCCATCGAGGGCTCGGACGAGCCCTGGCTCGAGCTGCCGGAGATGGGCCTGGGCGAGCAGGTGCTCGAGGACTACGCCACCTTGCGCCTGTCCCTGAAGGCCCACCCGCTGGCGCTCCTGCGCGACTGGCTCGACCGCAAGCGCGCCATCACCGCCCGCGATCTCTGGCACGTCGACCCCGGCCGCCGGGTCACCGTCTGCGGCCTGGTCCTGGTCCGCCAGCGCCCCGGCAGTGCGAAGGGCGTCATCTTCGCCACCCTCGAGGACGAGACCGGCTTCGCCAACCTGATCTTGTGGCCCAACCGCTTCGAGCAGTTCCGGGCCACCGTCATGACCGCCCGCCTGCTCGCCGCCACCGGCACCCTGCAGCGCGAGGGCCGCGTCATCCACGTCATCGCCGAGCGCCTGACCGACCTCACCCCCGCCCTGCGCCGCCTGCGCGACCACGCCGTCGACCCCAGGACCTTCGACGGTGCGATGTCCCGCGCCGACGAGTTCAGGCGCGAGCCACGCGACCCCGGCGACGCGATGCCGGAAGGGCGGAACTTCCGGTGACGAGCTTGCTCGGGAAGCGCGTTCGCGCCACGATCTGGTCAGGTTCCTGATCAGATTGGCGCCATGATCACCGTCGGCATCTACGAAGCCACAACCCGCCTCTCCGCGCTCATCCAGGCGGTCGAGCGGGGCGAGGAGGTCGTGATTACCAACCGCAACCGTCCGGTGGCCCGCCTCGTCCCGGCGGCCGCCGTTCGCGAGCGCCCGGTCTTCGGTTCCGCCCGTGAAGCGTTCGAGCGCTCCGGCCTCACGGAGGAGGACATCGCGAAGGCGCTGGCGCCGATGAGCGAGGGGGAGTTGCGCGAGTGGGGCATCGCTTGAGCCGATGGCTGGCGAATGCCTGCGCATCGATCGGCTTCTACCGCTCGGCGCCCGACTTCCCTGCGTATGTGCGAAGACTTCTGGAAGACCAGCCCGCCGACATTGCCGTCGGTGCCACGACGGTGTGGGAAATCGCCATCAAGACCGCCCGCGGCAAGCTCCCGGACATCCGCACCGGCGGCCACGCCACGCTGGCCGCCATGCTGGCGGCCCAAGGCTTCGACCTGCTGCCACTCGACTCCGCCACGGCCGAACAGGCGGCCCACCTGCCCCCCCTCCACGCCGACCCTTTCGACCGCGCCCTGATCGCCCTGGCCCAGCGCAGCGGCCGCACCGTGCTGACCTCCGACGCCATGATCGGGCGGTATGGCGTGCCGGTGAGCTGGTGAGATGCGCACCTAAAATGCGCATGCAAGCGCTCTCCTGAGCCCGATGGTCAGCACGAGGGGTGCCCCGCTGTACGGGCCGCGGACGCCGGGGGCGTCCAATGGTATGCTGCCAGCCGGGCCGCCGCGCCAGCCCGGCGAATTTTGCTGACGCCGTCTGCACAATTCCATATGGAGGTTTCATAGCTAATAAAAGTTGAGAAGCAAAAATGCTAATAAAGCTCCCGGTTTACAATATCGCCACCATTGCTACGGCCGCCCTCTTGATCAGCAGCTGCGCTGGCCGTGACGCCCGGCCGGTGGCGATCAGCCAGCCGCAGGACGCCAGCATGGCCTGCACCCAGATCCAGGCCGAGATCGCCGGCAACAACCAGCTGATCTCCGACCTGGGCTCCGAGAAGGGCGCCAAAGTCGCCCAGAACGTCATCGTCGGCGTGGCCGGGGTCATCGTGCCGGTGCTCTGGTTCGGCATGGACTTCAAGGGGGCAGCCAGCACCGACCAGGAGGCGCTGAAGCAGCGCAACATCTATCTGGCCTCGATGGCGACGAACGAGCGCTGCGGCTCGCCGACGACGGCGGTGGCGGCAGCGTCGCCGCAGGTCCAGGCCGCACTACTTCCGGCCCCGGCAACAACGACGGCTCAGGTTGGCCTCGTCCGGACGCCCGTCATGGCTTTGCAACCGGTAGGCTGTGTCAGTCCGCCAACGAGCAATATTGCCGTTGTAGCGGCACCCCAGCTGGCCACTGGCGCCAAGCGGCCGGCAGTGTACGGGTTACCCACACTTTGGGTGCAACCAGCGCGAAGCAAGCGAGCGACTTCGACGACATGATCAACAGCGTGGTCAATCGTGCGACGACGCCATGCAACGGTACAAATTGATGCATCGAAGCCGGCATGAGCCAAAATTCTCGATCTGCCCATCCATACGTAGATCCTAACACGGCAATGAACATTAGACATAACAGGAAATTGCAATCACCTGAATTCGTTGCAAAGCATGTAGAGCTTCACCATTACACGACATTAGATGGCCTTCAAGGTATTATTGAAAGCAATAGCTTATGGGCTACTCATTTTCGATTCTTAAACGACTCATCGGAGATATATCTACTTCGTGAGCCACTCAGAAATGCGATTGAATCATATTTGCAGCCGATTCTATCTGAAAAATTCCAGAAAGATGACAGGGCCAGAGTCATAATTAAGAATTCTGGTGGAATTCCAGCGATGATTAAGAAAGAATCGAAACATTTTGTTGACTCTCTATACAAAACAACATATGAGTCGATAAAAGGACTACCGCTTGTTAATCCGTATATTCTATCTTTTTGCTCACACTCTAGTGATAGCGAGTATGAGCAAGTAAACGGTCTTCTAAGTCAATGGAGAGGATACGCTGGAAGCGGCGGCTACTGCATTGTGTTGGATACGGAAAAGCTATTGGATATGCTTATCAAAGAACTTGACAAGTATTATTGGATTCATATGAGTATGAGTGAGGTAAAATATCAATTGCCGGATGACGTCTTAGCAAACATGTTTCCGAGTTTAATTGATCATATTAACAAATTCTTCGACGGCATTTTGTCCAAGCGAAAACCGAATATTGCAGGGGGGTTTGGACCATTCTTAGCTGGGTCCGCGTCCTTAAAGCATCGGGGTTTCCGGGAAGAGAGGGAGGTTCGAGTCGTTGCCAGTCCAGCCGAAGAATCCTGGATACCGCTATTGAAAAGAGAAACGCCAAATATTCCACTAACGCTACCGCTAAAACCAATTCTTACTCGCCTTCAAACTGCCGCTAGCGTTCGTTATATCTCACTATTCAGTGAATTGGGTGAGTTACTTCCTATACGTCGAGTTATAGTTGGTCCATCTCGTCATCAACAATCTAACTATGACAATGCGATGCGAATTTGCAAAGATCAATTCGAAGTTGTTCGTTCTGATACACCATATATAGGATAAGCACCAGAGTTTCGGTGACACCCACCTCAATTAACCCTTTCCATCGTGCCGACCTGCATCACCCACAAGCTACGCCAGCAGCGCTGCAACATCGACTCCCAGCCCCGGCACCAGCGTCGACGTCGCTATGCTCTCGTTGACCCGGCGTCGCTCGCCGTAACCCTCCTGCCCTGGTCCCCGGCACAACTAGACCGCCCGGCCGACGAGATCGACGATCCACACCTCCGGCACCCCATGCCGGGCGTACAGCGCCAGCTTGGGGTCGCGATCCCAGGCGAGCGCGCTGCCGGCGACCTCGACCAGGAGCAGCACGTCGGCGGCGGTGGGATACCCCGTGCGGTAGAAATCCGCCCGCGGGCGCAGCAGCAAGAGGTCGGGCTGCGGCTCGTTGCGCCGATCGAGGCGCAAGGAGCCCTGGACCCGCATCCGGGGTTGGCCCGGAAATCTCTCAACCGGTCCGTCGCCAGCAGACCGCTTGACGGGATGCCCCTACAGGCGGACGGGCCTTTTCGCGGCCAGCTGGGACCGGATCGTCCGCCTCACGCGCCCCGCTCCTGAATCGCATCCACCCGGTCGGGATAGAAGGCGAGATGATCCTTGATCGCCACCACGGCGTCGTAGGGCGCCTCGTAGGTCCAGATCGCATCGACGGAGCGTTCGCCGCCGCTGCGGATGCTGAAATAGGCGGCGTCGCCCTTGTAGGGGCAGTAGGTCCGCGTCGCCGACCGTTCCAAGGCAGCCATGTCGACGTCCTCGCGCGGGATGTACTGGACCGAAGGATAGTGCGCTTCACGCAGGACGAGGGCCTCGGTGGTGTCGGCGATCGCCTTGCCGCCAACCGTGACCACCACACGGTTCGGGTTGCGCTCGATCGTGATCGGATGATCGGGGCCGGGGACCTTCACCGACTTCTCGCGCATCGAACTTCCTCCAAATTCGGGGGTCCGTCCCGCCGTCGGGGCCGATCACCGGCAAGCCGCGGGCGGTGCTCTCCAGGCATCGGGGCCGCCGTCGACGGTCAGGCCCGCTGCGGTGATGTAGGCCGCGTCCGGGCCGGCGACAAACGCCACGAGCGCATTCTGTACCGTCCTCCGCCGGGCGGCCGCGTCGGCGCTCTTGCCGTAGGTGATCGCCACGCTGGCGCCCTCGGCCGCCAGCCTCCTCGCGATCGCAGCCCCGATGCCGCGGGCGGCGCCCGTGACCGGCGCGATCCTGCCCGCAAGTTCCGCCCAGGCGAAACATCCCTCATTGGGTCGGGCGTTCGTGGAGTTCGACGGTTGGCTGGCCGCTTGTCTTCCGATCCTTGCCCAGCGCCGGCAGGCTCCGCGACTTGGCCGACGGACGTCTTTCCTCGGCCGATCAACCAACCCATGGCTGCGCGCGAGAACGACATCGTACGTCTCGCGAGCGATACCCGACGAGCATGGGCAACCGATCGGGCGCACCAGCCCTCCGCTGCAGGCGCGATCGACCCGTCGACCCGACCGGCCTCGCATCCTGGGGCGGATCGGTGCACAAAGACGCCCATGGCCGCCCCCCCGCCCCGTCATCCCCTGGGCCTCGTGCCCGCGCCGCTGCGGACCTTCGTCCGCCAGCTCTATGCCGCCGGCTGGCGCCTCAACGGCCATGACGGGCTGACGGTGGCCGGCTACATGGCGTTCGCCGCCTTTACCTCGCTGTTCCCCTTCCTCATCTTCCTGGCCGCCCTGGCGAGCGTCCTGGGCACCCCCGCGACGGCGCGGGAGACCATCGAGGGCCTGTTCCTGTTCATGCCGGCCGACGTCGCCAGCACCCTCGCACCGGCCGTGCATCAGGTCATGGCGGGCCATCATGGCGGTCTGCTCACCATCGGCGTCCTGGCCACGCTGTGGACCGCGTCGAGCGGCATCGAGGGGCTGCGCGACGCCCTGGACCGCGCCTACGAGGTCAGGGAGCTGGCGCCGATCTGGTGGCGGCGGCTGCAGAGCATGGCCATGGTCGTCGGCGGGGCGCTGGTCCTGTTCGTGGCCTCGCTGGCCGTGATCCTGGGGCCGGTGCTGTGGCGCCTGCTCGAGACCTTCGGCCGCCCCAGCGAGGAGGAGGCGGTGATCTGGACCCTCGGCCGCTATGCGCTGGGTGCGCTGGTCCTGGCGCTGGGCCTGATGGGCCTCCACCGCTGGCTGCCCAACCACCGCCTGCCGCTGCGAGCACTCCTCCCGGGCGTGCTGCTGACGCTCGCCTTGTGGCTGGTGGGCGCCAGCCTGTTCTCCCTCTATCTCGGCACCGTCGCCGACTACAGCGTCACCTACGGCAGCCTCGCCGGGGTCGCGATCACGCTGCTGTTCTTCTACCTGACCGGCACCCTGTTCATCCTCGGCGCCGAGTACAATGCCGTGCGCCTCGAGACCGCCCCACCGCCACGCTGACGGCGGAACGACGGCCCTGCATCCGCGACCATCGCCGCCCGGATGGCGTCGATCACCACATCGACGCGTTCGACCAGCGACCGCGCCACACTCCGGGGAACGTTCTCATCCAGCAGGAATCGCACCTTGCCGGCTCAGGCGGCCGGCAAGGTGAACCGCCGCTCCTCGCGCAGCATGGCCGCTGCATAATGCAGGCAGGCGCGCACGTCATCCGGGGTGAGCGTCGGGTATTCGGCAAGAGTGCGCGCTTCCGGCCAACCGTCGGCAACCATCTCCACCACCAGCTGGACCGCGATCCGCGACCCCCGCACGACTGGCTTGCCGCCCAGCCGGTCAGGGTCGATCTCGATCCGGTCCTGCCAAGTCATGGAACCCTCCTTTGCCGGTTACAGACTAGCCCAGGACCATGCGCGTGTCGAACCGGCCGGGCCACCGACCCCATGATGCCGCCAGGACTGCTGTCCGATACCGGCGCCTGCCGTGCTGTTCTGCGGCAGCCAGATGACGATCACCGATCATTCAACCGATCGGTTGACCTTTCGCCCGCTCCCCCATATGATCAACCGAGTGGTTTAATATTGGCCAGCCGGCGGCGGCCGAACGACCGTCTGCTGGCGAACCCTTCTGGATCTCGTCCCCCACTGGAGAGAACCCATGCCCGACCTCGCGACCCTGGACGCCCATGGCGTCCTGACCGAGCCCACCACCCTGACCATCAGGCGGCGCCTGCCCGGCCCCATCGAGCGCGTCTGGGCCTACCTGACCGAGAGCGACCGGCGCCGCCAGTGGCTGGCGGCGGGCGAGATGGAGCTGAAGCTCGGCGCACCCTTCGAGCTCGTCTGGCGCAACGACGAGCTCGTCGACCCGCCGGCGCCGCGACCTGCGGGCTTTCCCGAGGAGCACCGGATGCAGAGCCGGATCACCGAGCTCGACCCGCCCCGCAGGCTCGCCTTCACCTGGCAGGGCAGCGGCGACGTCTCCTTCGAGCTGGAGCCGAAGGGCGCCGAGGTGCTGCTCACCGTCACCCATCGCCGCCTGCCCGATCGCGCCACCCTGCTGAAGGTCGCGGCCGGCTGGCACATGCACCTCGACACGCTGGTCGCCCGGGCAACCGGCCGTGAGCCGGACCCGTTCTGGCCCGGCTGGAGCCGTCTCCAGCAGGAATACGATCGGCGCCTGCCGGCCTGAGCAACGGATCACAACCATGCACCTCCATTCGCCACTGCCACCGATCGCCTGCTTGCTGCTCACTATCGCGGCCCCTCCGGGCAACGCCGCCGGGACCGCCATCGAGCGCATGCCGGCCGAACTCGAAACCCGGTTCGCGCTGAGCGCCGTGCCGCCAGCGCTGCGCGACGAGGCGACGGTCCATCTCCTCGATCCAGCACGGGGCTACCAACTGTCCAAGCAGGGGGCGAGCGGTGTCACCTGCCTCGTCGCGCGCACCCAGTGGGAGCTCGCCGACTTTCGCGACGATATCTATATTCCGCTCTGCTACGACGCCGCGGGCACGAAGACCTACCTGCAAGTCATCATGGACACGGCGGCACTTCGCAGCCAGGGCATGAGCCCCGCGGCGTTGAAAGCCGAAATAGCCGGCCGTTACGCCGACAAGACCTATGGCGCCCCGGGAAAGCCGGGCCTGTCCTATATGGTATCGCCGGTCATGCGCACGGTCGGGCCGCCCGACATGAAGGTCCATACCATGCCCATGCCGCACCTCATGTTCTATGCGCCCGCTGTCACCAATGACGACATCGGCGCCAAGCCGGATCTCGGCAACTATTCCAGTCTGCTCAACCCCTTCATCGATCGGCAGGGCATCGCCGAGCAGAGCTACATGATTCAGCTCATCGGCGAGGCCGAGAAGGCCACGATCATGGCCGACGAGAAGAGTCTGATCGACGACCTCTGCGCCTACCGCGATGTTCTTTGTCTTCCACCCATGGCGCACTGAGCAATACTTCCCGACAAGGAGAGCGACGATGATCGGGCACCGGACCGGAACGCGCGAGGAGTGGCTGGCGGCCCGCCTCCAGCTGCTGGAGGCGGAAAAGGAGCTGACGCGGCGCAGCGACGAGCTGGCGCGGCGGCGGCAGGAGCTGCCGTGGGTCAGGCTCGACCGGCCGTACCGCTTCGCGACCGAGGTCGGCAGCGCCACGCTGGCCGACCTCTTCGGTGGCCGCTCGCAGCTGCTGGTCTACCACTTCATGTTCGGCCCCGACTATCAGGCCGGCTGCCCGTCCTGCTCGGCGGTCGCCGACGGGTTCGACGGCCTGGTCGTCCACCTGACCCACCACGACGTCGCGTTCTGGGCGGTCTCGCGCGCACCGCTCGCCAGGCTCCAGGCCTACAGGCGGCGGATGGGCTGGACCTTCCCCTGGGCATCGTCCCAGGGCAGCGACTTCAACTTCGACTTCAACGTCTCGTTCACCGAGGAGCAGCAGCGCACCGGCCGCATCGACTACAACTACCGGCGCGGCGGCCACGCCATGGACATGACGCCGTTCCCCGAGCCCGTCGCCCAGTTCGCCGCCACCTGCGGCACCGATGCGCCGACCTATGCGCGCGACCGGCCCGGCATGAGCGCGTTCGCGCTCGAGGACGGCATCGTCTACCACACCTATTCCACCTACACGCGTGGCCTCGACGGCCTCTGGGGGATGTACCAGTGGCTCGACCGCGCGCCCAAGGGCCGCAATGAGACCGCCCCCTGGTGGCGCCGCCGCGACGAGTACGACGCGCGCTGAGCAGCGTTGTGGGTGGTGTTGGCACAACCGAGCGGGCAATAGAGCCAAGCACAAGAGGGGATCGGTGAATTTGGTGAGTGGCCAGCCTCTCGCCATCGTCAACCCAGATATTCTCAGCTAGAATAAGTCTCCACGCAAAATAGACGCGTGTAATGATACGCATCTAAGTCGACAGAATAACGCGCCACCCACATCCCTTCTCACTACAGAAATATTTAGCTCGGAAGCCATCGAAACGGAACTCGTTCCCGCACTCGCTTCACAGTACCAGAGGCTTCCCCTTGAGCGCCGTTGCTGCCAACCTTGCCATCCGATCAGAAGCGCCGCATATCAGATAGCTCGAGGTGAATATACGGATCTGCCATGCCCCTCTACATCCGCGACGATCGCGTCAAGGAGTTGGCGAGGGAGGTCGCAGCACTGCAGGCCTCGACGGTGACGGATGCCGTCCGCGTGTCCCTGGAGCGGCGGCTGCGGGAGTTGCGCGATGCCGCCGCCGAGCGCCGGCACTACACCGACGAGTTGCTGGCGCGCTTCGACGCCGGCCCAGACCGGGCGTCGGGCTTCACGGACAAGGGCCTCCACGACGCGAACGGCGACCCGGCCGGGTGACGATCGCCGTCAACACCTCCGCTCTGATCGCGATCCTGTACGGCGAGCCGGAGCGCGACCGCTTCCGTCGACTGCTCGACGCGACGTCCGTAATCTCGGCCGGCAACATGATCGAACTCGTGAGTGTGGTCATGCGCCGGACGCCGCATCTGGTCGGCGACACCCGCTCGGTGCTGGCAGCCCTCGGCATCTCCATAGGAGAAGATCATGCCCGCTGTAGCCATAATAAGAGTAAATTCCTTGATCTCGCGGGCTTCCTACGGCATAAGCTGACGGGTCCAACCCTGGAGCCCATGCCGTGCCCACCGCCCCCACTGCCTCCCAATCCGATGCTTCGCGCCAGAACGGCGCCCGTTCCGCCGGCCCCGTGAGCGAGGCGGGCAAGGCCCGCGCGGCGCTCAACAGTACCCGCCATGGTCTCACCGGGCGGACCTTCTTCCTGCTGGCCGACGAGGACCCGGCGGCGTTCGCGGCCCACGAGGCGAGCTGGCTCACCCTCTGGCGGCCACGCGACCTCGCCGAGCGGGACTCGGCCGAGCTCGCGATCCGCGCCCTCTGGCGCGAGATCCGCGCCGACCGGCTGGAGGTGCAGATCCTCTCCGACCTGTTCGGTGCCGACAGTATCGAGGACGAGACGCTGCGACAGGCCGCCAAGGCCGCTGCCATGAAGGCGCTCTCCACCCTGCTGCGCTACCGGGCGCAGATCACGCGCGAGAATGCTGCCGCGATGCGCGACCTCGGCAGCCTGCGCCAGCGCCGTCTCGACGCGCCGCAGCCACCACGACGAAGCGAACCCGAGGCCCCAGCCGTGCGCACTGCGGCCGCAC
>JBATRI010000073.1:0-14035 GCA_049292515.1 Geminicoccaceae bacterium
GCTACGAGAGCATCCGCGCCTGGGGCCTGCGGTTCGGGCGGGCCTTCGCCAACGTGCTCAAGCGACGCCGGCCACGGCCGGGCGACAAATGGCATTTGGATGAAGTGTTCCTGCGCATCGGCGGCAAGCAGCACTACTTGTGGCGGGCGGTCGACCAGCACGGCATCGTGCTCGACATCCTGGTGCAGAGCCGACGCAATGCCAGGGCGGCCAGGCGGTTCTTCAAGAAGCTGCTGAAGGGGCTGCAGTACATTCCCCGTGTGATCGTGACTGATAAACTTCGCAGCTATGGCGCGGGCAAGCGGCAAATCCTGCCCGGGGTCGAGCGCCGGCAGAGCCGCTACCTCAACAATCGGGTCGAGGTCTCGCACCAGCCGACACGGCGACGAGAACGACAGATGCAGCGGTTCAAGTCGGCGCGGCATGCTCAGCGGTTCCTCTCCAGCCACGGCCAGATCCACAACATCTCCCAGCTCCGCCGCCACCTCTTGACCGCCATCGACCACCGAGCCGCCCGCGACCGTGCCTTTCAGACTTGGCGCGATGTTGCTGGTGTTACTCGCGCTGCCTGATCGCCTGCGCAGAATGAACAATGGTGCCGGCAAATTCGTTCGCCGGCCACCAACTTGACAAGGCTGCCCGAAGAGATCGACAAGCACATGATCCGCAAGCTCTATTGCGGCCATTTCTTCTGCCACGTCTTCCACCAGGACTATATCGTGGCCAAAGGCAGCAATTGCGAGGAGATCGAGCACGCCATGTGGAAGCTCCTCGATGAGCGCGGCGCGGAATATCCCGCCGAGCACAATGTGGGGCACCTTTATTTCGCGAAGCCCGCAATGGTCGACCATTTCAAGGCGCTCGATCCCTGCAACACCTTCAACCCCGGGATCGGGCGCACCACGAAATGCGCGCACTGGATGCCGCGCGGACAGAACGTTGCACCAAGCCGCATCCGATGCGACGGCTGACAGTATCGAATGCCAGTTGCGGCGTGAGCCGCTGGGAATGCTGCTGCGAGACCATTTGGGGAGAGAAACATGACGACACGGACCGGCGGCGAGCTCATCCAGGATTTTCTTGAAACTTATGAAATTCCGTTCGTTTTCGGCAATCCCGGAACCACGGAGACGACCTTCCTCGCGGCCGTCGCCGCATCGCAGGCCACCTATATCCTGTCGCTGCATGAATCGAGCGCGGTCGGCATCGCCGCGGGCTACGCGCTGATGACCGGCAAGCCGTCCATCGTCAGCCTCCATACCTATCCGGGCCTCGCCAACGGCATGTTCAACATGCGCAACGCACTGATGTCCGGGGTGCCCCTGCTGGTCATCAACGGGCAGCAGGATTCCCGCTTCCTCATCCACAATCCGGTGCTGGGCGCGCCCAATATCCAGCTGGCCGAGACTGCCACCAAATACGCTTATGAGGTGACCCGCACGGACGATCTCGCCGTCGCCCTGCAGCGCTGCTACCTGCACGCGCGGCTCCAGCCGACTGGGCCCGTTTTCCTCTCCATCCCCATGAACTTCATGCTAGAGGAGACCGGGCAAACAACCTTCAAGAAGACGCGCATCATCGAGGACGTGGTACCCCGCGCCATCGGCGAGGTGGCCGCAGCCCTCGCGGCTGTGCCCAGGGACAAGCTAGTCATCGTCGCCGACTATGCGGTGGGCGCGGCGCATGGCATCGACGCCGTCAGCCGCATCGCCAGCGCGCTCGGCGCCGACATCTATGCCGCCCCCTTCCACGTGCAGGGCACGGTTGATCCGCTGCATCCGAACTTCCGTGGCCAGCTTCCGCCGACCACGAAGAAGATCAATGAGACGCTCGGCCGCTACCACACCATGCTGCTGATCGGTGAGAAGGTCGACAGCTTCACCTACGACGGCCTCCAGGCGCTGCCGGCGGAATTGCAGGTCATTCAGATCTCCCCGGCGGCGAGCCAGCTGGGCTTCGACTTTCCCTGCGACGTAGCGGTGCTCGGAGACATCCATGCGACCCTGGATGCGCTGGCTACTGCGCTCGGCGCCGACACGGCGCAAGCCGCCGCGCGGACGATCGACGCGGCAGCTCTGGATGCGAAATATCCCAGCTTGGGGCCGCACGCGAGCGATGCGCTGATCCTCGCCGTACTGCGCCATCTCGACCGATCCACGCACGTCATTACGGAAGGCTCGTCCGAGGACGCCATCGTGCAGGACATGGCGGTGAGCCTCGGCTTCCGGAACGTGCATTTCTCGCCCCGTGGCGGCGGTCTGGGCTGGGCCCTGCCGCTGGGCGTCGGCATCGGCCTGGCGAGCGGCAAGCACGCCGCCTGCTTCGTAGGCGATGGAGGAAGCCTGTTCTCGATCCACGCACTCTGGACGGCGGCGAAGTATTCCATCCCGTCCATCTTCATTTGTTTCGTGAACAATGAGTACCGGCTGCTGAAGGAACTGTGGTGCAACGTGATGGGGACGACCATCGCGACCACGCACTTCGTCGGCCTGGACTTCAGCGATCCCGATGTGGACATGCAGAAGATCGCCGAGGGCTTCGGCGCCCGCGTCGGGACGATCGACGCTGTCGAGAGCGTCGGCGACGTGCTCGCCCGCGCGCTCGCGCACCAGGGTCCGAGCTTCCTGATCATCAATCGCGAGCCGTGAACCGGCGGCGGCGCGGCGCTGCCCCGCCGCATCCCCATCGAAGCGGAATAAGGGAGACATCCGTGTCCGGAGATTTTGAGAAGGAGCTGACCAGGCGCGTCTGGACCGACGAGTCGTTCGCCGCGCAGGTGGAGAGCGACCCCGTCGAGGCCCTCAAGTTCATGGGCGTGGAGGTGCCGGCCGGCGTCAAGGTGAAGGTGGTGGTGCAGCGGCGCGACCGGGTCTACTTCACCATCCCGCCCGCCCGCGCACCGCAATCGCCCCCGCCGCCGGCGCCGTTCAACCAGATGGACCTGTGGTCCAGCCA
Organism: Geminicoccaceae bacterium; assembly: GCA_049292515.1. Classification (GTDB taxonomy): domain Bacteria; phylum Pseudomonadota; class Alphaproteobacteria; order Geminicoccales; family Geminicoccaceae; genus Benzoatithermus. The sequence continues at coordinate 2,956 of JBATRI010000073.1, forward strand.
GGGCCTGTTCATCTGGCTCGTGCCCGTGGCCGCCAAATTCAAGCTGCTGGCCCTGCGCGACGCGGCCCGCACCGAGGGAGATCAGTCGTGAGCAATGCCGATTTCGTCGAGAAGAATTACGAGCGCATCGCCACCGATCCCGATTATCGCGCGAAGCTCATCGCCGACCCTGTCGGGGTGGTCTGCGCGGAGTTCGGCTACACGCCGGGCCCGGATTTCAGGATCGAGATCATCGAGCAGGCGGAAGACACCATCGTCATCATGGTGCCCCCGAAGCCGGAGGCGGGCGAGGACTTGGAGCAGGCGCTCACCCAGGTGACGGAGCGGGTCTTCGACCTGCTCTTTTCGTCCGGCATCGGCGGCTTCTTCATCCCGGACGACACGCAGAAATGGGTGGTGCGGGAGATGCGGCTGGCGGCGCAGAAGAGAACCGGGCTCGACATTTCGCAATTGTAGGACGCCCCGTGCCGCGACCTGACGCGGCGGGCCTGGAACCGGGGGAGAACGCACATGACGGCCAAAAACGGGAAGCCGGGCTTCGGGGACAATCTCATCGCGCCGAAGGGCGGCCTGTTCGGCGCGCAGCTCGCCGGCTGGACACCGGGACCCGCCGCGAAGTCGGGGCTCGGATGCCGCGTCCTCGCGGACCAGATCGTCGAGGTCGCCCCATCCATCTGCCTCGCGGCCGATGTCTATGTGCCCAAGGCACCGGGCCGCTATCCGGCGGTCGTCGCCTTCGCGGCCTATTCCAAGGAATTGCAGGCCGCCGGCGTGCCCGCCGGCAACAACGAGACCGGCAGCCCGCCGGTCTTCACCGATCGCGGCTATGCCCATGTGATCGTCACCCGCCGCGGCATGAGCCGCTCGGGCGGCGCCGACGCCATCTATCTCAATGACACCGACGTAGAAGATCACGCCAAGGTCATCCAATGGGCCGCCGCCCAGCCTTGGTGCGACGGGCAGGTGGTGCTGTTCGGCACCTCCTATTACGGGCTGACCCGGCCCCAGGTGGCGCGCCTTCGCCCGCCGGCCTTGAAGGGCTTCTTCGCCAACGAGATGTGCACGGATTTCTTCCGCCACATCGCCATGTTCGGCGGTGCGCCGCAGCCCGATTTCTTCGCGCTGTGGATGGGCGCGAATTTCACGCCGCTCCAGTTCAGGCTTTCCGTACCGCCGCTCCTGCGGGCAGTGGTGAGCCACATCACCAACTCGCCTCTGAAGCATGTGTGGTGGCCGCAGCTGAAGAAGCGCATGACGCGGATCATGAGGACCTTCGAGCGGCAGGTGCCGTCGCCGCAGGCGCGCCGCCGGTTCGCCAGCCTCATGCTCGACGGCAAGACGCGGGCGACGAGCGTGCTGCCGGCCGGCTCGTCTGGTGCGCTGGACGACATCAAGGTGCCGTTCGTGGTGGTGCAGAATGCCGGCCATCTCAACCTTCACCAGTTCGGAGCCTACGATCTGTTCGAGAATGCCGGCACTGCGAAGGATCAACGTTGGCTGATCGTCGGCCCGGCGACCTACGACCTGCCGGTTTACCTCTGGCAGCTGGAGGCGCTCGCCTTCTTCGACCATCTGGTCTACGGCGCGGACAATGGCTATGCCGCGTAGCCGCGGATGCGATACTGGACGGAAGGAGCCAAGGACTATCCGCAGCGCGCCGGACTGGCCGCTGCCCGGCAGCACGGCACTGCGCCTCTACCCGGCCTCCAATGGCGCCGAGCGGCACCGCCGCCCATCGGTTCGTCCCGCCTTCGCCCGGCCTGCGGTCGAGGCGATGGGCGGCGGTGCCGCTCGGCGCCATCGTGACGCCGGGCTTCGACGAGGTGGAGAACCAGCGCCTCACCTTCGAGCTGCCAGTGGAGGGGGAGATGGAGCTAACCGGTCCGGTGACGCTGAGTCTCTCCCTCAGCTGCAACGAGATCGATTCCCACGTGGTGGCCTGCACCGGCATCGTCTCGGCTGACGGCGGCTACCAGTTCCTTTCCATGGGGACGATCCGCCCCGCCTGCCGCAGGATCGACGCGGCGCGCTCCACCGCGACCGAGATCGCCATCGACATCGATGTGCCCGAGCCCCTGGTGCCCGGGGTGCCAGTGACGCTGTGCTTCAGCCTCACGCCGCAGCCCGTGGTTCTGAAGCCGGGCGAGCGGCTGCGGCTCGACATCGCCAGCCGCACCGACCTTCTGCGCAGCGATGTGAGCCACGGGCACGCCCAGTTCGACATGCAGGTGCCTCCCTACTACGCCCGGAACACACTCCATTACGGGCCTGATACCTACATCGAGCTCGCTCGGACGGGCGAAGCTAGGAGCGATCTTCATGTCTGATGCAACCGTCGCGCCCATGGCCACCGAGCTGAGCGGATACGAATTGCTGGCTGATCCCCAGCTCAACAAGGGCACCGCCTTCTCCGAGGAAGAGCGCGACGTGTTCCACCTCCACGGATTGCTGCCGCCGCATGTGTCCACCTTGGACGAGCAGATCTCCCGCGCCCTGCAGTCGCTGCGCCAGTTCGAGACCGGTCTCGAACGCTACGCCTTCCTACGCGAGTTGCAGGACATCAACGAGACCCTGTTCTACGCGACGCTGGCGGAGAACCTGGAAGAGCTGCTGCCCATCGTCTACACGCCCACGGTCGGCGCCGGCTGCCAGCAGTTCAGCCGCCTCTACCACAAGCCGCGGGGCCTCTTCCTCAGCATTCCCCACACGGCGCGGCTCGACCAGATCTTCGCGCTGCCGCGCTTCGACGCCGTGGAGGCGATCGTGGTGACCGACGGGGAGCGCATCCTAGGGCTCGGCGACCAGGGGGCGGGCGGCATGGGCATTCCGATCGGCAAGCTCGCGCTCTATTCCGGCTGCGGCGGCCTGCATCCGGCGACCACCCTGCCGATCCTGCTCGACGTGGGGACCGACAATGCCGACTGCCTCGCCGACCCGCTCTATGTGGGCTGGCGGCACGAGCGGGTGCGGGGCCAGGACTATGACGACTTCATCGAGGCCTTCGTCTCGGCCGTCATCCGGCGCTGGCCCAAGGTCCTCCTGCAATGGGAGGATTTCGCCAAGGGCAATGCGACGCGCCTGCTCGAGCGATATCGCGACCGGCTCTGCACCTTCAACGATGATGTCCAGGGCACGGCCGCGGTAGCGACCGGCACCTTGCTGGCGGCCATCAATATCACTGGCGTGCCACTGACCGAGCAGTGGGTGGCGGTGTTCGGCGCAGGCTCGGCCGGCTGCGGGATCGCCGGCCTGATCCGCTCCGCCATGTGCGATGCCGGCCTGTCGGAAAGCGAGGCGACACAACGCTTTTTCATGATCGATCGTGACGGGCTGCTGATGGAAGGCATGCCCGGCCTTGCGCCATTCCAGACCCCCTTCGTGCAGAGCAGGCGGGCGATCGAAGGCTGGACGCTCGAACATCCCGACAAGATTGCGCTCCTGGACGTGGTGCGCAATGCGCGACCAACCGTGCTGATCGGCGTCTCCGGCCTGGCGGGCGCCTTCTGCGAGCCGGTCGTCCGCGCAATGGCCGAGTGCAACGAGCGGCCGGTGATCTTTCCGCTGTCGAATCCGACCTCGCGCGCGGAAGCGACACCGGCGGATATCGAGGTCTGGACCGACGGGCGGGCTCTGGTGGGCGTCGGCAGCCCGTTTCCCCCGCTCCTGCGCGACGGCACCCGCTTCAAGGTGGACCAGACCAACAATTCCTATATCTTTCCCGGAGTTGGCCTCGGCGTTCTGGCGGTCGGCACGAGCCGAGTGACGGATGGCATGTTCATGGCGGCGGCGAAGGCGCTGGCAGGTGCGTCGCCTGCGCGCGACAACCCGAAGCACAATCTCTTGCCCCCCGTGAGCGCCCTGCGTGAAGTCGCGGCAAAGGTCGCGCTCGCGGTTGCGATGCAGGCGCACCGGGAGCGCGACGCGCCCGACGTCGCGGTCGATCAGATCCAGCAGCGCCTGCGTGCCAAGGTCTGGACGCCACGTTACGTACCGCTCACCGCAAAGGGGACGTAATCGCCCGCAACTCGCCCGCGCTCCTCGGGGCAGGGCTTCTATTGTCCACAGACCGAATCGAGCCTTCTGACGAAGCCGTCCGAGATGGCCCGGATTGTTGTCGGAGTGGCGAACTCTTCCACATATACGATGTTGGCGATCAGCGTACCGTCGTAGACCGACACGGAGACATTCGGGAATTTCTTCATCCAGCCCAATGCATACTCGAATGCGGTCACTACCAGCCGCTCGACCGCCCAGTGAAACTGCACCGTCTGGATGTCGGAAACATTGATGGCGACCGGCGACTGCTGAGGACTGCCGAATGCCCGCGGATAATTGATGTAGTCGTGAAAGATGCTGCCGTTGGCCAGTCCCTGATGGATATCGTCAAAGATGAAGCCGGCGATCTCGATCATGGGCCGATCGAGGTCTGGGACGTGCGTGATGTGCCCGGTGATGGCCGTAAAGACCAGTTCCGGGGAAACGTGGGGCTCGAGCCGCCGACGCATGTCCACCGATGATCGCATGAGAATCTGACGCGGGTGTCCGTCCGCGACGTCACGTATGGCGAGAGCGAACGCGGCCAGCAGGAGCGAGTGCACGGAAGAGCCGGTTGCATGGCTTGCCTCCTTGATCCGATGCATCGCCTCCGCCCCGATCACGACGCGTTCGAGCTGATGGGTCACGGAGCCGCCATCATGGGGCGCGCGCATGGGGATCTCGGCGAACACTCCGGAATAGGAAGAGGGGGTCGCATCCGCTCCAAGCGCAGCCAGGCTGCAACTCACTGCGTCGTCGACCGGGGTCGGGAACGGCTGCACGCCGAGGGCCGGGGCCTCGCCGCGCACGACGCAGTCGCACATGTGGGCGAGACAGGAATGCAGCTCGATCAGCGATGTTGCGTCCGTGATCGCATGGGAGGTGAGCATGAAGACATCGAGCGCGTCATCGGCGGCGATGACGTGGATGGCATAGAGGGTCTTTCCGGTATCGAGGTCGGCGTTCAGCAACTGCGCGTACATGGTCTCGGCGGAGCATCTATCGGCGGGCAACCAGGCCTCGATCGCCGATCGGTCATCCATCCGTCCCACGAAATGCCCGTCCTCGACCACAGAGCGCAGGATTCCATATCGCGCTTCGAGATGCGCGACGGCCGCCTCGAACTGCGCCCTGCCGATCGTTCCGGAGATGCTGCTGCGGCTGACGACGATCATGCGCGCGGCGATGTAGATTAATTCCGTGGGTGAGGCTTCGCGATACACGCGCCGACCCGCCGGGCCCTGTCCGTCCGGCGTCGCTTCACTGAGATCATTGTGCATTTGCGGTTCCTGTAAGCAGGTCAGATCGGAACATGCTGGACGAACGAGGGGGCCGCTCGGGCGATCGGCGCTCGCCGGCCATCCGTCCCCCTGCGCTACCCGGTGAGCCGCGTGATCTCCCCGACGAGACGCACGCGGATGCGGCGCGCATTGCCGGGGAGATAGGCGATCGGAATGTCCTCCACGTCGAGCGTCTGCACACTGCCCGATTCGGCGCCCGCCTCGATCGCTCGCCGCGTGGCCTCCCGGCGCGCTTCATCGAGCGCCGCGTCGCGCGCGACACCGGAGAAGATGCGGTCCACCTCGCCGCTCACCTGCGCGATGGCGGCGCCCACAGCATTGGCCACAGCATGGTGCTCGATGCGCACCACCTCCAAGACGCCCTCCATGCGATCGGGCACCAGAAAGCTGCCGCCGCCCACCGCGATGAGGGGAATCGGCGAGGCATCCGTCTTCATGCGGTCCACCACCTCCGCAACCATGCGTTCCATGTGCCGGAGGCTGTCGGCCACCAGAGGACCGGGGAGCCTGCCCACGAGCCCCGGCTCTCCCAGCGCGATCCGTCCGGCCGCGACCGCGATGTCCGTGGCGGTCAGCGTGCCGCCGCCGAAGCAGAGCGCCTTCTCCGGCAGCCGGAAGCCGACGCTGTCCGGGCCGATGCGGCGTCCGTCATCGGCGATCTCCGTGCCGCCGCCGAGGCCGATGGAGATCAGGTCCGGCATGCGAAACAGCGTGCGCACTCCGCCGATCTCGACCATTGCATTGGCCTGGCGCGGAAACCCGCCCTTGAGGCAGCCCACGTCGGTGGTCGTGCCGCCCACATCCACGACCAGCGCGTCCGTCAAGCCGGAAAGGAAGGCCGCGCCGCGCATGCTGTTGGTGGGACCGGAGGCGAAGCAATAGACGGGATGGCGCTCCGCCACCGCCCCCTGCACGATGGTGCCGTCATTCTGCGTGAGATAAAGCGGCGCCGCGATGCCGCTGTCCCGCAGCGCCCGCACGAAAGCCGTGGTGGTGCGCTGCGCAAGTCCCTGCAGCCCGGCATTCAGCAGCGCCGCATTCTCCCGTTCGAGCAGGCCGATCCGCCCGATCTCGTGGGAGAGCGTGATGCGCGCCGCGGGCATCACCTCCCGCACGATCTCCGCGGCCTCGCGCTCGCATTCATCGCTGAGCGGGGAGAACACGCTGGTGATGGCGACCGAGCTGATGCCGCTGTCGGCGATGCGCTGCGCCTCGCGCCGCACGGCCGCACGATCCAGTGGCACCAGAACCCGTCCATCATACTCGTGCCCGCCGCCCACCATGTGGACGCTTCCCCGCATCGCCGCTGCGAGGTCCTTCGGCCAGCCGATGAAGGGTGGCAGACCGGCGTTGGCGGGCAGGCCGATGCGCAGCGCCGCGACGCGGTCCAGATGGCGACGTTCCACCACGGCATTGGTGAAGTGCGTGGTGCCGATCATCACCGCTTCGACCCGCCCCATGGCCGGATGGTCGGCGGCCGTGGCGACCAGATCAACCAGCGCCTGCCGCACGCCGTCCGCGACATCGACGGTGGTCGGCCGCTTCAGCGCGGCGATCACTTGGCCGCCCTCAAGCAGGACGGCATCGGTATTGGTGCCACCGACATCGATTCCAATGCGGCTCATGCCGGCTCCTCCCCGAAGACGCTGCGAAATTCGACGTCATGGCCGAAGGCGAGCGGACCCACATGACGCAGCCCCTCCGGGCTGCGATGGATCGGCTGCGATGGCAGGGCGATCACCGTGACCCTCTGGCCATAGCGCAGGCTCTCCGTGCCGACGGCCTCGCCCGAGATGCTGTCGAGCACGCAGATCAGGTCCGGCGTCGTGACGATCACCACGCCGTCGCGCCGGCCGATGGTGAACTCGTTCTGAAAGGTGATGTCGAAAGACGCGCCGGCATCCTCACCGAGGCCCGCCAGGCTGAGGGATCCGCGCAGGAAGCCCTCGGTCGTGCACCGCTGCACATCCATCACCTTGCCCGTGAACAGCCGCTTGCCGCCGCCGGCGGCCACGGTCGCCTCGACCGGGTCCTCATGCGCCATCTTCGCGCGGCGCACCTCGCGCCCCAGCGCGATGGCCTGCGAGAGGCTGCGCAGGACCGCGTGACGCTTCACCTCCGCCCCGGTGCGCGGGGCTTGGCAGGTGGTCGCCACCGATCCGTATTCCGTGCAGACTTTGCGCCGCACGCGCTCCATCTCATGCCAGCCGGACGCGGTGGGGATGATTACGTCATTGTCGCGGATGTCGGAAACGACGTGCGGGACCATCTGCAGCCCGGCAATCGAGAAGGTCTGCATCTGGGCCTCGGGGTAGGCCCGGCCCATGGCGTCCGCATCGACCACCGGAAGCCCGGACGCCGCAGCGACGAGGAGCGGCTGGAAGGCGTTGCAGCCGCCGATCTCTACCGTCATCACGGCGCGGAAAGGCTGGCCCAGGAAAGCCTCCATGATCTGTACCGGCTTGAGGGCGAAGGCGGCGTCGGTCATGCGTTCCTGGAACACTAGTGGCGCGCCCATGGTCGAGACCACGGCCACGACGTCGTCGTCGGCAAGTTCGTCCGGGTCGAGCAGGGCAATCTGGCCGCCGTTCTCATAGAATTGCCGGGCGACGAGGTGAGAGGCATAGGGCGATCCGCCGCCTCCGGTCCCGAGAATCCAGGCGCCAATGGCCAGCAGGTCAAGCTCTTCCGCATCCAAGAAGCGAGGCATCGCAGCTCTTTCAGCTATGAAGCGGGCGGTCGTTTCGCCCGCCGCGGCCATTCGGGAGCGGCTTCACGCGATGGGCAGTCACCGCTCCGCCCCGATCTGCTGGAGATAGGGCACGAGAGCTTGCCAGTCCGCATCCTCCACCTGGGCTGCGAGGTAGCCGTCCGGCCGGACCAGCGAGATGAAAGCTTCGCCGTCGGATCGAGGCGACGACGCCGCCACGAGCCGGGGAAAGCGCTAGGCGAGTTCGGCCGCGCCGCCACCGCCGCACGCGGTGAACAGTGGCGTGTCGCCCGCGCCGAACGGCGTTTCGCCCGCCACCGGCGGCACCCGTGCGCCGGCCTTCGCGTCGCCCTGGGAGGGGCCGTTGAGCGGGCTGTCCGGATAGCCGATGGAGACTTCCGCCATCAGCCCGGTGATCGCCCGCTGCACCGGCGAAAACCCCATCAGGATATGGGCGACGAAGTCGCGCACATGCTGCAGCGTGTGGTCGGCCAGCGTGCCGATCCGGGTCATGCGCCCCGAGGCCGCGATCACCAGTGCGCCGACCGGGCGGCGTTCCAGATCATAGCTCTCCAGCAGCGCCGGCGCGGTACCGATGCCGCGGATCACGAGGGCCAGCTTCCACGCCAGATTGATGGCGTTCTGCATGCCGGTGTTCATGCCCTGCCCGCCAGCCGGGCTGTGGATGTGAGCCGCATCGCCGGCGAGGAAGACCCGCCCGGACCGATAGTTTTCCACCTGCCGCTCGTTGATGCGGAAGGCGCTGACCCATTCCGTGCCAGTGAGCGTGATCCCCCCGGGGCCGCGGGCGTCCACCATCTTCTGGAACGCCTCCCGGTCCAGCGCGACGGGCAGCGTTGCGGTCGAGGGGCCGAGACTGGTGATGATCCGTGCGCGATCGGGCGCCATGGGGAAGAACAGCAGCGGCCCGTCCTCATGCCAGAAGATCGCCATCTGCGAGTGGGGAAGGGATATCCGCTCAGGTGAAAGTCGCCCTGCGTCCAGTCGAGGCCCAGCGTGTCGCCCTTGAAGTCAAGGCCGAGGCGATGGCGCACCACACTGTGGGCGCCATCGCAGGCCACCAGAAAGGCATATGGCTCGATGCGCTCCGTACCGTCGGGCTCCCGCAGGCGGGCGGAGAGGCCATCGTCGTCCTGCTCGAAACCGAGAAGCTCGACGCCGAGATCGGGCTTAACGCCGTGGGCAGCGAGGTGACGCCGCAGCACGGCTTCGGTTTCGTATTGCGGCACCATCAGCGCGAACGGATAGGGCGACGGCACCGCGTCGAGCGCAAACGATGCCACGGTCCGGCCGCCCGACAGGATGTTGGCAACGGTGACCTTGTTACCCACGACAATAATGTCCGCCGCCGCGCCGGAGCGGTCGAGAAGCTCCAGCGTGCGCGGCCACACCGCGACCGCCCGCGAGGTGCGCGTCGCTTCCGGAATCTTGTCGATGATGCGGACCGGAACGCCATAACGGGCTAACTCGAGCGCCATCGTCAGCCCAACCGGCCCCGCGCCGGCGATAAGCACCTGATCCCTCATCCTGTCCGCCGCCTGATGTCGTGCCCTGGCCCGCGTCGCGCGCGGGCCTCTTGATCGTCGGCCGCTGGCGGCGACGCAGATGCGGCCACCTCAGGCCGTGGGCTGGTCGTTCTTGCTCACCGGCGGACCGAGGAACTCCACGTGCCACTTCAGCCCGAAGGCATTGAGCGCCGCCTGGTCGGGGATGCCGTCGTGCATCACGCCGGCCAGCTCGGTGAAGAAGGCAGCCGCATCAAGCGCCGGGGCCATGAGGATGTACTGGCGCGCGGGCTTGTCGGTCACGTTGCAGAAGCCGTGCTCGACCCCGCCGGGAATGCTCACCACGTCGCCTGCCTCGGCATAGAAGCACCGGCCGTCCGCCTCATAGAGATACCGGCCCTCGATGACGCGGAAGATCTCCGCTTCGCGGTGGCGATGCCGGGGCGGACCGGCGCCCGGGGCATTGATGGTCTCGATGAAGCAGAACTCGCCCGAGCTCGCCGCCGGCGGCATGCGCACGAACAGGTCGAGCCCGATGGCGGGGATCTTGATGGGCGCTTCGGTACCTTTCGAATGGAGGAACGAGATGGACATGGGAGCCTCCTTGAGACTGCGGTTGGTGAGATGGTATTAATTTGATCCTAGTTTTCTTCTGTGTATCGGCATGCAACTTTGGGTTCTTGGAAGTTTTGTGTGACCAAGCGCAGGTTGAGGTGCTGACCCCGTACAGCCGTGAGTAGGTACAGCCCTTCCGTGGCGGGAGCATGCCATATGGAAGGAAGCATTCACCGCCACGGTATCATCCTTGAACATTTCGCTGCAATCGATCGGCTTTCTCCCCAACCTTCGGCTCCTGGAGCAAATCGACCACGGCTTTCAGCGGATCACCTTGCGCGTCCATCCGATGACGACAGCAGCGTCGTGTCCGGCTTGCGGAACGCCATCACGCCGCGTTCATGGCTCCTACTGGCGCAGCCTGAGTGATGTGGCGTGCTTCGGCCGCCCGACCGTCCTGCTGGTTCGTGTCCGGCGCTTCCGCTGTGCTCGCCCTGCTTGCCAGCGACAAACGTTCACCGAACCGTTGCCCGGCATCGCTTGTGCGCGCGCACGCCAGACGGAACGGTTGCGTGCCGTGCACCGGAGCATCGGCCTGGCGCTCGGCGGCAATCCCGGTTCCCGTCATGCCGCGGCCATGGGCATGCCGATCAGCCGCGCCACCCTGCTGCGCCGCGTCCGCACCGGCACCAACACACCGGTTTTTCCGGTAAGGGTGCTCGGGGTGGACGACTGGGCATGGCGCAAGGGCCACCGCTACGGCACGATCTTGTGCGACCTCGAACGCCGGCGCGTCATCGACCTGCTGCCGGACCGCTCCGCCAACACGCTGGCGGCGTGGCTCGCGGCCCATCCAGGCGTGTCCGTGGTGGTGCGCGGCCGGGCCGGTGCCTACGCCGACGGGGCGGCCCGTGGAGCACCCCACGCCAAGCAGACCGCCGATCGCTGGCACC
>JBATRI010000074.1:0-1886 GCA_049292515.1 Geminicoccaceae bacterium
TGCAGCTCTACCCCACCGCCAGCATCCTGGTCGCCGACGAGAGCAACTTCACCGCCAGGAAGCGGCTGCGTTTCCTGGCCCGGGCCGCCACCTCGGGCTGGGACTGCATCATCCTCACCCACAGCGCCTTCAAGCTGATCCCGAGCCCGGCCGCCTTCGAGCGTGAGCTGATCCAGGAGCAGCTCGCCAGCTACGAGGATCTGCTGCTGCAGGTCGACGGCGACGACCGGCTGGGCAGGAAACGCCTGGAGCGGCTGAAGGAAGGCCTGCAGGCCAGGCTCGAGGCGCTCGCCGGCCGCAAGGACGACATGCTGACGATAGCATGGATCGGCATCGACCAGCTGATCGTCGACGAGGCCCACGAGTTCCGCAAACTCAGCTTCGCGACCAACATGAGCGGCCTCAAGGGTGTGGACCCCGACGGCTCGCAACGGGCCTGGGACCTGCTGGTCAAGGCGCGGTTCATCGCCAAGCTGCAGCCGGCCCGGCCGCTGATCCTGGCGAGCGGCACGCCGATTACCAACACACTGGGCGAGCTCTACAGCCTGCAGCGCTTCCTGCAGCCGGATCTGCTGGCCGCCGCCGGGCTGCACGAGTTCGATGCCTGGGCTGCCGCCTTCGGCGAGACCCGCACCGAGCTCGAGCTGCAGCCGTCCGGACGCTACAAGCCGATCACCCGCTTTGCCGCGTTCGTCAACGTGCCGGAGCTGGTGGCCATGTTCCGCACCGTGGCCGACGTCATCCTGAAAAGCGATCTCCGCCGCCACCTGCGGCTGCCACGGATCAGGGGTGGTGCCCGCCAGATCGTGACCGCGCCGCCGAGCCCGGCCTTCAAGGCCTACCAGCGCCGGCTGGACGGCCGGATCAAAGCCATCGAGGCCCGCCGCGGCCAGCCCGAGAAGGGCCAGGACATCCTGCTGTCCGTGATCACCGACGGCAGGCATGCGGCGATCGACCTGCGCCTGGTCGACCCCGACGCCGTGGACGAGCCCGAGAACAAGCTGAACCTGCTGATCGCCAACGTGCACCGGATCTGGCGGGAGACGGCCACCCGGCGCTACCGGCGGCCCGACGGCAGCTTCGATCTGCTACCGGGTGCCGGCCAGCTGATCTTTTCCGATCTCGGCACCCTGAGCGTCGAGGCCAGCCGCGGCTTCTCGGCCTATCGCTGGATCAAGCACCGGCTGGTGCGCCTGGGGGTGCCGGCGGCCGAGATCGCCTTCATGCAGGACCACCGGACCAGCGAGGCCAAGCGGCGTCTGCTCGCTGCCTTCGACGCCGGCCGGGTGCGCATCCTGCTCGGCTCCTCGCCGACCATGGGCACCGGCGTCAACGTGCAGCGGCGGCTCAAAGCCCTGCACCATCTGGATGTTCCCTGGCTGCCGTCCGAGATCGAGCAGCGCGAGGGCCGGATCGAGCGCCAGGGCAATGCGCACGACGAGATCGAGATCTATGCCTACGCCACGCTCGGCAGCATGGATGCGCCGATGTGGCAGGCCAACGAGCGCAAGGCCCGGTTCATCGAGCTGGCGCTCTCGGGCGACGGCTCGGTACGGCGGCTCGAGGATGCCGGCAACCAGGCCGGCCAGTTCGCGCTCGCCAAGGCGATCGCCTCGGGCGACGCCCGGCTGATGCAGAAAGCCGGGCTGGAGAGCGAGATCGCGCGGCTCGAGCGGCTGCGCGCCGCCCATCTCGACGAGCACCTCGCCATCCGCCGCGAGATCGCCCGTGCCGGCACTGCGATCGGTCAGGCCGAGGCCCGGATCACGGCGCTCGAGCAGGATCTGCAGCGCCGGCAGCCGACCCGCGGCGAGGCCTTTGCCATGCAGGTGGAGGGAAAGGGCTTCATCGAGCGCAAGGCTGCCGGCCATGCCTTGCTGCTGGCG
>JBATRI010000075.1:0-12771 GCA_049292515.1 Geminicoccaceae bacterium
GGCCCTCACCCGGTTCGGCCTCGATGCCGCCCTGGCGCGGATCGAGGCCCATGTCGCGGGCATCCTGGCCCAGGGCCGCCCTCGATCACGCGCCTGACGGCCACCTCCGGCGGTCGCTCAGGCCAGGAGCTGGATCACCGGTGCCACGCAAGGCACGCCGGCCTTGTTCAGCACGAACAGCATCCAGTGGCCGGGCGGCGCCGCGTTGGGATTGGTCGGCGCCCGCAGCCGCAAGGTGGATGCCGAGGTGCGCGTGAAGCCCAGCCGGCTGATGCGCTGGGTCATGTTGAAGGTGTGGGTCACGGAGCCGAGCTTGACGAGGTTGACGTTGGTGATGTCGGCTGTGTTGGTCGTGGTGATCACGACCTCCGAGCCGTACCTGACCACCGTCGGCGCTGCCAGGATCTGCGGCCGCGGACCCTTGAACAGATAGGGCGGCGAGTAGATCTCGGCATTCTCGTTGTTGATGCCGCCACCGACACCCGATGGCGGCGGACGGCCGCCACCGGCCGACAGCACGCGACCATCACGCAGCAGCAGTGCCGTCGAATGATAGACGCGCTTGATGGCGCAGCTGGCCAGCGTCGTCCATTTGCCGGTGGCCGGGTCCCACATCTCGGCAGCCTTCACCGCCAGCGTGGCATCGTTGTCCGCCAAGCTCGAGCCGCCCGTCGCCAGAACCTTGCCATCCGGGAGCAGCGTCAGGTTCAGATGGCGACGCTTGTAGGCCATGGGGGCCGTGAACTTCCAGGCCGGTGCCGGCACGTTGAGGTCGATGATCTCGCAGGCATTGGTCGGGCTCAGCCCGCCGCCGGCGTAGAGCACCTTGTCGTCGTCGTACATCGCCGAGGAGCCGTAGTCCCGGGTGCCGGAGCTGCGGGCCGGGCCGGGGCTCCACTTGCCGGTGCCGGCGGTGTTCAGATAGAGCGTCTGCGGCGCCCAGCCGACCATGGCCACGTTGCCGTTCGACTTGAGGTAGAGCGGCGGATAATAGGGCCCGGTATGCAGTGCCGTCGTCAGGTTGCGCCAGCCCCCGCCATCGTTGGTCCGCCACACTTGCGGCAACGGGTTATGGTCCGGCCCACCGTTTCTCGAGCCGGCGAGGACGAGAATCTCGCCGCTGCCGAGCAGGCAGGTGCTGGCATACCAACGGCCGCCGGCCATCGGCGCATCGGTGCGCGTGGTCCAGCGGTAAGGGCCATAGTCGAAGATGGTGGTGTTGGGCGAGCCGTAATTGTCCGGCCCCCGATGGCCACCGACGACCAGCAGGCGGCCATCGGGCATGAAGCTGTGCCCGCTGCAGAACAGATTGGTCACGTTGTTCGGGACGTAGGTCCACACCGACGAAGGCGCCTGGCCCTGTGGGATGGAGACCACGAACGCCTTCGAGAAGCCGCCGAAACGGCCGCTCGGGTTGTTGTCGTCGGCGTAGGTCAGAATCTTGCCGTTCGGCAGATAGTGCAGATGAATGGCGACATCCGGCCATGCATAGACCGACGACCAAGCGCCGACGGCGCTAGCAGGAGCGCCGGCCGACGAGGCGATGAAGGGCATCGATACCGCAGCCCCCACGGCGCTCGCCGCGGCGCCCTGCACGAAGCCCCGACGCGTCCTAGCTCCTGTTGCCACAAGCACTGATCTGGCTTCCCACTCGTCCGGCAGACGCCGCGCCAACCAGCGCGAGTGATTACATATTTATAATCTATAGTGTCAATAGATTTATAGGCTCCTTTTGATCTGCTGGCGCGGCATGGTCGACGGAAATTCGGTCTTTTAGCGAAAAAATTTCTGCTCGATCAATTCCTTAGTGTAAAGGACCCGGCATCAACCATCTGGCAATATCTCTATTGACTTAATAGTTCTTAAGCGTTTGGATGCGGACCGCTCTCGATGCCTAGCTGCCGTCACCCTGACGGTCGGAACGTCGGGGAGACCGCGATGGCGCCTTTATCCTTTGCGTTCCAGGCTCAGCATTCCCCCAGCAACCTGAGGGACCGGCCATCCTGTCGACCCGACGGCGGGCTGGCGGACTTGCCGACGCCGATCGAGCTCGATGAGCTGCTCGCGGAGATCCGCGAGCATGAGGGCGTGGCCGTGCCCGCGCCAGCCTCGTTCCAGGTCATCGTGGCGGCCGGCACGCTGATGATCGCGGGAGGGACCGTGGGGATCGGGCTCGGTCTCTGGCGCCTTCTCCAGTGGCTGGCCTGAGCCTTCATCCGATGTCATTCCTCAATGCCGATCGAGATGGAAGAGGCAGCATCATGCACGGAGAACTGCTGCTTTCCGGCGTGGCATCGGCAAACAAGCGACGGGCGGGCAAGCAACGACTGTCGGCGGCGGGCTGGCGAGCCCTGGCCGGCGACTTGGCCCGCGTGGCCGATCTCGCCGCGATTGCGCTCGCCGGCTGCATCGTCACTGCCAGCAGTGCGGCCAGGGCACCGGAAGCGACGGGCGCCACGCTGATCATCGGCTGCCTGCTCGCCGCCAACATTCTCCCGTTCGCCCAGGCCTACATGATCGACCATCTGCTTCGCCCCGGCAGCGGCATCGCGCGCGCCAGCCTGGGGTGGCTGATGACGATCGTGGCGGTCACCGCGGTCCTGTTCGCCCTGAAGCTGTCCGATCAGGTGCCTCGCCTTTGGCTCGGTGCCTGGTTCGCCGGTGGCGTGGTCACCTTGGCCGGCACCAGGCTTGCGCTGGCCTGGGCTTGGAACCGCGGTGAGACCGCAAGCGTGATGGTCCGTCGCATCGCGGTCGTCGGGCTTGGTGATCGGTTGCACTCGGTCGTTCGACAGCTCGGCGTCGCCGACAAGGGCGTGCGGGTGGTGGCGGCCCTCGATCTCGACGACGCGCCGGGCCGAGCTTGGCCGTCGGCCTCGGCCGTCAAGACGCTGGCAAGCTCGAGGCATCTCGAGGCCGAGGTCCTGGCCGGGGCCGTCGACCAGATCGTGCTGGCCCTCCCCGGCGGGCCAAGCGACCTGCTCGAGCCCACCATGCGCGCTCTTCGGCATCTGCCCGTCGACATCGGCTGGGCGCCCGAGCTGCCGGACCTGCGCACGCCGGTCCTGGGCGTGACCCAGGTGGGCGACATGCCCCTGGTCCGCCTGCTGCGGCGGCCGCTCGACGGCTGGCGGTACGTGCTGAAGAGCGTGGAGGATCGCGTGCTCGCCGCCGGCATGCTGCTGCTGACGGCACCGGCCATGCTCGTGATCGCCGTAGCGGTGAAGCTCGATTCACCCGGGCCGATCTTCTATCGCCAGCAGCGGCGGGGCTTCTCGCGCGAACCGATCGCCTTGCTGAAGTTCCGCAGCATGTACGTCGACAAGTGCGATGCGCCGGATGCGGCGGTCATCGAGCAGGCCTCGCGGGACGATCCGCGGGTCACGCCCGTCGGGCGGTGGCTGCGGCGCACCAGCCTCGACGAGCTGCCGCAGCTGTTCAACGTCCTGCGTGGCGAGATGTCGGTGATCGGGCCACGCCCGCATGCCGTGGCCCACGACAATCACTATGTCGACCTGATCGACGACTATCTGGGCCGGCATCGGGTCAAGCCCGGGATGACCGGCTGGGCACAGGTGCACGGCTACCGGGGCGAGACCCGCACCCTGGCGCAGATGCGCCGCCGGATCGAGCTGGACCTCGAGTACATCAATCGCTGGTCGCTGTGGCTCGACCTGCAGATCTTTGCTCGCACCCTGATCGTCGGCTTCACCCAGCCGACCGCCTACTGACGTGCTTGGCAGCCACAGTGGCGAGCCATCGCCTCGGGGCTTCAATAATATTTATAAAATCTATCGACTTAGTAGCTAATTTATGGCACGGCTTTGCTCTATCGGATGGTGTGCCTGAGAAGGCTGGGAAGCCGGCAGGATAGAGTATTCATGTCATTCCAACCTGCAGAGAGTGCAACGTGCGAATGTTTGTAAACATCCTGCAGAATACAGAGCCACGCCTCCTATCCGATTCATTCAAGGGTCTAAAAGTGGCCGTGGTGCATGATTGGCTTACCGTCTATGGCGGCGCCGAGCGTGTGCTCGAGCAGATATTGGGGATTATCCCTCACGCCGAGCTGTTCAGCCTGATCGACTTCGTGCCGGCCGAACAGCGGGGCTTTCTTGGTGGCCGAGTAGTGCATACGTCGTTCCTGCAGAAGTTACCCTTCGCGCGACAGCAGTACCGGCGATTCTTACCGCTGATGCCGCTGGCCATCGAGCAGTTCGATCTGTCCGGCTTCGATCTGGTCGTCTCAAGCAGCTATGCGGTGGCCAAGGGCGTCATCACCGGGCCCGACCAGCTGCACGTCGCCTACGTACACTCGCCGGTGCGCTTCGCCTGGGACCTGCAGCATCAGTATCTGACCCAATCGGGGATCACCCATGGGCCGATGGCCTGGATCGCCCGAGCCATGCTGCACCGGCTGCGGCTGTGGGACAGTCGCACGGCCAATGGTGTCGACCACTTCATCGCCAATTCCAGCTTCATCGAGCGGCGGATCTGGAAGGTCTACCGTCGACCGGCCCAGGTCATCTATCCCCCGGTGGATCTGGGTCGCTTCCGCCTGGTAGCGGACAAGGGCGATCGCTACGTTACCGTCTCGCGCCTGGTGCCCTACAAGCGGGTGGACCTGATCATTCAGGCCTTCGCCCGCACGCCGCATCGGCGCCTGACGGTCATCGGCGACGGGCCGGACTTCGACAAGCTGCGCCAGATGGCACCGCCCAACGTCGAGCTCACGGGGTTCCTGCCCGCCGACCGGATGCGCCTGCATGTCGAGCGGGCCCGGGGCTTCATCTTCGCGGCCGAGGAGGATTTCGGCATCGTGATGGTCGAGGCGCAGGCCTGCGGCACCCCGGTCATCGCCTATGGCAAGGGTGGCGCGCCGGAAGTGGTCCACGACCTCGACGATCCGTACCCGACAGGCGTGCTGTTCGACGAGCAGACGGTCGATTCACTCGCCACCGCGCTCGATCGGTTCGAGGCTGAGGGCTACCGCATCAGCCCGACCAATTGCCGCCGGAACGCGGAGCGCTTCGGCCATGCACGGTTCTGCTCGGAGTTCGCCGAGGCGGTTGCCGAGCAGCTGCAGCAGCGGTCGCCCAGCCGTGGTACGGCCTCGCTCTATCGATCTGGCATCGCCGCTCCCGGCTATGCCGGTGTGCCGACTGCGGTGAGCTAGACGCTTGCACGGATCGTGGTCCAGCCTGCTGCACGGGATGGCCAAGCGGCGCAGCATTCGCGCGACGCTGAGCACCAGCGCCGTCAATCTCCTGGTCTTGGGCATCAATCTCGGCACCGGGCTGCTAACCGCCAAGTTCCTCGGGCCGCAGGGTCGCGGGGAGCTCGCCGCGATGATCCTGTGGCCGCAGTTCATTGCCAGCCTGATCACGCTGGGGCTACCGCAGGCCACGACGTTCACGATGGTCCGCGAGCCGGGTGAGCAGCGCGCCATTGCCGGCGCGTCGCTAGTGCTCAGCGTCGGCCTGGGGCTGATCGCCTCTGTTGCCGGGGTCGCACTGATCCCGCTCTGGTTGACGCAATACGATGCGAGCGTGGTCGGGCTCGCGCAGGCGGTGATGCTGCTGTCGCCGGTCATCCTGTTCATGTGGTCGGTCAACGCCTGCCTGCAGGCGCACGGGCTGTTCGCGCTCTACAACCGCAATCTCTATCTGCAGCCGGCGCTGGCGCTGGCGGGCCTGCTGGCGCTGACCGCGACCGACCACTTCACCCCGCACACGGCGGCCCTGGCGACGATGCTGGCACCGTTGCCGGTGTTCGTGACCAACCTCGCCTGGCTATGGCGCCATCAGCGGCCGCGTCTGACCGCCTTCCTAAGCAATACCAGGCTGCTGCTGCGCTATGGGCTGCGGTCGTGCGGCATTCAGATCCTCGGCACACTGGCCCTACAATTCGACAGCATCTTCGTGCTGCGTGCGCTCAACCCTGCCGCCGTCGGTCTCTACATGGTGGCACGCAGTGCCGCCAAACCCACCATCGTGTTCGCCAATGCCTTGAACACGGTGCTCTTCCCCAAGGCCAGCGCCCTTGCGCGCGACGACGCGGTCGAGCTTGCCGCCTTGGCAACACGCGTTGGCATCGTAGTTGCCGCCATCGTCACTGTCCCGCTGGCGATGATGGGCCCCTACCTGATCAGTCTCCTCTACGGGCACGCTTTCCTGGACGCGGCACAGCCGTTCCAACTGCTCGTGGTGGAGGGTGCGCTCAGCGCCGTCGCCGGGACCTTGGCCCAGGCCTTCATGACCGTAGGTCGCCCCGGCGTGGTCGCTTCCCTGCAGCTGGTCAGCTTTCTGACCTGCGTCGCGCTCTTGATAGTCCTGGTGCCGGCCTGCGGCATCTACGGCGCCTCGGCTGCGCTGCTCATCGGCACGTCCGTTCGTCTAGTCATCACTTTGGTCTGCTTTCCCCTGATGCTCCGGGTCCCGTTGCCGCGCCTCTGGCTGAGTGTCGACGATCTGCGCCTTCTTGTGCGGGCACGGGCGCCGGCCGTCTCATGAGCTCGGATGATCGATGACTGAACCACTCGACCCTGCCAATCCCGCCGGATCGGCGCCGCTGCTGAGCATCGGGCTGCCCGTCCGCAACGGCGAGAATTTCCTCGAGGAGACGCTGCGCTCGCTCTGCGGCCAGTCCTTCACCGAGTTCGAGCTCATCATCGCCGACAATGGCTCGACCGATGCGACGCAACGGATCTGCCAGGAGTACGAGCGGCGTGACCCGCGTATCCGCTACGTGCGCCACGAGGAGAATGCGGGTGCCGCCGCCAACTTCAATCTGGTGCTGGAGCTGGCCCGGGCCCCCCTGTTCAAATGGCAGGCGCACGACGACCAATTGGCGCCGGATTTCCTGGCGCGGTCGGTACGCGCCCTCGCGGGGCACCCGGATGCGGTCTTGTGCATCACCGGCGCGCGCCGTGTGGACGGTCATGGGTATGAGCTCGAACGCTGGAACTCGCCGCTGCACGGCACCGAGTCGGGCTCACCGGCCAGCCGCTTCGGGGCCGTGGTGCGAACCTTCTATTGCAACTGGACCGAGCTCTACGGCGTGATGCGCCGCGACGCGATCGCCCGCACCATGCTGCACAGGCCGTTCCGTGGCTCAGACATCGCGATCATGGCCGAGCTCGCGCTGCTCGGCCCGTTCGTCCGCATCGACGCGCCGCTGTTCATCAGCCGCGACCACGAGAGCCGCTACTACCGGTCGGTCGACGACGATCCCGAGGCCGTTGTAGCGTGGTACGATCCCGACGAGCGGGCCACGCGGATCTGGCACAAATGGGCGCTGTACCGCGCGCATTTCCAGGCCATCCGTCGGCACATCCCATCGCCGGTCGAGCTGCTGCGATGCCATATCGAGCTGCTGCGCTCGATGGCGATGTGGGTCAACGTCAAAGGTCTGGCGCGTGACGTCGGCTGGTCGATCGATCCGCGCCTCATCAGCTGGCAACGCCGGTTGCGGCGGCAGCTGTTCGGCTCGCCGCCCGCTTCGATCGCGCTGATCTCCGGCCGTTTCAGCGATCCACGCAAGGGCTCGACCGATCCTTGCCACCGGACCGGAGGATGATCCGGATGCAGCTGTCACCGCTGACCGACGCGCCAGGCGTCCCGCAGGCGCACCGCGAGACGCCGGCGCCACGGCCTGGAGCGCCGCTGGCCACGGCTTCCGCCTGGCCGGCGCTCGAGACCGAGTGGCGATCCTCGCCGCTGCGCAGCCTGCATGTCGGCATGGGCTGGTACGACGAGCAGCCGGGCGGCCTCAACCGCATGGTCGCCAATCTGCTGCAGCACCTGCCGGCCGCGGGCGTCGCGACCCGGGGCTTGGTGGCCGGTCAACCGGAGGTCGAGCAGCTGGCCGCCGGCCGGGTGCGCAGCTTCGCCAGGCTTTCCGACCCGTTGCCATGGCGCGCGTTCCGGGCTGGCCGGGCCCTGAACGCCTCCCTTCGCGAGCTGTCGCCCGATGTCGTGGCCCTGCACTTCGCGTTGTTCGGGTTGGTTGGGCTGGGCGGGCTACGGTCGACGCCGCTGGTCGTGCATTTTCACGGGCCATGGGCCGGCGAGGGCGTCGTGGAAGGTGGCGGCGCCTTGGCGACCAGGACGAAGCACTGGATCGAGACGGGCGTCTATCGGCGCGGCACCCGGTTCATCGTGCTGTCGGAAGCCTTCGCCACGGTCCTGCAGTCCGACTACGGCGTGGCGCGCGAGCGCATGCACATCGTGCCCGGGGGCGTAGACATGGCGCGGTTCGCGCCCACGCTCTCGCGCGCCGCGGCCCGGGAGCTGGTCGGGCTGCCGCAGGATCGCCCCGTGGTGCTGGCGGTACGACGCCTCGCGCACCGGATGGGCCTGCAGGACCTGATCGCGGCCT
The DNA here is from genome assembly GCA_049292515.1 of Geminicoccaceae bacterium. Classification (GTDB taxonomy): domain Bacteria; phylum Pseudomonadota; class Alphaproteobacteria; order Geminicoccales; family Geminicoccaceae; genus Benzoatithermus. The sequence continues at coordinate 8,380 of JBATRI010000075.1, forward strand.
TCGCCACCGTACACCGCCGTGTCCCCGATGCCCTGCTGGTGATCGCCGGTGGTGGCCCCCTGTTCCACAGCCTGGGTGCCCAGATCGCCGAGGCCGGGCTGCAACACTCGGCTCGCCTGCTCGGGCGCGTGCCCGATGCGCTGCTGCCGGCACTCTACCGTGCCGCCGACGTGTCGATCGTGCCGTCGATCGCGCTCGAGGGCTTCGGCCTGACCAGCGTCGAGTCGCTGGCCTCGGGCACCCCGGCGCTGGTGGCGCCGATCGGCGGCCTGCCGGAGGTCGTCCGCGACCTGGACCCGGGACTGATCCTGCCCGAGCCCGGCCGCGACGCCATCGCCGATGCCATCGCGTCGGCCCTGCTCGGCACCCTGAGGCTGCCGTCGCCAGCGGCGTGCAGCGACTACGCGCGGCGGCGCTTCGACTGGCCCATCGTCGCCGGCCAGGTGAAGGCGATCTATGCCGACGCGGCCGCATGACCACCGGACCGCTAGCGGCCATGGGCGGCCTCAACCTCGTGGACTGGAACTGAGATGGCTGCCATCGACGCGCTGGGTGCCCACCGGCTGACCGCCCCTGCGGACCGCGGCCTTCTGCATCATCTCTTCAACGGGCGCTTCCCCTTGGGGGTGCTCTGCGCGCTGACGCTCACGGCGATCACCCTCCTGCCGTTGGTCGGCGGCTTCGGCGGCGTACTCAAGCTGGGCTTCCCCCTCTTGGCCCTGCTGGTGGCCGGGCTGCTCTACGTGCGGGACCCCTTCGGCTACCTGAACTTCACCTGGTGGATCTGGTTCGTGACGCCGCTCGTGCGCCGGCTCGTCGATCATCATGTCGGCTGGACCTCGGTGAGCACCGTCATGCTGACCCCCTATCTGGTGAGCCTGGTCGCCGTGCCCGGCCTGTTGCGGCATATCGGCAGCCTCGCGACCACGCATCTGGTGGCCTTGGGCCTCACCGTCACCGGCATCGCCTATGCCTACGTCATCGGGGCCGGCACGGTGGGCTCGGCGCCGGCGACCTTCGCGTTGCTGACCTGGATCGTGCCGGTGCTGTTCGGCTTCGCCTTGGCCGCGAACTGGCGGCAGTACGAGCTGTGGCGTGTCGCGACCATCGCCTCCTTCCGGCTCGGGATCGTCCTGACCAGCGTCTATGGCATCGTCCAGTTCGTTCTCCTGCCGTCCTGGGACGCCTACTGGATGCAGAACGCCGATATGGCGTCGATCGGCCTGCCAGTGCCGTTTGCCGTGCGCGTGTTCAGCACCTTCAACGCGCCCGGCGTGTTCGCGATCTTCGTGATGACCGGCCTGCTGCTCGGCTCCTGCCATCGCTCCAAGGCCCGCGACCTCGGCGTGCTGCCCATCGTGTGGCTGGGCTTCCTGCTGAGCCAGGTCCGCTCCGCCTGGCTGGGCTTCGGCGTCGGCCTGATCATGATGATGGTGCGGATGCCGCTGGGGCGAAATCTCAAGCTCCTGGCCGCGGCTGTCGCCGTCGTCATCACCACGTTGCCGCTGCTGCAGATCGACGCGATCGAGCGCGTGGCCGTGCCCCGCATCATGAGCCTGGCCAATGGCCAGAACGACCATAGCCTGAAGGAGCGCATGCAGCTCTACGGGCAGTTCTTCGTGGTGGCGGCCAGCAACGTCGTCGGCAGCGGCATCGGCGCCACCAATGTCGCCACCAAGCTGTCGAACAATGGCAAGCTCAACCAGTTCGGGGTGATCGACAGTGGTGTCCTGGAGATCATGTACGCCTTCGGCTGGCCTGGATCGATCCTCTACGTGGCCGGGCTGCTCCTGGCCTTCTTGAGCACGCTCTACGGCTTTACCAGGACAGCGGACGAGTTCGGTCTTGCGGCCCGCTCGGTCGTCGTCGCGATCTTCGTCCAGCTGGTGTTCTTCAACGTGCTGAGCGGGGCGGTGGGCATGATCTTCTGGTCGTTCACTGGCATGATCATGGCCGGGCAGCGTTTCCATAAGGCCAAGGAGAAGCGGGCCGGCCGTTTGGCTCCCTCGCCGGCGCCGCTCCTCGCCTCGGCCAGGATATAGCCGGGGCCGCATCGTGTGGGACCGACGCTCGTTGCTTGCCGGCACGGCAGCCCTGACCGGTGCTGCCGCCCTCGGCCGGCGCTCGCGGGCGGCCGGGCGGATCTTGCTCCGCCCGCCGGCACATTGGGCCGGAATCAATCATGGCACCGGGTTCTTCCCCGACGAGCCATTCCTCTCGGCGTGCATCCAGGCCGGCAACGCGCTCGGCCTGAAGGCGGTGCGCCAGCGCATGAACACCGTCGGCGGCCGCCATGTCGGCGCAGCCTTCACGTGGGCCCGGCGTGATGCCGCGTTCGCGGGCTATCGCGACGCCGGCTGCCAGATCCATTGCATTCTCAGCTTTCGCGAGCATGTCGACCGGCCGAGCGCAGCCGAATGGCAACGCAACTGGCGCTACTTCGTGCGCGCCGCGATGGACCGCTACCGTGACCACGTCCATTCCTGGATCATCGACAACGAGCCCGAGCTCGGATTCGGCGGCTATCATCCGACACCACAGGAGTGCGTCGAGTTCACCCGGATCGCCTGGGAGGAGCTCCATGATCTGGGCATCGACGACCGCTGCCGGATCGAGAGCCCGCCGGTCAAGGCCATCAACAGCGACTATCTCCGTCTCATGCTGGAGGCGGGACTCGCCGACTGGTGCCATGTGCTGGGCACGCACTGCTACAACGATCAGATCGATGACGAGCGGATTCGCTATCCGTGGGCGCAGCTGCGGGCGCTGGGCATCGATGACCTGCCGGTGGCCATCTCCGAGAGCGGCGTGATCGAGGGCTGGGCGCCCGAAGGCTATCCGGGCGGCGGTGCCACATGGCGGGCCGATCATTTCCGGCAGTTCCATGTGCAGGCCAAGGCGTTCGGCTTCGAGTACGTGCTACTGTTCGACCTCGACCGCTGGACGCAGCGTGAGCAGGAATGGCGGATCGCCGATTTCAGCCCCGATGGTGCCGAGTGCACGCCGCTGCAACCGATCTGGGACGCCGTGCGGGAAAGCTGGGGCGGGGTGCGGCGCTTCACCAACAGCAGCTTCACGGCACCCGAGGACGGCTCCGGCAACTGGGTCGTCTATCGGCCCGCAAGGGCGGCCACGCCCGTCGAGCTCGAGCGGGTGAGCTTTCCACGGGATGCGGACCGCTCGCTGCACGGCAGCGGCTATTGCCGGATGGATCTCGCCGACCACCGGCAGGACCTGGTCGTCCGCCAAGTCGCCGACCTGCTGACGCCGGGCCACACCTACGCGGTCGAGGCGAAGGTGCTGCTCACCGGTGGGGCCGCGACGCTCCGGGCGACCGGCTTCGACCGGCTCGATGGCCTGGCCTCGCGGTCCGCCGTGACGACCAGGCCCGGGGCGTGGGCGACGCTCGCGGTGCAGGTCGAGCCGACCAACCCGTGGCTCGTGGTCGAGCTGCGCAGCAAGGGCACCGGCGCCAGGGGCGACGAGGTACGTTGGGGCGAGGTCACGGTGATGCCGGTCGGGTGAGGGTCGGCCTGCGGCCCTGGGTGTCAATGTCCGGTCGGGGGTGCCTTGTCGGTGCGGCCCTCGCGGTAGCCGTAGGTGATGAAATGGCGGCGGGCGGCGGTGAGGTTGGTGCCGAAGGCGGCGCGCAGGTCGGCGTAGTTGGCGAGGTACTGGCGGGCGTCGAAACTGGCCGGCACCCGGCCCTCGACCTGGCCGTAGAGCTGGTAGTGCCGCGTGCCGGCGGCGGCATCGGCACCCAGTGTCTGGATCAGGTCGGGGTAGGAGGCGATGTATTCCAGCCCGTCGAAGGCCGGCAGCAGCGGCGGGCTGGCGGCACCGGCCACCGCCACGATGCGGGCGATGGACGGCACGCCTTGCGCGTCCAGCACGAACAGCAGGTAGCGGCCGGGGGTGGCCAGGTTCAGGCTGGCCGGGGCGTTGACCAGGAGCTGGTTGCCCGAGCGGGTGAACGGCAGCCCCATGAAGCGCTGCTCCATGTTGAAGCTGTGGGTGACCGAGCCGGTCTTGATCAGCGTCACCCGCGCGATCGCCAGCGGGTTGTCGACGGTGATGGCGAAGCGGGTGCCGACGGTGAGGATCGGCGGCGCCTGCACGATCCGCGGCCGCGGCGCCCATTGCCCGGCCGCGGTGAACAAATAGGGCGGGTAGTAGATCTCGGCGTTGGTGTTGACGGCCGGGCCCTTGACCGTGGTACCGCTGGCACCGCCGCCGCCGACCAGGACGGTGGCGTCGGGCAGCAGCAGGCCGATCGAGTGGTAGAGCCGGGCATGGTCGGGGGTGGCGGCGGTGCCGGCCCCCACGGTCCAGGCGTTGGTGTTCGGGTTCCAGAGCAGCGCGCTGTAATTGGCGCCGGTCAGCTGGTTGTTG
>JBATRI010000076.1:0-30183 GCA_049292515.1 Geminicoccaceae bacterium
GTTCGCGGTAGGGACGCTCATTGCTGAGCGCCCCCCGCACAGATCCGGACGTGCGGGATTCCCGCATCCGGCTCCCACCTTGGGTGTTTGACGGCGAAACGTTGGCTTGGCCAGGGATGAAGGGTTCGCGGTTGGGGAAGCCAGTCGTTGGCCAGCTTCCTGGTCCACTCCCATGACGTCCGGTCCCGTTGGCTGCGTCGTCGCAGCGTGTGATACCAGATGGCCCCGACATGGTGGCGGAACGCCGCCAGTGCCCGGCCATTGGTCGGTACGGCATGGTAGTTGAAGAAGCCGGTGACGACCTGCCTCAGCCACCGTCCCTGCTCGGGGACCGGCTGATGCATCCGTCGCCGCAGTTCCTCCTTGATCTCCATGAGCTTTGCCCGCATGCGGTCGCGCCGGGTTTTCCTGCAGAGCAGGAACTTACCCTGCCTGGACTTGCCGCAGATGAAGGTGAAGCCCAGGAAGTCGAAGGTTTCCGGTTTTGCGAGCCCGAGCTGGGCGCGTCTGGCCGCCGCGTGACGACCAAACTCGATCAGGCGGGTTTTGCCCGGATGCAGCGAGAGCGAGAACTCCCACAACCGGTCACGCATCGCGTCCCAGAAGCGTCGGGCATCGGCTTCATGTTCGAAGCCTGCCACAATGTCGTCCGCATAGCGCACGACGATCATGGCGCCCGTGGCCTCGCGCCGTCGCCAACGCTCGGCCCAGAGATCGAAGACGTAGTGCAGGTAGACATTGGCCAGGAGCGGTGATGCCACTGATCCTTGCCCGGTTCCCTGCTCGCTTATCGTGACGACCCCATCTTCGAGGACGCCCGCCTTGAGCCACTTCTGGATCAGGCGGATGATGCGTGAGTCACCGACCCGATGGTTCAAAAAGCGTAACAGCCATTCCTGGCTGACTTCGCCAAACGATAAGGGATGTTGATACCCTCTTCCATAACCCGACCGATGGGAATGCGGTCGAGATTGAGGTGACTGACCCGGCGCACCCGCTCTTCGGACGCCGGTTTCCGCTAATGTCGATGAGCGCACCGCCGGGTGCGCTCGGCGGTGGCCATGCGTTTGTCATCTACCGAGACCGTATGCTGCTGAAGATCCCGGTGGCGGCAACCAGCCTCGTGACGCCGCGGCCGAGCGTGCCGCCCACCAAGGTGACGCGCGAGGCGCTGGAGGAACTGATCGCCCTGACCCGGGACAGCAGCGGGGGGACCGCATGCCCGTCCGAGCCCAGCACCTCTGGAGGCGCCTGCCCGACCACATCCGGCGCGAGGTCGTCGACGACATCGCCGCGATCCTCGCCGAGGTGATCCATGAGATCGGAACTCGTCACCGACCGACACCTGGCCCGCCGCGCGGTCATCTACGTCCGCCAGTCGACGCCGCATCAAGTGCTCACCAATCAGGAAAGCCGCCGGCTGCAGTACGATCTCCGCCGGCGCGCGCTCGACCTCGGGTGGCGTGAGGAGGATGTCGAGGTGATCGACGCCGACCTCGGTCTGAGCGGCGCTGCGGCGGCGCACCGACAGGGCTTCAAGGACCTGGTCGCGCGCGTCACGCTCGGCCAGATCGGCATCGTCTTGTCCTATGAGGTCACGCGCCTGACCCGCAACTGCTCGGACTGGTACCCATTGCTCGACCTGTGCGGCTATCGCGACTGTTTGATCGCAGATGCTGAAGGTGTCTATGATCCGGGCTCGGCCAACGGACGGTTATTACTGGGCCTCAAAGGCGCCATCTCCGAGATCGAGCTGCACACCATCCGTGCCCGCCTCACCGCCGGGCTGCTGAGCAAGGCCGCGCGCGGCGAGCTGGCGTTGAGCCTGCCGATCGGGCTGGTGCGTGAGGCCGGTGGCGTGGTGGTGAAGAACCCTGACCGCGAGGTGCAGACGCGCCTCGATCTGGTCTTCACTACTTTCTTGCGGGACCGCTCGGCGGCGAAGGTGCTCCGCTTCCTCAATGAGCACAGCCTTGCTTTGCCGCGGCGTGGTCGCTTCGGCCAGGTGGTCTGGAAGCCGCCGACCATCGCCGCCATTCTGCAGGTGCTCAAGAACCCGGCCTATGCCGGCACCTTCGTCTACGGCCGCAGCCGCGCGATCCATGAGACGCTGTCAGGTCGGCCGCGGCAAAAGCCGCTGATGCGCGAGCAGTGGAGGATCGTCGTGAAGGACAAGTATCCCGCTTACATCACTTGGGAGACATTTGAGAAGATCGAAGCCATGCTGCGCGATAACTATGCCGAGTACGACCGCAACAAGACGCGCGGCGTGCCACGCGACGGTGCTGCCCTGCTGCACGGCTTGGTGTACTGCGGGGCCTGCGGTCACAAGATGGTCGTACAGTACAAGGGCGGCACCCGTTACTTGTGCAACTATCTGCGCCAGCAGCACGGCGTGCCGGTGTGCCAGTACATCCTGGCCGAGCCGATCGATGCGGTGGCGGTCGAGGCCTTCTTCCAGGCCCTTGCCCCAGCCGAGCTCGATGCCTACGCGCGGGCGTTGGCGATGCGACGCGAGACAGACGACGCAGCGGCACGCGCCCAAGCGCAACAGGTGGAGCGCCTGCGTTACCGGGCAGCCCTGGCTGAGCGGCAATACGATCTGGTCGATCCCGACAACCGGTTGGTCGCGGCCGAGCTCGAACGGCGCTGGGAGGAGGCGCTGCGCGACCTGCGCCAGGGCGAAGCCGTGCTGGCCAACGCACGCGAGCAGAGCGAGCGGGTGGTGCCTTTCACCCTCCCTGCCGATCTGCGCACGGCGTTCGCCGATGTCGGCCGGCGCCTACCCGAGCTGTGGCATGGGCCAATGCTGACGCGGGCCCGCAAGAAGGCGCTGCTGCGCTGTTTGATCGACAAGGTGGTGATCCACCGTATCGCCGCGGACATGATCCGCGTGCGTCTGGTCTGGCGCGGTGGCGAGACCAGCGAGCTGGAGGTGCCGGTGACGGTGGGTACGCTCGAGGCGCTCTCGTCCTACAAGGCGATGGAGGCCGGCATCCTCGAGCTTGCCCGTGCCGGTCAGAGTGACGCGGGCATCGCCGCCGCCTTGACCATGGCCGGCCATCGCTCGCCCTTGCGTCAACACGTGCTGCCGAGCACGGTACGCGCGATCCGCCTGCGGCATCGTGTGCTGCGAAGCCAAAGCCAATCGCACCCGCGTCGTGTTCCCGGGCACCTGACGGTGCCCCAACTCGCCGCACGGCTGGGCGTGACCTGCCACTGGATCTACGACCGTATTCACAACGGGACGGTCACGGTCGCGCGTGATGCGCGCACCAGCTTGTATCTGTTCCCGGACACGCCCGCAGTCCTCACCGCGTTTGAGCGGCTGAAAGCCGGCGCGGTGGAACATCTGGGTTTGGATGCTCCCACGGCTTATTGAATAGGGCAGCAAGATGCGCGATCGAAGAACGATCGGATGTCGGCGTCCAGTATATAGTTCACCTTCGTGCTGGAGATGCCGACCACCAAAGCATCCAGCGCATCATGCTGGCTGCGTTTCGGCCGGAACCCATACGAGAACCCGAGGAAATCCTCCTCGAAGATCGCGTTCAACACCGCAACCGTCGCCCTCTGGACGATCTTGTCTTCGAGAGCGGCAATCGCGAGCGGGCGCTGACGACCATCTGGCTTTGGGATGTACCGCCGCCGGGATGGCAGTGCCCGGTACGCTCTCCGATGGACCCGTGCGTGCAGATCCTCGATTCTGCGCTCGAGGTCGGCCTCGTAGTCCTCCCAGGTCAGCCCATCCACGCCAGGGGCGGCGTCCCGCTTGAGGGCGAGGAACGCCAGCCTGAGCATTTCCGGGCTGAGATGGTGGAAGAGCGTGGTGAACCGTTCCTTCTTCCTCTGCCTTGCGGCTTGCCGTACGCGCTCCAGCGCCTGGGACACGCTTGCCCGGTCCTGTGCCCGGCGCGTGCTTTGCTGGCGCGCGTTCCCCTTGGTCCCCGCCCTTCGCTCCACCGGCTCCGCCGCCGGTTGTCCGGCCTTGTTCGTCGGTTTCACCGCTACTATGGCGAGGTCAGACTTCTCGTGATCGTGCATCATCGGCTACGGCTTCTCGCCTTCCCGATGCGGACCAGACGCGGGCGCGCCGCCCTGGCCGATCACGAGATCTCCCGGTTCCCGTTCAAGGAGCGTCCGCACATGCCAGGGTCTCCGACCACGCCGGGTCGTCCGGGCGCTTGCGATGGCGCGCCCGTCCATGTTGCCTTCCGCGTCGCTAACAGCGTCGGCACCCGAGGTTATTGCGCTTTCGTGGCTCAATGGCTGGCCTATGCACTCCCCTACCGACGCTTCGCCGACATCCTCACGGGTGCCGCCGCACGGCTCGGGGCCGATGTGGGTCGCTACTCCTTCATCGCGACGGACTTGCACCGTCTACTCCTTGCCGGTCTCCCGGCGCACTAGCGCCGCGCAAGCCGCCCGATCAGGTCCTCCGATCCGCCGATGATCGTCAGCCGCTCATAAGGGTCGACCAGATATTCCAGCAGAATAGCCGTAAGATCGGAGCCGGTGACGACGGGCAAGCGGACACCGCACAGTCGACCGATCAGGCTGACGATACGGCTGTCGCACAGCGACAGCTCGGCGTCGTCGTAGATCCGGACCAGGTTGCCGCCATCACGCCAGTTGCGGACGACGTGATCCACGTTGGGCGTCACGAGGTAGCCGAACGGCTCATCCCCGCCGCGCGCTTCCAGAAATCGCAGGACATCCCGGATGCCGGCCCCGGTGAATGGCATGCCGCAGAAGCGCTCCATCAATCGGTCGCCCGCAGGGTGCGGGCTTCCGCTGGACGCCCGGCTGGCTCACCGCCGACCTCCTGCCGGCTGCCGCCGTGACTGCCGCCACGGTCCGAGGGGCATCGCGCAAAGAGTGATATCATCCGACTCGTTTTTCTCTTCGGTTGATGACGCTTCCTGCACGCGCTTTAGGCGACTTCGATGCATCGACATTTAGCCGAGAATGGTGCATCAGCCAGAAACATTCTCTGGGGACCGCCGCGCCTTGCTACCGCAGATCGATACACCATGCCGAAACCAGAACGCCAACACACTCGTCCCCGCGTGTGTCGCCACCCGTGCGGCGGCTAGGGTAGCCGCCCCGGTCAGCCTTAGGGCCAGGGATTCGCGCCGTCTTGCCATGTGGCACGAAGCCCTGGTCGAGGGAAATCATTGGTAGGGTGCCTCCTGCGTCCAGCCCCCGTCGATCGCGCGCCCATTTCCGTGCAAAGTCTGCCTCACGGCCGGTTTTCGCTACGACGACGCCGGACGTTGCATGGTCGATCGAGATCGGCGGATCTCCCTCGGCGATTATCCAGGAGGGCTTGAAACGGATGCTATCGCGACTTTTTCGCCGCGAGAAGGCCGACAGCAACCACAGCAGCGCGCCGGCGGTGCCGAGCAACCGCTATACGGTGCTCGTGGTCGACGACGACGCCCACCTGCGCGAGCTTCTGAAAGCGGCGCTGGAGCATAATGGCTACGCCGTGCGTGTGGGCGAGACCGGCGCCGATGCCATGCGCCTGGCACGTGAGACAACACCGGACCTGATCGTCCTCGACGGCAACATGCCGGTGATGGACGGTTTCGATGCGTTGAAGCGGCTGCGAACGGTCCGCAGCACGGAGAAGATTCCGATCATCATGCTGACCATGCGCTCGCACCAGGTCGACATGCTCACCGGCTATCGGTTCGGCGCCCAGGAATATCTGACCAAGCCGGTCGTGGTCGAACAGTTGCTGGTCAGCGTCAGGCGCCTGCTCTCCGCTCGATAGGATAGATCCACGTTCAAGCTGCCGCCGGCTGCGAAGCGGAACAGACCATGAATGCGGCACTACGAGATCCTGGACGCGCCGCCGTAGCCATGACCCGACGAGCGGACGCTCGCAGGGGCCGAAGATCCCGGTTGCACACCACAGATGATGGACAAATTCCAGTCCAGCGCCATCAAGTTCTTATCCATGGAACAGCCCGTGGACGTATCCATGGAGGGCTGTGGGCCGTCGGTGAGCATTGCCGACTGGGGTCGCGGTCCTGGTATTGCCAAGGAGCCGAGCGGCCGAGTCTTCGAGCGCTCCGCCATGGCCGATGCGCCGGTCCGGCGTGGTGCCAGCAGCGGCCCCGGCCTCAATACCGCACGCCCCATCGTGGCAGCCCAGCGCGGCGAAATAGGATTGACAGCCCCGTGGCGGATGGCGGAACAAGGTTCCGGTTCACGATACTTAAAGCAGCGGTTGAATCATAACGTCTGGCACCGAGCGCCACGGTTCTTCCGGGCCGGCTCGGCTGGGCGATGCCCGGCGAGCTGAGGGCGATGGCGATGGGGTCCCTGTGGGCCGGGGGCATACTGCGAGGTTCGCGCGGTTTTGACCGTAAGCACAGCGAGCACGTGATCTGATCCGGCGCCTCCTCGCGCGGCGGCTGCGGCTGCGCCAGTTCGCTGGCATCGCACTAGTGATCGAACTGCTGCTCTTCTCGGCCGCAGGCTATCTGGCCGACCGCTACGTCGTCGAAACCCGTGCCACGCTCGGCTGGGTGGAACGCTCGCGCGAGGTTCTCGAAGAGGCCGACCTGCTTCGCGTTGCCATGCTCAGGCTCGCCACGCGAGCGCTTTATTATCTGCATTTCGGCACCGAGAACATTGCCGGCAACATGGTGGCCGATGCCGATGATGCCCGACATCGACTGGCCAGGATGAAAACGATGGCGGCCGGCGACGCCGAGCAGCTGCAGCGGGTCAATGATACAAATATGGTTGTGGAGGCCCGGCTCGCCTTGTTCGCGCGGTTGACGAACGAGCATCTGTCGGTGAGCTCGGCCCCGACCACCGAAATCGTTCGCAAACTCTATGAAAGCGCGGATTCAGGGCGTGACGCGGTTCTCGCCTTTCGGGACGTGGAGCGGCGCAAGCTGCGCGAGCGCCAGGAGGCATCCGCTCTAACCCTGCAGCGCATTTACACCATGCTCGTGATGGCATTTGGGACCGCATTCCTGTTTTGCATCGTCGCCACGGCCTTGTTTCTCGCCAAGATCGACCTCCAGCGTCGCCGCTGGCTCGACGTGCAGCAGGCCAATGCGGCAATTGCCCGCCAGCACGAGCTTGTGCGCAACAGCGAGCGACGGCTCAATGCCGTGCTGGAGCATGGGCGCGACGGGATCATGCTGATCTCGCCCGGCCGCGACATCATCCTGGCCAACGCCGCTTGCGCGGCGCTGCTGGCCGCAGCGGCCGATGACCTGATCGGCCGCCAGATCACCGACTTCCTGCCCGAATTCGACATGGATCCCGGCAAGCTCTGGAGCAGCAACGCGCTCCGGCTGGACGGCTCGACCTTTGCCGCCGAGGTCACGACCGGCCGGTGCGCCCTGGACGAAGGCCCGACTTTCGTCTGCATCATGCGCGACGTCACCGAGCGGCAACGGCTCGAGCAGATCAAGGACGATTTCGTCTCGACCGTCAGCCACGAGCTGCGCACACCGCTGACGTCGATCAGGGGCTCGCTCGGGCTGATCACCGGCAACGCCGCCGGCGACGTGTCGCCCAAGGTCCGAGCGCTGCTCCGTATCGCCCACGCGAACAGCGAGCGGCTGGTCGAGCTGATCAACAACCTGCTCGACATCGAGAAGATCGAGACGCACCGCATCGAGATGCCCAAGGAACGCGTCGAGATCCACACCCTGGTGACGACAGCGGTCGAAGCCAATCAGGCGTTCGCGACATTTCACCACGCCCAACTCCGGATCACCGGCGACCCGGGCTCGGCAATGGCCGTTCTTGGAAACTTCGGCCGATTGCAGCAGGTGCTCGCCAACCTGATCTCCAATGCGGTAAAGTTTTCACCGAAACATGGGCAGGTGCTGGTCGGTGTGGAGGGTGACGCAGATCGGGTCACGGTATCGGTGCGGGACTTCGGCCCCGGCATACCGGATTCGTTCAAGCCACGGCTGTTCACACGCTTCGCGCAGGCCGAGTCGGGCGACGCCCGACGCAGCCGGGGGACTGGCCTCGGTCTCAGCATCGTCAAGGCGATCATTGAACAGCACGGCGGAACGGTTAGTTATGTCAGCCCACTGCCGGATGGGGGAAGCCGGTTCTGGATAACGCTCGCTCGCCTGCAGTCCGGTACGGCCGGAACCCAACCCGCAGGGGCTTTTCTCGAGGAACTTGCGGATGACCGCTGAGCCATTGACGCGCATTCTCTACGTCGATGACGACGACGACATCCGCACGGTGGCCGTGTTCTCGCTGGAGATCGTCGGCGGCTTCGAGATCGCGGCGTGCGGCTCGGGATCCGAGGCGCTGACACGCGCCGCAGACTTCGCGCCGCAGCTCCTGTTGCTCGACGTGATGATGCCGGAGATGGATGGTCCGGCGGTGCTCGCCGCCCTTCGCGGGCTGCCCGCCACCGCCGCCACCCCTGCCATCTTCATGACCGCAAAGGTGCAGACGGCCGAGGTGGAGCGGCTACGGTCCCTGGGCGCGATCGACGTCATCGCCAAGCCGTTCGATCCGATGCAGCTGCCCGACAAGATTCGCGCTTCCTGGCAGCGGAACGCGGACGATTCTCTCCGCCCGCCGGCTTAGACCCGCGCCGATCAAGGGTACGAGGAGTACCGGCCCTCGCTGGGCAGTCGTTCGCCGTAGCTCGCCGCGTAGGTGCGATAGCCCGACGGGTCGATCATGTTCAGCACGAGCCCGACGAGCGGCGCCAATCCAGGCGCGCCCAGTCTATCGGCCGATTCGCGGACTGCGGTGATTTCGGTCTTGAGCCAAGCGCACACCAGGATCGAGACGTCGGCGTGCCGCGCGAGGAAACAGGCGTCGCTGGTCGGGAGCACCGGCGGGGTGTCGATCAGCACGTAGTCGAAGCTCAGCCGCAACGCCTTCACCGTCGCCCCGAGGCGACGGCTCTCGAGCAGCGGAAGAATGTCGTCCCGCGACGTGCGCGCCGGTATGACCGCGAAGGTCTCGGGCGTCAGGGCGTGGAGCCGGCGAATCCAGACCTCGGCCGGCGCCACCAGAAGGTCGTTGATCGTGGGGGTGAACGGGTCCACGTCGAACAACCGTGCCAGACGTGGTCGGCGCAGGTCGAGATCGATGACCGCGACCCGCTTGCCCGAATGTAACAGCAGCCCCGCCAAGCCGGCGGTGGTCGATGACTTGCCTTCCCCGGCGGCCGTACTGGTGAGAAGCACGACCAACGCACCGTCCTCGTGCCGATGCCGGTCGAGAGCATGGTAGATCTGCCGTAATCCTTCGGTGTAGGCGCTGGCGGGGTGAGTGCTGACAAATCTTGCCGGCAGGGCCGTATGGAACTGCCGTACGGTCGGCAGACGGCCAAGGACGGACAGGCCCAATAGGTGCTCTAGCTGGCGGGCCGAGCGTATCCGGCCGTCCCTGCGATCGAGAATCAAGGCCAGCAGCGCCGCCAACCCTGATGAGCCGACGAAGGCCACGACCGGGAAGAACAGGAACGGCGGCGCCGAGCTGCGGATATCGGCCGAGGCTTCAGAGATCACCTGCACGTCGGGTTGGATAAGTGCCTGGCGTTCCTGAACCAGCTTCTGCTGCGTCAACAGCTCTTCATAGAGCTTGCGGTTGACATCGGCATCGCGCTTCAGATTCGCCACCTGTCCGATCGCGTGCTGGTCGCCGGCAATATTGTCCTCGGCGGCCTTGATCGCACGACTCATCTCGGCCTCTTTGACGTGCAGCAGGTTCAGTCCACGCTGCACGTCGGCCAAGCTGAGCTCGGCCTCGTTGCGGATTTTCTGGCGCAGCGCTGCCTGGTCGGCCCGCAGCGCCTGCACGAGCGGGTGGCGCTCGCCATAGCTGGCCAACAGTTCCGCCCGACGTCGCGCCAGCGCCACTTCCTCAAGCTGCAGCGCCTGCGCGGCGCCGGTGTCCAGCGCCCGTGCCAGCTCGGTCGGATCCGGATTGTGCCGCAGCTTCTCAAGCAGCTGCACCCGCGCCTCGGTCACCGCAATCTCGCTGCGAACGCCGATCAGCTCCGTGTTGAGGGCGTTGACGCGCTTGCCCAGCATGTCCTCGGCGCCGTCGACGGGCAGGTCGTGCTCGGCCCGATACTGCTCGAGACTGGCATCCGTCTGCTCGACCTCGCGACGCAGCTCGGCCAGGCGCGTGCTCAGGTAACCGGCGGCACCGGCGGAGGCGGCCAGCTTGTCGGCCAGCTGCCGGCGGACAAAAGCGCGCGCCGTCTCATTCACGATCGAAGCCGCCAGCGCCGGATCGGTGCCGGTGTAGGAAACCGTCAGCGCGTAGCTTTGGCCAGCCTGCTCGACCGAGAGCCCGGCGGCCACAGAGCGGATCAGCTCCTCGCGCGTCGGGGGAGGCGCGTCGGTTCTGGGCCGATCGAAGATCTCGGCGGCAATGCCGCCCTTGGTCGTCAAGCCCAGCCCGACCAGTGCCGTCTTGGCCAGCGCGACCAGCCGCGTCTTGGCGCTGATCGGATGGGTGAAGGCCGCATCAGCTTGGAGGTGGAGATTATCGACCACCTCACCGAGCACGCTTGGCGACTGGATGACCTCGATCTGCGTGGCCAGAACCGGCATGTCGCGGATGAGCTGTCCCGGCGTCGCGCCGAGATTGGAAAGCGGCGCGTCCTTCGGCACCAAGGCCAGCACGGCCGTTGCCCGGTAGCGGTCGGGGGCAAGCGCGCCGTAGGCGGCAGCCATCAGCGTCAGCGGTATGACGATCAGCGCGATCAGCAGCTTTTGCCGCCCGATGACCCGTAAAATCTCCTCGGGGCTCGGGAACTCGTCGAACGCCCCAGCAAGAGCACCTGCGGCGGGCTGTGCCGACCGCTGGTCCCGTCGATCCTCGTGCCGTCCATGTCGCTGCTCGGTTCGAGCCATCGGCCGTGGCTCTCCTAGGGCGCTGTAGCAGGAACGGGAAGATCGGTCGGACGACCGAAGCGGCGGCGCAGAATCAGCAGCAGCACGACCAGCGCCGCCGTTTCCCCGGCGGCAACCGCGAGCACGGTGGTGGTGGCCGTCCCGAACACCACCGCCAGGACCAAGCCTGCGAAAACGGTGACCATCGCGACCGCGCTGGCGTAGAAGGCCTCGCGGAAGATGGGCACGCACTGCGCTTCAAGACTGTAGATCGAGCGGAGCAGACCAAACAGCGTGGCGATTCCCCAAAGCGGCACCACTGCCTGCAGGCCGTGATAGGCAGGCGGCAGGACGTGGGCGGCAAGTACCGGCCAACAGAACCACAAGGCGATCAGATAGAGGAGTGTCGCCACGGCGAAGCCAACGGCACTGAGATGGGCGTAGCGAACGGCTGCCGCGACGCGCTGCTGGGCAAACATGTGGGCCATGGCCGGGCGGGCGATCTTGGCCCAGGCACTCGCCAGCAGACCGATCGGCCGCAAAAGCATCAGTGCGGCTTGAATGATACCGAGGTCCGCCACGCTGAAGAAGGCGCTGACCGCCGCGACATGGCCGCGGGTCTGCATCTCGGCGGCGCTGGCTCCCAAAAGTGCCCAGCGGCCATGCTCCTGCCAGAGCGCGCGCATGCGCCGGCGTACCTCTCGATCCATACGCAGCGCGAAATCCTTACGGCGCGACAACAATGTCGGCAGCAAGGCGACCCCGGACGCCACGGCCAGCGCCGCCAGCACCAGCGCGAGGTCGACCTCGACGTGGAGTACGACCGCACCTGCAATGATGGCCAGGACGATGCTTGCGTGAACGAAGTCGTTCATCACCGCATGCCCGACTTCAAACACCGCGAAATGATAGGTGCGGATATGCTCGCGGCAGACGTGCAGTGCCACGAACGATCCTGCGAGGAGCGCCACCGTCTCACCGGTCACCGGGGAGAGCAGTGCAAAGCCGACGGCAGTCGCCAGGCCCGCACTGAGGGCCACCGCCAGCGCAATGGCCCAAGCGGTGGCCAGGACCTCGCCCCTCTCCCTTTCGTCGGTCGCGCGGGCCTGCATCAACGGCAGCTGCGAGCCGGCCAGCGCCTGGTGCAGCGCCAGTCCGGTGAGCGAGATGCTGGTGACGATCGCAAAGACGCCGAACGATGCAGGCGGCCAGCGGCTGATCAGCCAGAAGCTCAGCCCCAGGTTTGCGGCACTGACCAGTACCTGATCGACCAGCGACAGCATGAGCGGGCTGCGCAGTCGGCCGAGCATCACGTTAGCTCCAGGTCGCGGTTGTAGCGGTCGATATGGACCTCGGCGGCGAACCGTTCGGCGACCGCATCGTGGTGCGCGATCAGCCAGGCCCGCATGCGTGCATGGTCGGCCCGAAGCGTCTCCAGCGCCGCCAGGATGTCGTCGGTCGAGCCGGGATCGACCCCAACAGCACCTTCTATGCCGTCAAGGAAGCCGTCGACGCCGGTTCCACGCGAATAGAGAATCGGCACGCCGCTGAGCAGGGCCTCTACATACACCATGCCAAATGTCTCGTTGTGGCTCGGCAGGCACATCGCACCGTATCCGGGCAGCCTTGCCAGCAGTTCTGCCCGCGGCAATGGGCCGAGCAACCGGGCCCGGTCACGCAGGCCGCCAGCGTCGATCAGCGCCTCGATTTGCCGGATGCTCGCCGGCGCGCCACGCCCGATAATGTCCAGGGTTACGCCAGGATGCCGACGGGCGAGTTGGGCGAATGCGGCCAGCAGTCGGTCTAGACCCTTCTTCGCAAAGACATCGAGGTGGAGGATGCTCACCAACCGATCGGCGTCCGGCAACTCAGCCGGGGCGAGGCTGGTGCCATCACAGAAGTTGGGCAGCAGCGCCCCACGGCTGTGTGGAGCGCCGAGGCGACCTTCGATGACGGGGCGGATCCAGGCCGAGACGTAGTAGAGGCGCTGGCAATGCTGGGCGATGCGCCGAAACAGCGGCAGGTAGTGCGGCAGGAACTTCAGCGTCAACCGTTCCGAGTCGCCGCGCACGGAGCAGACCAGCGGCACACCCAGCCGACGTGACAGGTAGTAACCGGCAATGCCCTCGTAGCACAGCTTGTGCGCATGGATGAGGTCCACCGTGACATGTCGCTGGGCCAGCAGACGTCGTACGCGGCGAACGACGATGGCCATGGAAAGTTGCAGGAGCAGGCCCTTCGGAAGCCCCCAATAACGCATCGAAACGACGCGGCCGTCGCCCGCTCCGTCGCCATCGAGCAAATTCTGCCGCCTGGGATCGGCGGAGCGCGTCAACGCCACCACAACGTGGTCGACCGCATGATTGGCCAGCACGAAATTGCGCACCGCCTGGGTGGTCTCGCGACGGTTGGCGTTCGGATAGTCCGCGGCAAGATGCAAGATCACGGCTTTCGTGCCGCGACGCCGATGTCGCCCACGCATCTCGCCTACGTCCACCACGACGAACCGTGCAGGGGATCGGCTGTGGGTGCTCCGTGTGGTGCCAGCGGATCGAGGCACGGACGTCGAATCATAGTGGGAATAGCCGGTCCGAAGGGAACCCGATCCGTTTGTCGCTGACGATGCAATACCCCATCCTCGGCCAGATATTGTCATGCATCGCTGCTTGCCGCATGACCTCCACGTTGCCCCTCGAATCGCCTCATTTTCACGGTCAACGATGAAAAGCACGCATAAGGCGACAAAAACACGGAGCCGCAATGTGTGCAATGCGGTATCGAGCGCACCGTCACGGCTCAGTCGCGAGCTGGTGAGTAACGCCGCTCGTCGGCAGCACGTGCGGCCAATGTCAAGGCGAAAAGCAGGAATAACCATGGCGGTGCGTAGCCGCGCACCAATGACGTCTCGGTACCATTGTGGAGTAGCGCAAAGATGATCAGCACCCAGGTGGTTCGATAGACTGCGGGATCGCTCACGCGAACGCGCGAAGCGCTCACAAAGCCCTGCACGACTGACGCCAGTACCACGAACAAGCCGACCCCGCCGATCGACAGGGCCACATCGAGATAGCCGCTATGCGCCTGGTTGAGCAGATGAATGAAAGGCTCATCGGCCTTCAGGTTGGGCGAGGTTGGGCCGACATTCCAAAACGACTGATAGCCGTAGCCGAGCAGCCAGTGGCCATGCATTGAGTCCAGGGCAAACTGCCAGATCAAGGTTCGGCCCGTGAAGGTGGCGTCAGGGCTGATCAGCGCCAGCAAGCTCATGGGAGGGATGCCCAGGCCCCCGATCAGGAAGGTCAGCACGGCCGCGATGATCACCGGCAGGACGGTGAGATAGATGCCGATGCTGAGCTTGGTGAGACGGGCGAGCAGGTGGAGCGCGAAGACCACGGAGGGAATGATGACCACCATGCCCAACGAGGTCTTGGAGTGGGCGAGCACCACGATGATCAGCCAGCCACCGAGATAGGCCAGGTTGAGCCGCCGCTGCACGCGCGTCTCGAGGCCCGGCCGAATCGCCCCACCGATGAGAATGGCGATCGCCGCGACGGCGCCCAGACCATTCTTGTCGTCGAACACACCGCGAAAATCGCCCTGCCAGTCGAAAGTGCCGGGCAGTGCCACGGCCGCGAGATGGACGACCATGCCGATTGCCATCGACAGGTACAGCATCATCAGACAATGCCAGGTCGAACGACTGCCGCCGACGGCGGCGACCACGCAGAACATCACCATCACCTGCAGCACCGCACGTCGCAGCGAGATCCCCGGCGCGACGGCCCAGACCGCGCTGATCAGCGCCAGTCCGGCGATGCCGGCGAGCCAGGAGTTGCTGGTCAGTACCGTCCTCAGCGCGCGGCGCCAGACAGGGAGGATGGCGATCACCCCCAGACCCGTGGCCAGCAGCCAGAACAGCTGATTGACCAGATTGCTTTCCGAGGTCTCGGCGACCTCGGAGCTGAGCTCCAGGTTGATGAAATCGGGCGCCACCAGCACCGGGGTCAGCACGTGGATGGTGTACAGGACCAACATCACCGTCAGCAGGTCGGCGACATGATCGGCGCGCAGCCGCGCGGTGCCAGGCCTCGGCCACGAGCCGGCCGTATCTCGTCCGGCGTGCAGGCTCGCGGCCGGAGCGGTGCGTTGATGGAACATGTCGGCCCCGCTCCCGACCGGTTGGCATCCTGCTCGCGGAGCGACCGGGAACCGCACCCCGCCGCGCGGCACCCCAACCGAGCATCGCCGCACCTGTAGCCCATTCTTGCCGTCCATGCGATGACCGACGATGGCGAGCGCTGATGACGCGCCAACCGGGGCGTTCAAAAGAGGCCGCGCCAAACCTCTGGGCACCACGGCCGCAAAGCCAATCTGAAGGATTACAGACCCGAAGGCTGGACAATCAATGCGGGGAGAGGCCAGATGTCGCAGCTGGCGCATTCAGCGGCGAAACCTCAGGTGGCGGGCTTCACTTCCCCCGCCGGCTCACTATGCTGCGCGGCAACATGTACGCACCGCCCGACCCCAGGACGCGACAATGGTTGATGTGAGCTCTACATCCAAAGACAATAAGTTTCGCCGGGATCGCATTCTCCTGTTAAAATCACTCGTTGATCAGGTATTGAGCAAGCAGGATCATTGCAGCATTATTGATGTTGGAGGAACAAACGGCTTTTGGTACACTTGGCGTGATTTCTTCGACTTTAGCCGCATCTCCATCGTATGCGTCAATTTTGATCCCGGCCACGCTGATTTCGGCGAGTCCAATCCCGCCGTTGTCATGCGGCAAGGGGATGCACGGAATCTGTCGTTTGCTGCCGATGGTGCTTACGACATCGCCTTCTCCAATTCGGTCATCGAGCATGTCGGCCGCTGGGCGGACATGGAGCGGATGGCGGACGAGGTCCGTCGTGTCGCAGGACGCTATCTGGTCCAGACGCCATATTTCTGGTTCCCGATCGAGCCGCACGCCCGGACCGCATTCCTGCACTGGTTGCCGGAGTCGCTCAGATATCGGGTTCTGCTCCACAGGACGTGTGGATTCTGGCGTCGTCAGGACAATGTCCGTGATGCGGTACGAACCATTCAAGACGCCAGCATGCTGGATATCGCCCAGATGGCGAGCCTCTTTCCAGACGCGGCGATACGCAAGGAACGTTTTATGGGCCTGGTAAAGTCAGTTATTGCAATCAAGGGGCTTGCTGCTTGACGGCGGCCCTCGAAATGCTTGACATTTTTTATTTATTTCGTGACAAAGAAACTCTATATTTGTAAACTAATTAGATAAAGTCTTACTTCTACGATCAATGACTTTGACGCAACCCTTGCGTCATCGCTCGGCACCGAGCTACCACCGTCGTGCGCCCTGAATGGGTAAGCGCCACACCTGACGGCGAACGCTGCGCACCATCTCAGCCGCTTCCGGGCCGACGCTGCCGCGGCCGTATGAACGACAATCCACGTTGCCGTAATGGCCGCCGCCGCAATTGAGCGATGGGCAGCCCGCATGAATGCAACCGCTGCAATGCAGCATTTCGCGTCCAATATGCCTTCAAACGCAACCGTAGGAGCGCAGGCAGTTCGCTCAGTCGCAACGAACTCAAGTGCCAAGATCCAAACTTTCAACTCCACGCTGCCCAACTAAACATAAATGGTTTATTAAAATCAAAATAACAACAACCTTTAGGGTTATTATTGAAGCTTCTGCGACGCCTCGTCGCAGACTGGCAACCCTTCTCCGATCACAACCAGAGAGATTAATAGCTAAGCTTATCCAAGCTCAAGGTTATACTGCACCGCAAAGGGGAAGGAATTTACACATGTCCCGGGTTAAAATGAGACCGCTGGGACGCAGTCTAGTAGCGCTGGCCGCGGGAATCTTTGCGGGTCTGCTGCTGCTTGCCTCGCCGGCATCCGCCCTCAATGAGCTGCCTTCAGGCTATCTGAAGACCAACAAAAGCAATATCGTCGATGCAAACGGACGGGAAATAAGAATTCTGGGAGTCAATTGGTTCGGATTCGAGACACCCAACATGGTAGTCCATGGGCTTTGGGCACGTCCATTTCGGTTGATGATGGATCAAATGTCGTCTTTAGGATTCAATACGATAAGATTGCCTTTTTCAAGCGCAATATTGACAGCGGGACCAGAATCCGTAAGTGCAATCCTATACAGACTGAACCCCGATCTTCAGGGTAAATCTCCTATGGAGATCCTGGATATGATCATTGCCTATGCGGGCACCAAAGGTCTCAAGGTCATACTCGACAATCATTCTCTTCAGCCGACAACCAACGGCGAGTCGAACGGGTACTGGTATAGCTCCACCCGCAGCGAGGCCCAGTGGATCGCCGATTGGCAGACGCTGGCGCGGCGCTATGCGAACAACCCGACGGTGATCGGCGCCGATCTGTACAATGAGCCCACCGGGACCTGGGGCACGGGCGATCAGGATGACTGGGCCAGGGCAGCCAAGGCAGCCGGCGACGCGATCGGCGCGGTCAACAAGAATTGGCTGATCATCGTCGAAGGGCTCAGGTTCTATCGCGACAATTATTACTGGTGGGGTGGCGAACTCGAGGGCGTCAAAGACTATCCGATCCAGCTTGCGCTGTCCAACAAGCTGGTCTATTCAACGCATGACTATCCAAACTCCCTTTGGACACAGCCGTGGTTTTCCGATCCCACTTATCCAGCGAATATGCCCGCCGTTTGGGACAAGTATTGGGGTTTTATCGAGACCAAGAACATTGCTCCAGTGCTGATAGGAGAGTTCGGCTCCCGCCTGGAGACGACCAGCGACCGGCAGTGGGCGGATGCCATGAGCCTCTATCTGGCACAGCGCAAGGTCGACTGGGTCTGGTTCTCCTGGAACGCGAATGGCGAGCCGCGAGGGATATTGTCGGAAGACTGGGAGACGCCCAATCCGACGCGGCTGGCCCATCTCCAGGGCCTCATCAACCTGACGCGGCGATAGGCCTGTCGTTCGAGTTTGCCCCGGTGCCGGCGACATGACGGGTGTCGCCGACCGGATCGTTCCCTGGGCCGGGCATGTGTTGCCGCGCCGCTTGGTGCTGACGTTTCACGGCATCGGCGTGCCCGGTCGGTCGATCGATGCCGGCGAAGCGCGCTATTGGGTGAACCGTTCCGTTTTGGCCGAGGCTTTGGCCTCGGCCAAGGCAGATCCGGCAACGGCCATCACCTTCGACGACGGCAACGCGTCGGATTACCAGATCGCCTACCCGATGCTGCAAGCGGCGGGCCTCAAGGCCACCTTCTTCGTGCTCGCCGGCCGCCTCGATCAGCCGGGATCGCTGGCCCGGCACGAGATCGTCGAGATGGCGGCAGGCGGGATGACCATCGGCAGCCACGGCCACGATCACGTGGACTGGACCAAGTGCTCGGATGCGGTCATGCGGCGCGAGTTGCATGATGCGCGCGCGTCGATCGAAGACTGCCTGGGTGCGCGCGTCGATGAGGTGTCGATCCCGTTCGGCGCTTTCGACGCACGCGTCCTGCGGCTGATCCTGGAAGCCGGCTACCGCTCCGTCCATACCAGCCTGGAGGGCCGAGCCGCACAGACGACCTGGCTCGTCCCACGCAACTCGGTCCGCAGCGATTGGGTTCTGGACCGTGAGCTCGCCCGGCTGAGTTCCTGGCGCATGTGGATCGGCTCGACCCTGCGCCAGCCGGTGCGGGGCTGGCGCTACCGCGTCAATACATGGACGGCAGTGCCAGGCCGGTGATCTGCCGCAGCTTGCCGAGGTTCATCCAGGCCTTCTGCTCCAGACGCAGCGAGCCGCCCCGCCGCACCGGCCGCAGCAGCCAAGCCCCGGCGAAGCCGACCGCGCATTTGGCTGCCGCATCGAGGTGAAACAGCAGCCCGGACGGATAGAGGCCACGCCGATCGCGCAGCCGGAACCGTGCGTAGGACTGGCCAGCGCGCAGCGCCCGACGGCGCATGTAGCTCGGCTGCAGTCGGCCGGGTGGCACCTCCTCGTAGATGCGCGCGTCGTCGGTGACCACGATCACCGCACCGGCTTTGTACAGGCGGTGAAAGAAGTCGGTGTCCTCGCCCCCGGTCTTGCCCAATGCCGGGTCGAACCGCGCCTGCGCCTGCTCGACGATGGCGCGACGGATCAGGACGTTGCCGGCGCGCCCCGTGTCGATCCGCAGGCCGCGCGGGCCCATGTCCTTATAGATCGGGTTGGCCGCGACCAGCCAGGCGGGAGTTCCCGGCGGGTATTGCGGGAACACCGGCCCAACCACGATGTCGGCGCCGAACTCCTCGCACGCCGCGAACATGCGGACCAGCCAGTCAGGATCCACCCACTCGTCGTCGTCGACGAAGGCCAGCCAGCTGCCCGTGGTGGCATCGAGACAGGCATTGCGTGCAGCGGAGATGTTGCCGGCGCCGACCGCGAGGCCGCGTACCGGCAGCCCCCATGGCTCGCCATCGGCAATGCGTGCCCTGGCGGCACCGCCGCGATCATCGTCGGCGACGACGATCTCGACAGTGTAGCCCGGCGGGATCTCGATCGCACAGAGCGATTGCAGCGTACGCGACAGGCACGGCCGGCCGAGGCTGGCGATACCTATGGTCACGGTCTCCATACGATGCTCCATCGACTATGAACCGCTGCCGAGGTGCGGGGCCGCATCACGCTGGCCGGGTCGGCTGGCCCGGGTAGAGCTGCCGGAGCAGGTCGACATACCGCCCGATCATCTTCGCCTCGGAAAAGCGATCCGCGATCCGCGCCGCGAACGCGGCCAAGTGCTCGGGCGGCGGCGGGCTCGCCAGCATCGTGGCGATCGCCTGCCGCCAACCATCGACGTCATGGGGCTCGACGAAGACGACCTCGGACATGCCGTCGATCGTCAGCACCTCGCGCAACACGACGAGGTCGGCCACGACCGTGGGCCGGCACAGCAGCGCTGCCTCGACAGCCGAGATGCCGAAGGTCTCGTGGACCGACGGGAACACGAACAGATCGGCGGCGTCGTAGAGGTCGGCAATGTCGGCGTACGGCACCGCCCCCAGCATGTGCAGCCGGTCGGCGACACCGAGCTGCTCCGCGAGCACTTGGTAGTCGGCCTGCAACGGCCCGCCGCCGGCGATGACGAGGCGCACGCCCGGCAGCTTGGGCAGCGCTCGAATCAGCACCACCTGATTCTTCTGATCGGCCAGCCGCCCGGTATTGAGCAGGATCGGGCCGTCGTCCGGCACGCCGTACGCCTGCCAAGTCTCGCCGCGTGTGCGCCGGGCCACCGGTGTCGTCACGCCATGCTCGATCAGCCGCAGCGAGCGGCGGTACGGTTCGGGGTAGCTCGCGAACTGCGACTGCGTCCACAGGCTGTTCACGACGTTGACCGGATAGAGGCGCAGCGCGCCGACCAGACGGTCCAGCCATCGGATCGGGGCTATCGTCTCCGACGGCTGCGTCGTCTGATGGACCACGCGCGCCGGGATGCTCTTGAGCCAGCCGATGGTGCCGACCACAATGCAGGCCGTCGCCTGATAGGCCATGAGCCCATCGTAGCGGCCGGTCAGGATGCGTCCCGCCGCCCGCAGCGCGCCGCCGAGGCGCGTGAGCTTGCCGGACGAGATCTGGTCGAACAGATAGACCGTCTCGACCGTGATCCCATGACGGCCCAGGCCGTCGGCCAGGGTCTGGGCCAAGGTCAGGACGCCACCGGGATCGGGCGCATGGACGATTTGCAGAACGCGCATCGCGGACGTCGACTTTCCGGCGCTCGGATGAGTTCGGCCCGTGCCGAGCCGCTGCCCGAGTTATAGGCGCAAATTCCGCAGGACTAAAGCCGCAATGACATGACGTGCCGTGCTGGTTGCTACCAGGTTGGGTACAGCCTCAGCCATACGGGTCGGCCGCATCCCGCAGGCCATCGCCCATGAAATTGAACGCCAGCACGACGATGATCACCGGCACCACGGGCAGCATCAGCCACGGGTAGAGGGCGATCACGTTGACGTTCTGGGCGTCGTTAAGGAGGACGCCCCAGCTCACCATCGGTGCGCGCACGCCCAGGCCCAGAAACGACAGCGCGGTCTCGCCCAGGATCATGCCCGGGATCGAGAGCGTGGCCGAGGCGATGAGATGGCTCATGAAGGAAGGTATCAGGTGGCGCCCGATGATCCGTGCCGGCCCTGCCCCCATGAGCCGGGCAGCCTGGGCGAACTCCTCCTCGCGCAGCGCCAGGACCTTTGAGCGCACCGAGCGGGCGAGGCCGGTCCAGTCGATCAGGCCGAGGATCAAGGTGATGCCGAAGAACACCCATAAGGGATCCCACGTCACCGGCATGGCCGCGGACAATGACAGCCACAGCGGGATCATCGGGAACGAGCGGAGGATCTCGATCAGGCGCTGGATGACATTGTCGATCCAGCCGCCATAATAGCCGGAGATGCCGCCCAGGATGATGCCCAGCGTGAAGCTGACGGCAATGCCGAACAGACCCACGGTGAGCGAAATGCGGGCGCCGTAGAGAACCCTGGACAGCATGTCCCGACCCAGGCGGTCGGTGCCCATGAGGAACAAGGTGCCACCCTCGGCCGGGCAAACGAGATGGAAGTTCGCTTCCCACTGGCCCCAGAACAGATACTTGTCGCCGCGACAGAAGAACCGCAGTGTCTGCGGCTTGGCCGGGTCCGGCGTGTAGATGCGCTTCAGGGTCTCCATGTCGAGCCGGTAACTGTAGCCGTTGACGAAGGGTGCGACCAGGCTGCCGTCGCGAATGATGTGCAGCTGCTGAGGCGGCGCGTAGATGAACTTCGCATTGCGGGTGTTGACGTTGTAGGGCGCCAGCACCTCGACGAAGACGATCCCGACATAGAACAGCAGCAGGATGGCCGCCGATACCACCGCCAGATGGTGCCGCTTGAACCGCCACCACATCAGCCGCCACTGCGAGGCGGTAAAGAACCGCTCCTGCTCCGGCGTCAGTTTCTCGACGTCCTGCGGATCGAACGGTTCACGGTCGACGTAGCGGTCGGGCAACGCCTTGATCGTCGGCTGCGGCGTCATCGCGATTGCCCTCCCCCGAACCGGATGCGCGGGTCGAGCCAAGCCAGCAGCAGATCGGACACCAGGACGCCGATCACGACCAGGAAGGATTCCAGCATCAGGAACGAACCGGCGAGATACATGTCCTGGGTCTGCAGGGCACGGACCAGGATCGGCCCGGTGGTGGGCAGCGACAGCACGACCGAGACCAGCGCCGAGCCCGAGATGAACTCCGGCAGCAGGCTGCCGATGTCGGCGATGAACGGGTTCAGCGACATCCGCAACGGGTACTTCGCCAGCGCCTTCCAGCGCGGCAGGCCCTTGGCCTTGGCGGTGACGTAGTAGGGTTTTTGCAACTCGTCGAGCAGGTTGGCCCGCAGCCGACGGATCATGGCCGCGGTGCCCGCCGTACCGATCACCACGACCGGCACCCAGAGATGCTCGAGCACGGAGAGAAACTTGGCCCAGCTCATCGGCTGGTCGAGATATTGCGGATCGACCAGCCCGCCGATCGACGTGCCGAACCAGACATTGGCGACGTAGAGCAGGACGAGGGCCAGAAGGAAGTTCGGTGTCGCCAGACCCAGAAAGCCCACGAACGTCAAGGCGTGATCGGTGACGCTGTATTTGTGCGTGGCCGAGTACACGGCGATCGGGAACGAGACGATCCAGGTGAAGATGATGGTGGCGAACGAAATGACGAAGGTGAGGAAGACCCGGTCGCCGATCACTTCCGTTACGGGCCGGTCGTACTCGAACGAATAGCCCAGGTCACCGTGCAGGAGCCCCCAGGCCCAGTACAGATATTGCTGCCACATCGGGCGATCGAGCCCATAAAGCGCGCGCAGATACTCCAACTTGCCTGCGGAAGCCGCCTCGCCCTGCGACTGCAGCTCGGCCATCATGGTGGTGAGATAGTCGCCCGGCGGCAGCTGGATGATGATGAAGACGATCATGCTGATCGCGACCAGCGTCGGCACCATGACCAGCAGGCGATGCACCAAGTAGCGGAGCACGGTTCCCCCTCTTCGGCGTCGGGCGCATCCTGCATCGCCTCCGCTGCACTTCAGCTACAAGGCCACCGCACCGTATTAGTGGCGGGCCGGCACTGCCAGCGCGCCCAGTTGCACGAAGACCGCCCGGCAGATCAGCGCATCCGGCGCACCTGCGGTCTTGCACCGTATCTCTGCCGCCTGCAAGAGCGCCAGACCGCTCACCAAGGCGTCTGCCGGCCAACGGCGAAGGGCCTCGGCCATCACCGGCCGCTGGCGGAAGAAGATGGGCGGCCGGGCGGCGGCCAGGGCGGCGTCGATCGAGCCCCCGGCTTCGATGCTGCCCTGCAGCCGCAGCAGGCGAAGCAGGAAGGCGGCGGCAACCCGGAGCAGGCGCACCGGCACCTGACCCTCGGCCAGGAGGCGATCGAGCGAACGCTCGAGTTCCACCCGCCGCCCCAGAACCGCCGCGTGCACGACATCGTCCAGGCCCAGAACGGAGCTGTCGCCCACGACTGCCACGACATCCTCAAGGCTCACCTGCCGGCCCGGCTGGTCCGCGACGTACAGAGCGAGCTTGCCGATCTCAGCCCGCGTCAACGCCCGATCACCACCCAGATGGGCCTCCAGCCAAGCCTGAGCGTCCGGCGCTGCCTGCAGCCCGTGCTCCGTCAGCAAGGCCCGAACCAGACTGGCCAGACCGCGATCCTCGTCGCGATAGCAGGGTAGAGCCGCGGCCTTGGGTGCCTCCTCGATCAACCGGCGAAGGCTGGAGGCTCCGCCGAGATCGCCGGCCTCGAGCAGAACGAAGCCTTCCTGCACCGCAAGGCCGAGGAGATCTCGCACCGCCGGCGAGATGGCGTCGGCCGCATCCCTGACCCGTACCAGCCGCCGGCCACCCAGCATGCAAAGGGACTGCGCCTCCTCGACCAGGCGCCCAGGCGACGTACGCAGATCCTCGGCGTTCAGCTCGCTGACGCGAAACGGGTCGCCGGGATCATCCACCACCGTGCGGGTCAGCCGACGCGCGCGCTCACCGACAAGACCGGCGTCGGGCCCATAAAGCAGGACGGTAGCAATCGTCGGGTCGGGCCGCGCGAGGAAGCTCTCGACGCCGGCCGCCTTGAACTTCAAGCAGCGCGATCCGCGAAATACAAGGAGAGCACGGTACGGATCTGCCGTGCCACCTCGTGTGCAGCGCGCCGTTCGGCGTCCTGACTGGAAACCATGGTCGAGAACGGATCGGTGCGGATATTGTAGCTGACCACCCGCCGGGTCGCCGAGCTGTAGAGCACCTGTCCGTTGTCGATCTGCTTCAGGGTGAAGGTGGCGCCGAGGATCAGGTTGACGCGAGTGGCGGTGTCGTCGAGCTGAATGGCCAGCGCGTTCGATTCCTCGCGCAGCACCAGGTCGAGCTGGTACTTCGGTGGCAGCACGACGCCTTCGGGATTGAACTCGTCGAGCAGGTAGTTGCGCAGGTACTGATCGCGGCGCCCGCCCAGCTGCCCGATCTGGATCGCAGCAAGATCGGGCACGACGACACCCGCCTCCTTGCTGGCATAGATCGGCCGCAGGTTGCAGGCGCCGAGTGCCAGGAATGCCAGCACGGCGCGCCGGGCGGGACGGGCGGAGCTATCAGACAACCACGTTCACGATCTTGTCCGGCACCACGATCACGCGTCGCGGCGGCTTGCCTTCCATCGCCCGCTGAACGGCTGGTTCCGCCAACGCCCTGGCCTCGAGCTCGCCGCGCTCGGCACCGCGCGTCACCTCGAGCTCGGCCCGCCGCTTGCCGTTCACCTGCACGGCCACCGTGACGGAGTCTGTGACCGTCCAGGTGAGATCCGCTTTCGGCCATGGCGTTTCCACCAGCAACCGGTCATGCCCCAGACGCTGCCACAGCTCCTCGGTCAAGTGCGGCGTCATCGGCCCGAGCATGATCACCAGGGCTTCCAGGGCTTCCCGCACCAGCGATCGGTCACCGCCGGTCGAGGGCGTGAAGGCCTCGATCGCGTTGGACAGCTCGCGGATCAGAGCCACGCCCTTGTTGAAGTGAAGGCGCTCGAGCTCGGCGGTGACCTGGGCGATGGTCTTGTGCAGAAGCCGCTTCAAGCCGGTTCCAGCGGCGCTCAGGTCACCCTCGCCGCCTGTCCGCGGAAGGTCGGCCAAGCGCTCGTCGATCAGCCGCCACAGCCGGTTGAGATAGCGCCAAGCGCCGTCGACTCCGGCGTCGGTCCACTCCAGATCGCGGTCGGGTGGGCTGTCGGACAGCATGAACAGCCGCGCCGTGTCGGCACCGTAGCCGTCGATGATCGTCGTCGGGTCGATCGTGTTGCGCTTCGACTTGCTCATCTTCTCGACCCGACCCGCCACCACGGGCCGGCGACCCTGCACCGTCGTCCAGGTGCCGTCCTCACCGCGCAGCACCTCTCCCGGCTCGAACCAATTGCCGGCATCGTCGCGGAAGGTCTGGTGGGTGATCATGCCTTGCGTGAACAGGCCGGCGAACGGCTCCGCCAGGTCGAGATAGGCGCACGAGGACATCGCCCGTGTGTAAAACCGGGAATAGAGCAGGTGCAGCACCGCATGCTCGACGCCACCAATGTACTGATCCACCGGCAGCCAATAGCCGGCCGCCTCGGGCGCGAAGGGACGGTCAGCGGCGGAGGAATCGCAAAAACGCGCGAAATACCAGGAGCTCTCGACGAACGTATCAAACGTGTCGGTCTCGCGGCTGGCCGCACTGCCGCAACGCGGGCAGGCGACATGCTTCCAGGTCGGATGGTGGTCGAGCGGGTTGCCCGGACGCCCGAAATCGACGTCCTCGGGCAGCACCACCGGTAGCTGGTCGCGCGGGACCGGCACCACGCCGCAATCCCCACAATGAATCACTGGGATCGGACAGCCCCAGTAGCGCTGCCGTGAGACTCCCCAGTCGCGCAGGCGCCAGGTCGTCTCACCCGTACCGCAGCCGAGCACCTCGAGCTCCGCGATCGCGCGGCGCTTGCCACCCTCGACGTCCGACCCGTCGAGAAAGGCGGAATGAAACAGACGACCTTCACCGACATAGGCCTCGTCGCCCACGGTGAACGCCGCCGGATCGGCGCCAGGCGGCAGCACCACGGGGATGACCGGCAGCTCGTAACGGCGGGCAAAATCGAGATCGCGCTGATCATGTGCGGGGCAGCCGAAGATGGCGCCGGTGCCGTAGTCCATGAGCACGAAATTGGCGACGAACACTGGCAGCCGCACGTCCGGCAGAAACGGGTGCCGGCAGGTGAGGCCCGTGGCGAAACCTCGCTTCTCTTGGGTTTCGATCTCGGCCTCGCTGGTCCCGCCGCGCAGGCAGGCCTCGGCGAATGCCGCCAGCTCGGGATTCTCGGCAGCCAGCGCCGTGGTCAGCGGGTGGTCCGGCGCCAACGCCACGAACGAGGCGCCGAACAGCGTGTCGGGGCGGGTCGTGAATACTTCGACCGACCCTGACCGCTCATGCAGATCGAAGCGGACCCGTGCTCCGGTCGACTTGCCGATCCAATTGCGCTGCATCAGCCGGACCTTGTCGGGCCAGCGCTCGAGGCCGTCCAGGGCCTGCAGCAGCTCCTCGGCGAACGCCGTGATGCGGAAGAACCACTGGGCCAGCTTGCGCCGCTCGACCACGGCGCCGCTGCGCCAGCCGCGACCATCGATGACCTGCTCGTTGGCGAGCACGGTGTGGTCAACCGGATCCCAGTTGACCCAGCTCTCCTTACGGTAGACCAGACCCCGCTCCAGCATGTCCTGGAACATCGCCTGCTCGTGGCGGTAGTAGGCCGGATCGCAGGTGGCGATCTCGCGCGACCAGTCGAGCGAGCAGCCGATCGACTTCATCTGCTCGCGCATCTCGGCGATGTTGGCGTAGGTCCAGGTCGCCGGATGCACGCCCTTCTGGATCGCGGCGTTCTCGGCCGGCAGGCCGAACGCATCCCAACCCATGGGATGCAGGACGTTGAAACCCTGGGCGCGCTTGAGCCGGGCGATCACGTCGCCCATCGTGTAGTTGCGGACATGGCCCATGTGGATGCGCCCCGACGGATAGGGGAACATCTCGAGCACGTAATATTTTGGGCGCGACGTATCGATCGCCGCCTCGAAGCTGCAGCGATCCTGCCAGACCTGCTGCCACTTCGCCTCAGTGGCGCGGTAGGGGTAACGAGACATGAATCCTCGATCTGCAAGGCGACGACAGCATTTGGGAACCCGGACCCGACGGCATCGATCGGCCGTCAGGGGCCGGCCGAGCCTCAGCCGGTGGTCTCGAGACCGGCGATGCGAAGCTCGCGCGCCTTGGTCAGAATCTTGTCCTCGAGTTCCGCCACGGTCTTCGGGTCGACCGGCTCGGACACCCATTCGCCGCGCGAATCGCGCACCTGGCGGAACACCGACACCCTGAGGCCATCCGCTCGCAAGGTGCGGTCGAGGATCAGCACGTGCACCTTGACCCGCTCGTCGGGCGTCGAGGCCGGCTGATACCAGTCGGTGATAATCAGGCCGCCGAACGGGTCCGCCGACGCCAGGGGGATGAAGTTGATCGTCTCCAGCGCGCCACGCCAGAGATAGGCGTTGACACCGATGCCACCACCACCGGCGCCCGCACCCTGCTCCGCCGCGGCGGTCCTGTTGCCGCTGCCGAAAATGGTGATGCCATCCTGACCGGTAAACGTGCCGGCGCGGTCACGCTGACGCTGCTCGCGCGGATGGAAGACGGTGAACTCCGGCATGGTGGTCTCCCCGGAGCATGACGCCAGGGCAGCGACGGCTGTGCACAGCAGCACGGCAAGGCGGAAATTGCTATGTCTGGTCATCACCATGATCTTCGCGGCAACGGCATACGTGCTACGCCGCCCAATTGGGGTTTGGCGCAGCATAACAGAACCGAAATCGAGCGCCAGCCGCCGCCGTGCTCAGAAGTTCAGGCGCAGCCCGAAGCGGCCGGCCGCCACGGGCTGGCTATTCCGATCCCGCTCCCGATCCACCGAACCCGGCGACGTGCCGACGGCAAGATCGCTTTCGAGGGTCAGCCACGACCAAGCCGCGAGGTCGGTGCTGAGCATCAACACGTCCTTGGAACCACCTTGCGCCGATGCGCCCTGTCCGTAGGCAAGCTCGGTCGAAATGCGGCCGTAGCTCAGGTTAGCGGACATGACGCCGACATCCTCACCGAGAATCTGGGCACGCCCGACCCCCCCACCGACACTCCAGTCCGACCAACGCATGGCGCCACCCACCGTCAGCGCCGAGGTTGCCGCCACATGTCCGCGGCGACCCGGCGCGCCGGGTGCGCTTTCAAAGCCGAGCTGATCAAGCGAATCCGGCGAGCCATGAACGGTAAGGCCAAAACGCATGTCCGGTGCTGTGCTGTCGCCACGGCCTGCGGGCCATAAACTGGCATCGCGCGGCGTGAAATCCAATGCCAAGCCAACCGGCGTGGACGGCCCGTTAAGCTGGACCGGTTCGCCGCTCGCCACCGGCACGTCGGTCGGTGTCGTGCCATAACCACCCGCAACGAGCTCAAGCGCCTGCGCTTCCGCGGACCATAGCCCGCCGACGCCTGCGCCGAGAAGAAGCACGAAAACAGCTACCGAACGCAACGCGACCACCGATTCCAACGAGCACCATTGATGGGCGTTGATATAGCATCGCCGGCGCCGAATTGCGAGATGCATGACGGCAACGGCCTACCCGGGGTCGCGTCAGCCCGACCCCCTGTGGCACCCCGCCTGCGGCAAGAGCAAAGCCGGCGCTGGCGGCACGGCTCAGTTGATAACGGGGGTCGCCCGCTCGTAGAGAGGCGCCGCGACGCCCAGCGGGTTGCGGATGACCAAGCCGGGATTGGCATAATAATCGATAAAGATGTTCACCCGATGGCGGCGGCCGATATTGCGGACCGAGTGGCGGATCCGATTGTTGAAATCGTAGGCGCGGCCGTACTTCATCTCGAACTTTCGGCCACCGATCTTGTAGGTCACAGAAGGCGTGTTGCTCAGCGACACATGAATTCGATGAGCTTTGGCAGCCATCGCATGGTTGTCGATGTGCGAATCGATCTTGGCCCCGGCGCGCAGCCGAACCAAGGCGAGGCGGGTGACCACGCCGCCCGGCTGCTTCAGGTAGCCGATGACCTGCTGGACGATCGGCTCCAGCACGCTCTGGTACCGGGTCCAGTCGGGCATGGTGTAGACCGGCCACACATCCGTGTCCTCGCGCGCGATGGGCAGGTATTTCTTCGGATCCAGCCCGCGCTCCTTGGCCCAGACATGAACCAGATCCTCGAAATACTGGATTCCCGTGCTGGTGGCCGACGGATGCCACTCGGTCTTCATCAGGATATTGTCGGTCACCGCATGCACGCTCGACGCCAGCGCGTCCTGACGGAACGTGTTCGCGGTCCAGTCCTCTTCGGTGAGCTGGTCGACCACTGCGGCGATACCTGTGACGTCGACCGGACCGAGATCGCGCAACGGGACACCGATATCCATACGACTCACCTATCCTGCTTACGGCACCACGGATTTCACGAACGTGACCGCCGCGCCTTTAGTACCCTGCAGGCCAGTTCCTGCAAAGCCGTGACCTGCTGATGGTCACCATGCACGCCGAGCAGGGTTGAATGAAAAACGGCGGGCCAAGCCCGCCGCTTCCCAATCCAGAAGAGTCTTGGGCTTAGAAGGCGACGGCGAGACGCCCGACAGCCGCCCAACCCGTGTCGCCGGTACCGGTATCGACGTCGGTGTCGTTGTCGAACCAGCTCACGTCACCGGCCAGCACCAAGCCGGGAGCCAGCGCGATATCCGCGGAGACCACCAGGTTCTGACCCTTGTCGATGCCGCTGGCCTCGTTGAAGTCATCGTTGGCGTCGAAGATCTTGCCGAAGGTGACCGAGGTGTTCACCGGGCCGAGCGCAGCTCCGATACCGACGTTGAAGAAGTCACGCCTGGTATCGCCGACATTGTCTTCGCCGACCGCACCGGCGAGCTTGAAGCCGAACAGGTCGACGTTCACGCCGCCCTGCACGCCCCACCACGAGTCGCTGCCGAAGCCACCGTCGCCGATCGGGGCGTCGGCACCGTTCTTCAGCTTGCCGTACAGGCCGACCACCGAGGCCAGGATCCCGACGCCGCCGAGGTCGCCGTCATAAACCGCGGCGCCCTCGAACACGTTCTCGCCTTCCATCGCGAGATCGCCGTCCTTGAAGCCGAAGGCCTGGCCATTGTTGGCGCCGCTGCCGATCGTCTGCTGGGTCGGCGTGTAGGACGCGCCGAGGCTGAAGCCGC
>JBATRI010000077.1:0-1799 GCA_049292515.1 Geminicoccaceae bacterium
CCCAGCGCCCGCATGCCGGCGGCCAGGGCCGCCTGCCGCCCGGCCTCGTCCTCGATTCCACCGGCCGCGAACAGCTCCCCCAGCACGTCGGCCTCCAGCCGGTCGGCGCGGATCTCGCGCCACAGCGCCCGGACCGCGATCAGGGCGGCATCCCGCTCGGCGAAGTCGCACGGCCGCCAGGCGGCGAGCCAGGTCGCCTCGTGCGCCTGGAATTCCTCGGGGTCCTCGTCGGGCAGGAGGAAGAAGGTCCGCCCGGAGAGGCCGTGGCGGACGCTGTTGAGAGCCGAACGGGCCTTGCCCGCTTCGGTGACGGGGCCGACGGAGCGGGCGCCGTTGTGGCGGGAGGCTTCGGATTGGGTGGGCGACGGCATGGTTGGCATGGGCGGCATCCCTGCGGTTGGACCGGCCAGCTTATGGCGCAATCATGTCCTAACATCAAGGAACTTAAACTTATACTAGCTTCCAGGATCTCTTACTTATTCGGCGAGTAGCCATTGTACTGACAGACGTTTGTGTGTACAGTTCGGCATTGTCTGGCGGAGCGACGATTGCGGATCGAAGGCTTCGATTGGGATGCGGGCAATCTGACGAAGTGCCAGAAGCATGGCCTTTCGGTCCCCGAGATCGAGGCCCTGTTCCATGGTATACCGGCGGTGTACGCGGACCCCGAGCATTCGCTTGCCGAGCAACAGTTGCGGGCCATTGGCCGCACAGCCGACGGTCGGCACGTCATTGTCGTGTTTACGCTGCGGCAGCAGGCCGGTCGCGTTTTCGTGCGCCCGATCAGCGCCCGTTATATGCATGCCAAGGAGGTAAGCCGCTATGAGCGACGCCAAACTAAAGAAGCTACCGGTCCTGTTGACGGATGAGGACGCCGAGCGCTTCATCGACACGGCCGACCTGTCGGAGTTTGATCTGTCCGGCTTCAAGCCGATGCGGTTTGAGTTTGCGCCGAAGGACGAGCGCGTGAACATGCGCCTGCCACGAGAGTTACTTGCCGCGGTCAAGGCACAAGCGAAGCTGCGCGGGTTGCCGTACCAGCGCTACATCCGCGAGGCGCTGGAGCGCGCCGTGCGGGGCGAGCCTGGACCCGGCCGGTAGAGTTCGATCGAGCCGAAACCAACCCGCTCGACCGGTAATTTCCACCAAGCCAAATCGTTAATTGAGTATGCTGTCACCGAAATCTTCGACCGGCCCTAAAGCAGCAAAATCTCGCTACGGGTCGATCCGGACCTGCATCGCCGCGCAGGCGCAGGCTGCGGGCGTCAGCCTCAACCAGTGGATCGCCGGGCGACTGAAGCAGGTGCTGCTGGCGCCAGGCCGTTCGCGATGAGGACGTAAGGATTGCTTGCCCGGAGCCCCGCTGCGGCGTCGTATAGAGAAGTGGTACGCCAAGCTGGGAAGGTTAACTGCGTATGCTGTCCCCGGAATCGCCAGGTGACGACTCGGCCCGACTCAACACGAGTTCGCGCGCAGCTACCGACTGCCGGTCAGCACCATCCGCGACTGGGAGCAAGACTGCTCCGTCCCCGACACGTCGGTACGGGCGCTGCTGCGAGCGATCGACGGCGAGCCGGAGTTGCTGGCAAGGGTGTTGGCGGGGCGAGTAGGAAGGTCAAATATATGGCTTCACCATTTTCACCTGCGGACGACTTCGCTATGGAGTAAATTTAACTACCTCTCCATAACGCTCAGGCAGGTTGACGGATGCGGCGGCGCTGGTAGCGTGAACGAAGCAAGAACATGGAGGGCGTGATGGTGCCGGACGAGCTGCCCAGTGATCTGCCGTCGTTCCTGGC
>JBATRI010000078.1:0-6725 GCA_049292515.1 Geminicoccaceae bacterium
GCGACGACCCTGGGAGCCCGCGCCTTTGCGCTCGGCCGCGACGTCGCCTTCGCGCCCGGCGAATGGCGACCCGGCACGGTCGACGGACGGAAGCTGCTGGCGCACGAGCTGGTCCACGTGCTGCAGCACGAGAAGGGGGCACCGGCAGCGCTGCGGCGGTATCAGCCACCACCTCCGCCGCGCCCGCCGCCCGTACGCCTGCCACCCCGCGTGATCGTACCGCCGCGCACGGCACCGCAGGGCAGCCCAGGCACCGGGAATGCGCCGGCGCCCGCCCCGGGTGCCCCCGACTCCGCCGGGCGCAGCGCCCGCGAGCAGCCTTCGGACGACCTCTACGAGGCGTTCGAGCGCGGCAGCAGGATCATGGCCGACGAGAACGATGCGACCGCCGAGGGTGAGTTCCCCAGAGCGACGCTCGACCGCGGCGGCAGCCCACCCGACTACATCTCGCAAGGCCCACCCGGTGCGGCGCAGACCCCGACGGGCACCGTCCATTTCCGGACCCGCCGTTTCCACGTGCTGGATGCGCTGGAGGCCGCCACGCGACAGGCACGCACGCTGGCCGATCTGGCGCAGGTCGTCTCGACCTATATCGGCGACTCGCAGCGCGGCCGAATCCTGGTGGCGCAGATCGCCGGCACCGAGAGCTTCGCCAAGCCCGAGAACGGCCAACTGCGCCTGCTGACCTTGTGGGGCGGTGGCGCATCGGCGGACCCGGGCGGCACTCGGCGGATGGAGCTGTTCGCGACGGTCGCAGAGCCGCTCGCGGCCGCCAAGCCGATCGCAGCGACCCTGGCGCAGTACAAGACCTGGGCCGATCAGATCCATGTGCGGGTCAAGCGCGTTGAGGGCGACTGCACGTTCACGCCTATCCGTCCGCACGCCGGCGGTAACGCGCGGCACAACGCCTATGCGACCCACGTCACCGGCAGCCAGGACGACGTGCATGTGCGCACGCCCGAAGGCATCGTTGCCCAGTATGACGGGATCGACCCCAACCGGCAGGTCTGGGAGGTCAAGACCCGCTATGGCTACCTGCGCGAGTTGCAGGTCGTCGTCGATCTGGACAACCGCTACCGGCGCTTCACCCAGATCATCGACGAGCTGGAGGAGCAGCGCGCCCGCGGAGTCTACGTCGCGGCACGTTGCGGTCTCAAGTTCGCCTACGCCTTCGACGACAAGGCGGTCGCAATGTTCATGGGCCGGCAGTGGGGCGGCATCCCGCCCGTCCACCACTACGCCGCGCCGGCGCCGTTCGGCCCGGTGGCTCCGGAGAACAAGGGCAAGCCATGAGCACCTTCCCGGGATCTCCCCGCATCCTCAAAGGTGCCGTCGTCGCCTACGCGCTGCCGGCGCTCGTCCCTAAGGTCGTCGTCTTCCAGTATAACCCGGAGCAGGTGACGCGCTCGCTGAGCCCGCGGCAGGCCGAGGGCGGTGGGCGCGGCGATGCGCACCGGACCGACGGGCCGCCCGACGAGACGATCACGCTGTCGGTCGAGATCGACGCCGCGGACCAGCTCGAGCAACCCGACCGGCAGGATGTGACCGTCGAGGTCGGGCTGCATCCGGTCCTGGCGGCGCTGGAGGGCCTGCTCTACCCGGCCTTTCCCGTGGTCGTCGCCAATCAGGTGCTGGCCGCGTTCGGCGGCAGCTTCATCCTGGGCGAGCCCGTGCCGCTGGCGCTGCTGGTCTGGGGTCCGTCGCGCGTCCTGCCGGTGCGGGTGCAGAGCCTGTCGATCACCGAGCAGGCCTTCGACACGCGGCTGAACCCGATCCAAGCCAAGGCCGAGCTCGGGCTGAAGGTGCTGACCTACCGCGACCTGCAGGTCACCGATCCGGCCTACTGGGTCTACATGGCGTCCTTCACCCAGAAGGAGGTCATGGCGGCCCTCAATCTCGGCCAGGGCACCGGCGCGCTCGGCCGGGCCCTACCGTTTTGAATCGGTTGTTCTGAGGGGGGGGACGAGGCGATGTTCTTTCGCGGCAGCCGCTACGAGCCCGTTCCGACCGCGCAGCTCGTCCGCGAGGACGGGGTCGAGATCGCCTACAAGCGGATCCGCTTCGTTCGCCGCGATCCGGCCCAGATGGGCCATGTGGTTCAGGACGGCGAGCGGCTCGACCAGATCGCGTGGACGGTCTTCCGCGATCCAGAGATGTGGTGGCGGATCGCCGATGCGAATGCCGATCTCGATCCGGACGCGCTGACCGAGCGGGCCGGGCGCGTGCTCGGCATCGCCTTGCCGCTGCGCTGAAGGAAAGGGGGCGTGCAGGTCATCCCGTCCTTCTTCCTGGTCAGCGTCATGAAGGCGCCGCTGCCGTTCCCCTATGTCGACGCGCTGGAGAGCATCGAGGTCGAGTGCTCGACCGACACGGCGTCGATCCTGCGGCTGCGCTTCGCCTTGTCGCGCAACTGGCTGGGCGACTGGGATCTGCAGACGGTCGACCTGTTCCGGCCGAACTTCCAGCTCTCGATCCGCCTCGCCTTCGGCAGCTTCGTGCCGGAGACCCTTGTCAACGGCTATATCCGCGAGACGCGGCTGCAGAATTCTGATCGCCCCGGCCAGTCGACGCTGGAGGTGGTCGCGATGGACGCGACGGCGACGCTCATGAACCACATCGAGCAGCCGTTCCCCTATCCGAACCAGCCCGACAACGTCGTGGCGATGCAGATGTTCGCGAAAGCTGCGGCGATCGCCTCGCCGTTGACGGTCTGGCCCACGCCCTTGACCCGCACCGTGCTGGACA
This sequence comes from Geminicoccaceae bacterium, assembly GCA_049292515.1. Classification (GTDB taxonomy): domain Bacteria; phylum Pseudomonadota; class Alphaproteobacteria; order Geminicoccales; family Geminicoccaceae; genus Benzoatithermus. Next base: position 2,746 of record JBATRI010000078.1, read on the forward strand.
CGCAGACGACGGTACGTCAGCCGGATATCCGCTATCTGCGCCGCGCGGCGCGGTTGCATGGATACGAGCTCTACATCCAGCCGGAGCCTTTCAGCGCGATCGACGTCGGCCATTTCCATCCGCCGTTCCTGAGCCTGCCGCCACAGGGCACGCTGTCGAGCGATTTCGGCGCGGCGAGCAACCTCACGGACTTCCAGGTCACCTACGACGCGCTCCGGCCGACCATGGCGCTGGGCGTCGCCGTCGATGCGCGCACGAAGGCGCCGATCCCGGCGGTGGCCCCGCTCTCGACCGAGTTCCCGATGGGCCTGGAGCCGTCCACGCTGCGGGTCCTGCCGCCGGCGATCACCCGGCCAGTGATGCGCGATTCGGCCAATCCCGCGGAGGCGATCCTGGCGGCACGCTCGCTCGCCAACCGCTCGGCGCGGGCGCTGAAGGGCACCGGGACCGTGGACGGGCTCAAGTTCGGGCGGATCCTGCGGCCCGGCTTGCCGGTCGCGATCCGCGGGGCCGGCCGGCAGCACAGCGGCAACTACTACGTGGCGAAGGTCACGCACCGGATCGAGCGCGGGCGCTACGAGCAGCGCTTCGAGGCGTGGCGCAACGGCGTCGGGCTGACCGGGGCCGAGTTGTTTCTGGATCCGCTGGCGGCGGCCGGCTGAGGAGGAGGCGGACATGCTCGACGACCTGCAGGACCACGCCACCGAAGCCGACGCGCAGGACCGCTATTTTGGCAAGTATCGCGGGATCGTCTTCAACAACCAGGACCCATTCAGGCTGGGGCGGCTGCAGGTGATGATCCCCGAAGTGCTGGGCGAAATCCCGTCCGGCTGGGCTAGCCCCTGCACGCCCTATGCCGGCACGCTCGCCGGGTTCTACGCGATCCCGCTGCCCGGTGCTGGCGTCTGGATCGAGTTCGAGGCGGGCGACGTGTCGCGGCCGATCTGGGTCGGCGGATGGTGGGCGGTCGGCGAGATCCCGCCGAAAGCAGCGGGCGCGCCGGCGATGACGACGAGCAAGGTGCTGCGCAGCGATACAGGGTTCACGATCGTGCTCGACGACCTGGCCCAGAACGTCACGATCAGCGACATCGCCGGGACCAACCAAATCGAGGTCTGCCTCGCGACCGGCACGGTGACGCTGAAGGGTCTGGCGCGCGTCGTCACCAAGGCCCCGCTGGTCCAGCACGGCAGCGACATGGCGGCCCATCCGGCCGTGCTGGGCGATCAGCTCATGGCCTATCTGACGACGCTGGTCGGGCTGTTCAACACGCATGTCCACCCGGGCGAACTGGCGCTGGGCGTGCTGCCGGTGACACCCGCACCTGCGGTGGCCCCCTTTCCGCCGCCGCCGCCCACGATCCTATCCACCAAGGTCCTTTTGGAGTAGCGGCGATGGCGCTGAAGGCAGGAACGCAAGGCGACTTCGCGAACAGTCTGGGCGAGCTGATCGAGCAGCGGCTCGACGCGCTCTTGCGCGACGACGGGCTGCCGGGCCTGCCGAGCGGGCCGGAGGATCAGGTGCGCGGTCGGCGGCATCTGTTCCTCGCGATCGCGCAAGCCGTCGTCGAGCACCTGGCGGCTCATCCAGAGGCGTTCAAGCTCGTCGTCAGCGGGGGTTCCGGCCTGTCGGCGGCCGTCACCGCCATCGACAAGGTCTGACCCGATGGCGTGGCTCGACCATCCGTTCCACTTCGACGGAACCGGCCGCAGTGCCGTCGTCGACGAGGACGAGCACATCCGCGACATGATCGAGCAGATCCTCTTCACGAGCCCCGGCGAGCGCGTGATGCGGCCGGATTTCGGCTGCGGGCTGAAGCAGCTCGTGTTCATGCCGGCGTCCGACGCGCTCGCGGCTTCCACGCAGCAGCTCGTGCAGGGCTCCTTGATGCGCTGGCTGGAGGGGACCGTCGCCGTCGAGAAGGTGACGGCCATGGTCGGCGAGGGCTCGATCGAGGTCACCGTGGTCTGGCGCAAGCTCGACAATGGCGAGCGCCAGGAAGGCCGCTTCGTGCGGGAAGGCCTGACGTGAGCCACGACCAAGATCTCATCTGCCGCGACGAGCGCCGCAAGGCCGTCATCCTCGACCACCCGATGCTGAACGGGATCGACTACGTCGAGTACGACGAGTTCCCGGCTCTGCCCGCAGCGCAGCGCTACCGGCTCGCGATCACCTTCCTCAAGGCGCCGCCGGCGGCCCTCACCGGTGCCGACGTGACGCTCAGGGGCGGCGTTCGCATCACCGGAATCCGCGCTTTGCCGGGCCCGCTCGTGGCGGCACCCGTGCCCGCCAATCCGCCCCACACGCTGTTCGTCCAGCTCGACGGCTCGGGCGATTTTTCGGACTACCTCGTCCGTGTCCGCCACGTCTCGCTCGACGCGGCGCTGGATCACGCGAGCTTCTCGTTCAAGGCGGGCTGCCCGACCGAGCTCGACTGCCGCCCGCGCGACGAATGCGCCCAAGAACCGCGTCAGGAGCCCCTGCTCGACTATCTCGCCAAGGATTTCGCGAGCTTCCGGCGGCTGATGCTGGACCTCGCCCGCAACCGCAACCCGCGCTGGGAGGAGGGTGCGGTCGCCGAGCTCGGGACCGCACTCGTCGAGCTTCTGGCCTACAAGGCGGACCTTCTGTCGTGGTCGCAGGATGCCGTCGCCACCGAGGCGTTCCTCGAGACCTGCCGGCTGCGGGTCTCGGCGAAGCGTCATGCGCGGCTCATCGACCACCGCATGCACAACGGGCGCAACGCCTACGGCTTCGCCTTGCTCACGGCGTCCGCGAACGGCGTCGTGCCGATCGGCACGCGGTTCCTCACGCGGATCACGCGCCCGCTCGTCGGCGAGGCGGCGGCCCCTGGGCCGGTCATCGCGAATAGGCCCGATTCCGCGTTCGACGACGATCCGGCGCTGCGCGAGGCGCTCGTCTTCGAGGCGACTGCACGCACCCGCATCGACCGCACGCTGAACACGATTTTCATCCACGACCAGGGCGACGGCGAATGCTGCCTGCCGCGCGGGACGACGCGGCTGCGGCTCTACGCGGTGGCAGCCGGTCTGCAGGCGATCCGGCCCGAGCTCAGGGTCGGCGACTGGCTGTTGCTGGAGGAGGTGAGGGGGGGGGCGACGGGCAGCCCGGTCGATGCGGATCCAGCCAAGCGCCGCTGCGTGCGGCTGACCGAGGTGCGCTCGGTGGAGCCGGGCGGTGCCGTGCTGGTCGACCCCGCGTTCCACGACACCGTCCTGGGCACGGCCGATTCGCCCGTGTTACGCCCCGTCGGGCCCGGTGAGGCGGCGGCCCCGCGTCTGCCGCTGGTCGAGGTCGCCTGGGCCGACGAGCAGGCGCTGGACACCCCGTTCTGCCTGTCGACGCGGACCGAGCGTGACCGGGAGGTCCGCCATGTGAGCGTCGCGCGCGGCAATGTCGTGCCGGTCGACCATGGGCTGACGCGGCGCATGGCACTGCCCGACATTCCGGACGATCTGCCCGGTTTCAGCCGCTTTGCGACCGCCCGGCTGCCGCTCGGGCCGCTCACCCACGAGACCCCTGCACAGCCCGGCGTGGTCGACGCGAACGGACGGCCGATCGCCGGCCGGCATCGTCTGGACGTCGACGTGCGCGAGGCGCTGCCGGCCGTCACGGTCCAGCTCACCCTGCCCGGCACGCCCGCATCGCTCTGGACGGCCGTTCCCGATCTCTTGAACAGCAGCGGCTTCGATGAGCATGTCTGCGCCGAGGTCGACGATTCCGGTCTGGCGACGCTGCGCTTCGGCGACGGCGTGCACGGTCGGACGGCGCAAGGTGCCAATGGCATCGTCGCAACGTTCCGCATCGGCAACGGCACGGTGGGCAATGTGGGGCGCGATGCCATCGCGCATCTGCTGCTGCCCGAGGCCGGTGCCTTCCTCGACCCGGCCGATCCGTCGGCACCGCCCGCCGCCCCGCCCGGGATCGCCGCCATCCGCCAGCCGATCGCGGCCGTGGGC
>JBATRI010000079.1:0-3541 GCA_049292515.1 Geminicoccaceae bacterium
GGGCATCACCGGCTGGCTCGAGCGCGAGGTGGAGCTGGCCGGGGTCGAGGTGCGGCTGAACAGCTACGCGGACACCGACGACGTGCTGGCACTGTCGCCCGACATCGTCCTGGTGGCGACCGGCGGCACACCCGACACCGGTTTTTTCGGCCCCGGCGAGGATCTTGTCGCCAGCAGCTGGGACGTGCTCTCAGGTCAGGTCAATCTCAGCGGGGAGGTCCTGGTCTACGACGAGAACGGCCAGCACCAGGGCCCCAGCGTCGCCGAGTTCCTGGCGGCCCGCGGCGTCCAGGTCACCTTCGTCGTCCCCGACCGGATGCCGGCGGTGGAGCTGGGTGCCACCAACTCCGCCCAGTTCATGAAGACGCTCTACGCCGCCGGGGTGCGGTTCGTGCCCGACCTCGGCCTGCGTGGGGTCCGCCGCGACGGCAACCGGCTCGTGGCCACGTTCAAGAACATGTACACCGAACAGACGGAAGAGCGCCGCACCGACCATGTCGTGGTCGAGCACGGCACCGTGGCCGCGGACGAGCTGTATCACGGCCTCAAGGCCGCCTCGCGCAACCACGGCGAGGTCGACCTCGACGCCCTGCTCGGCGGCCGGCCGCAGGCGCTGGCCCACAACCCCGACGGTGCGTACCAGCTGTTCCGGGTCGGCGATGCCGTCGCCAGCCGCAACATCCACGCCGCGATCTACGACTCTCTACGCCTGTGCAAGAACTTCTGAACTTACTTCAAGTGATGGCAGAAAAGGCCGGTATATCATGCGCTCAGGCGAGATTTCTGCTCCGTTGCGTGAAGGTCGGCGCGGTGGCAGGCGGGGAGCCGGCCACGTCACCGGCCCCCGGCAGCTGCCCTGGAAGCAGCCGCGCCTGCGCTTCCCGGCCGTGGAGGCCGTCTCCGCGGACGAGCTCGAGGCCATCCACGACGCCTCGCTCACCATCCTGGAAGAGATCGGGATGGACGTGCTGCTGCCCGAGGCGCGGGCGCTGTTCAAGGCAGCCGGTGCGGAGGTCGAGGCGGGCGGCCAGCGGGTCCGGATGCCGCGCGAGCTGGTCCTGGGCTCCGTCGCCACCTGCCCCGCCACCATCCATCTGCACGCCCGCAACCCCGCGCGCGACGTCATGCTCGGCGGCGACCTGATGGCCTTCTCGCACGTCAGCAGCCCGCCCAACTGCTCAGACCTCGACCGCGGCCGGCGGCCCGGCAGCCAGGAGGACTTCCGCAACTTCCTGAAGCTGATCCAGCAGCTCAACATGATGCACCTGATCGGCGGCTACCCGGTCGAGCCGGTCGACGTGCACCCCAACCTCCGCCACCTGGAATGCATCCGCGACTTCATCACGCTCACCGACAAGGCGTTCCATGCCTACTCGCTGGGTTGGGGCCGGATCCGCGACGGCATCGAGATGACCCGGATCGGCCGCGGCATCGACCGCGAGCAACTGCTGCGCGAGCCGTCGGTGATGACGGTGATCAACTCCAGCTCGCCCTTGCGCCTCGATGCACCGATGGCGGCCGGCATCCTGGAGATGTCGGCCGCAGGCCAAATCGTCATCATGACGCCCTTTACCCTGGCCGGGGCCATGGCGCCGGTGACCGTGGCCGGTGCGCTGGCGCAGCAGAACGCCGAGGCCCTGCTCGGCATGGCGCTGACCCAGATCGTCCGCCAGGGTGCGCCCGTCATCTATGGCGGCTTCACCAGCAACGTCGACATGAAGTCCGGCGCCCCGGCCTTCGGCACGCCCGAATACATGAAGGCGGTCCTGGTCGGTGGCCAGCTCGCCCGCCGCTACGGTGTTCCCTACCGCTCGTCGAACACCAATGCCGCGAACAGCGTCGATTCCCAGTCGGCCTACGAATCGGTGTTCTCGCTGTGGGCCGTGGTCATGGGCCACGCCAACCTGGTCAAGCACGCCGCCGGCTGGCTCGAGGGCGGGCTCACCGCCTCGTTTGAGAAGCTGATCATCGACGTCGACAACCTGCAGATGGTGGCCGAGTTCCTGGAGCCGCTGGTGGTGGACGACGCCACCCTGGGTCTCGACGCCATCCGCGAGGTCGGCCCCGGCGGCCATTTCTTCGGCTGCGAGCACACCCAGGCCCGCTACCGCACCGCGTTCTACGCCCCCATGGTCTCCGACTGGCGCAACTTCGAGAGCTGGCGCGAGGCCGGCGCACCCAGTGCGGCCCAGCACGCCAACAAGATCTTCAAGGACATGCTGGCCGCCTACGAGCCCCCGCCCCTCGACCCCGCGATCAAGGACGAGCTGGATGCCTTCGTCGCCAGGCGGACGGCGGAGGGCGGTGCGCCCAGCGAGTTCTGAGCGGCAGCCGAGCCGGCCGGCCTCAGGCCCGCTTCTGGGCGCCGGTCATGCTCACCACCTCGAGGCCGCCCCCGGTGGTCTTGGCGAAGGTGAAGGTGCGGTCGCCCCAGTCCCGGCAGGTGGTCATGCTGCTGCCCTGGACGTCGATCGCCTGGGACTCGTCGACCCAGTAATAGCGGATGTCCATCACCACCCGCTCGGGCGTGTCCTCGACGACCGTGTACTTCGTGACCGACCACATGCGCGGGTTCGGGCAGGATGCGCTCCGCTCCGTGGCCCGGTCGTCGTAGAAGCTTGTCACCTGGTACTGCAGCCCCGGATAGCCGGCGAGCGACGGGCCCTGCCAGCTGCAGCCGGCGAGCCCGGTGGCGAGCAGAAAGGCGGCGAGATAGCGCTTCGACATGTCACCCATCATCCGTCAAGAATACCGCGCCGGACCGAACAGCCGTCGGCGCTCGCTGGCATCAGCTGGGCAACGCGATCGCGCGCGCCCGGTTGCAGCCCGGGGCAAGATGCCATGCGGCCCCGGTGTCGGTAAGGTCGTGCAAGCAAACGTGATGGAACAGGGCGATCGCGCCGCACGCGGAGGGAAGACCATGCACAAGAGCTGCCTGGGTGCTGTCGTGATCGACTGCAAGACGGACGACCTCGAAGCCGCCAGCGCCTTCTGGGGTGGAGCCCTGGGCTACCCCGTGCGCCGCTCCGACGACCCGCTCTACATCGACCTCGTCGTGCCCGACGGTCAGCCGGCCGTCATCGTTCAGCAGGTCCAGCACGAGAGCCGCGTCCACCTCGACATCGAGACCGACGATGTCGACGCCGAGGTCGCCAGGCTCGAAGCGCTGGGGGCCACGCGCGTGGCGCAGGTCAAGACCTGGTGGGTCATGCAGGCCCCGACCGGGCAGCGGTTCTGCGTGATCCGCTCACAACGCGACGATTTCGAGGCACGGGCGGCGGTCAGGGTAAGCTGAGCCCCGAGCGGATCGATCGGCCGGCCCGCTACTGCACGGTATAGCCCCTGGCCTGGAGACAGGCGGCAAAGCTACTGTTGTAGGCACCGGCCTGCTGCTGCTGGGTCTGCGTCTGCTGCCGCGAGTCGCGGTTGGCCCGGCGCTGGCTGGTCCCGCCGGCCATGGCCCCGAGCTTGGCGCCCCCCTCCATCGCCTCGTCCGTGCTGTTCTTGGTCACGTTGCTGACCACCTTGCCGGCGGCGGCAC
>JBATRI010000080.1:0-1500 GCA_049292515.1 Geminicoccaceae bacterium
CCCCGTCTGTTGCCATTTTTTTGCTGCGAGGTAAATAAATTAACCGTAGCCTGTTGCAAATAAGTCTGCCCACCATAATACCCGCCGTTTAACAACATTTGCATAATTACAGCCAAGTCGTTGGCGTTGCTAAACAAGCCAGCATGGCCACTAACGCCACCCAACATGGCGGCGCCCATATCGTGGACGTAACCTTGTATAACTTGGTAGCGCCATTCGGTATCATTGCTGCTGGGTACAATGCTATTCCGGCTAAAACATTCTAACGGATGGTAACCCAATGTTGTTAAGCCCAATGGCTTGTAAAAACGATCGTTTAGATATTGGTCTAAGGATTTTCCGGAGAAATTTTCAAGTATTTTTTTGAAATAATAAAACCCAACATCGCTATATTTGGAGGTGCCGCGGTTAGGCAATTTCGAATTCCGGATAGTTTCCCAAACGGTATCCAAATAATCGTTACGCATCCATAAATTATTAGCAACGGGTACATTATAACCTTCGCTTGGTAGGGCGGCATAAACTTGGCTGCGGGTTGGCTCAAAAACGGTTTGTTCGTAAAACGGAATCCATCCTTCTAATCCAGCCTCATGAATTAATATATCTCTAATGCGCAAATTTTCTTTGTTGCTGCCCACTGTTTCGGGAAGATAGTTGCCCAAAGTGCCATATAAATTAAGTTTTTGGGCATCGTACATATCCATTAACCCCAGGGCACTGGCCGCTATTTTGGTTATAGAAGCAATATCATACAAGTCGTCGTCTAAAACAAGGTGCGATGCGCCGTAAGTGTGCGAACCATAGCTGCGTTCTAAAAAAACTTTTCCATTTTTTGCTATCAGAACTTGGCATCCGGGCATAGCTTTGGTGGCAATAGCCTGTTGCACAATATAATCAATTGGCAATAAATCGAAACTGTTAATACCCAATTCTTCCGGAATAGTGTATTTAAGGCGTAAGTGCCCTTGGGTATTGTACCCTTGGCCGTATTTAAAACTACCTGCCGATATGGGCAAGCGCCCTTTAAAGCCAATTGCCCCAAACAAAGCTTGTGCCATAGCATTTTGAGCATAAGGGGTATCTTCGTAGCCAACTGCTATGGTAGGGCTATTTTCAAAAAATTTTAGACTATACGGGTTGCCAAACACTACTACAATTACCTCAACGCCCGCCGCTTGAAGCTGGCTTATTAAATTGCGCCCTGCCGCCGATATACCATACCCTTTTGAAGCGTGGCGACTTAAGCCGTGAAGGCTAATAATAACCAAATCGCTTTTTTTGAGGGCGTTTGTTTTTTGTATAAATTTTGTTTCGGTATCGGCCCATTTTAGCGTATGTTGTTCAATGGGGGCATACTTGCTTAAAGTGCGTTGAAAATCGGTTTGGCTGTTTGCCCCTATGGCTAAGGCAGCAATTTTTTTGTTGGCAAGCTGAATAATGGGTACTTGCTGTTTGTCGTTGCGCGCTAAAGTAATAGCGTTTTCGTAAAGTTGCCTGTTT
>JBATRI010000081.1:0-6216 GCA_049292515.1 Geminicoccaceae bacterium
CCCTCGGGGCGGCGCAGCTCCAGTGCCGCGGCGCAGCTCGGGCAGTAGCGCATCAGCCGGGCTCGCCAGACTCCGGCGGGCGACGGAACAGCGCCTCGGCAGCACCGCGCATGGCGCGCTTGCGTGCGATCTCGGCCTGGACCCGGACGATCTCCGCCTGGAGTTCGCCCACATAGTGCTCAAGGTCGCCCACCGAGAGCTGGTACAGATCGCGGCCGACGCCGGTCACGGGCTTGACCCTGACTTCGGGCTCTTCCATGGCGCCACCTCCAGGCCTGCTGCTGCAGACCAAAGTAAGGCTGCCGGCGCCGGGCCGGCAAGGTGCCCTTGACAAATGCCCGCGCCCTCCAGCACTTCCGAGCCTCGGACCGACCGGAGGCAGCCATGACCGAGCCCGCCCAGCGCTACTACCCCGTGTCCTGGGAGCAGCTCCATCGCGACGCCAAGGCACTGGCGTGGCGGCTGGCCGAGAGTGGGCCGTTCCAGGGCATCGTCGCCATCACGCGCGGCGGGCTGGTACCGGCCCACATCATCGCGCGCGAGCTCGACATCCGGGTGATCGACACGGTCTGCATCAGCACCTACGACGACCAGACCCAGCGCCAGGCCAAGATCCTCAAGTCCGCCGACGGCGATGGCACCGGCTGGCTCATCGTCGACGACCTGGTCGACACCGGCGGCACGGGTCGAATCGTGCGCGAGATGCTGCCGAAGGCGCATTTCGCCACCGTTTACGCCAAGCCCGCCGGCCGGCCGATGGTGGACACCTTCATCACCGAGGTCAGCCAGGACACCTGGATCCTCTTCCCCTGGGACACCGAGCCTCAATACGCCCAGCCGATTGCGGCGGCACGGGTCGGCGACACGAGGAGCTGAGCGGCCGGACCAGGCCCCGCTGGGGTGGCCATCGGATGATGGCCAAAACCCACCGGGTGCGGAGCGGCCTCTGGCCTGATAGCCCGAACGAAGCCCAAGAAACAAAAAAGGCACCCATAGCGGGTGCCCTTTGCGATGATTGGCATTGGCTTTATCAATCTGGAGCGGGCGAAGGGATTCGAACCCTCGACCCCAACCTTGGCAAGAGCCAAGCAACCAAGCGTTCTCAGTGGCTTAGTGGGTCATGTTCTAGCACTCAGCTGCGCGCCCATCAAGGATTTGGCGCAAGATGCGTGCTCCTCGCGTGCAACCAAGCTATCCACCATCGCGCAAATATCCTGACCTGATCTTCGCCCTGTCGGGGACCAGGTCATGACCGATCCAATCGACATGGTCGACCGGCTGGCCGAGGCCCTGCTCTACGCCTGCGATGCGCCGGAGCTGTTGGAGACCCACGGGCTGCCGGTACCGACACCGGATCGATGCCGCCGCGCCCTACGCGGCTACGTCGCCCGGCACCAAGAATTCCCCGCGACCCGCAATGTGTTCGAACCGCTCAGCATGCTTCTCGGCATCGATCGCATTCGCACCGAGCGTGCCAGGTTCGCCTTCGCCGAGCATGGCGAGCTGGGCGAGATCGCCGTCATTCAGCCGGTGACGGCGACTGGCGAGCCCGGGGATCGCGAGCCGATTGATCTTGTGGCTTGGCACCCGGACCGGCCAGGGCGCTGGTGGATGTTAAGCGGGACGGCCGAGCACCTTGGGCCCTGGCCAGCCTCTGGTGACGCACGCCTGGCCGAGCATCCGTTGGCGTGGCTTGCCGACCCTGATCGCCTATGCCTGCTCACGTTCAGCCGGGGCATGCTCACGCGCCTGCTCGACCTGCATCACATCACCATCACCGATCGAGTCTTCGGCCAGCGGCTCTATAGCGAGCTGCGTGATCTCGCCTTGCCGAAGTTCGAGATTGCGCCATGAGCGATGACCCGATCGACCTGGAGGCGTTCAAGGCCAAGAAGAAGGGCAGCAAGGCCGGCAAGGCGAAACAACCGGCCCATCCGTCTGTCCCGGCGCCGGTCGGCGCTGAGTGCCAAGGGGCATTCGCGGTGCTGGCCGAATGGAGCGATAGACGGGCGCCAGGCGTCTATCGCCTCTCCGAAGACAAGAACGGTAGCCGGGATTGGAAGCGGCTTTGCAGCTACCTCGAGGTGGCTGCCGAAACCCGCAACGGCGACGGTGAGGACTGGGGGCGGCTCCTCGTCGTGGTCGACCGTGACGGCCAGGTGCATTCGTGGGCGATGCCCGCTTCGCAGCTCGCCGGCGACGGCACGGGCTATCGTGAGCGGCTGCTGTCGTTTGGACTGGAGCTGGCGCCAGGCCCGTTCGCCCGGCTGGGCCTCGCCGAGTATCTGACGATGTGGCGCCCGAAGGCGCAGGCGCGCTGTGTGGACCGAGTAGGCTGGCACGGCGAGGTGTTCGTACTCCCAGATGAGACCTTCGGCGCGACCGGCGACGAGGCTGTGATCCTGCAAACCGCAGGCGAAGCACCGCGCTTCGATCTGCGGGGCGACCTGGAAGGCTGGCAGGAAGATATTGGCGCTTTCGTGGCCGGGAACTCGCGCCTGGTGTTTGTCGTCGCACTGGCCCTCGCCGGGCCATTCCTCAGGCCCCTGCACGAAGAGTCGGGCGGGTTTCATCTCGCGGGGCCGTCGAGCATCGGCAAGAGCACGGCCGTTCGCGTCGCGGCGAGCGTCTGGGGCGCGGAGCCACAAAGCTGGCGGACGACGGACAACGCTGCAGAGGCCCTGGCTGCCGCCGCTTGCGACATGCTGCTGACCTTGGATGAGATCGGCGAGGCCGACGGGCGCACGGTAGATCAGCTCGCCTACATGCTGAGCAATGGGCAGGGCAAAGCGCGGATGCGGCGGGATATCTCGGCTCGGCCGGTCTCGCGGTGGCGGCTCCTGTTCCTCAGCACGGGCGAGAAGGGCCTCGCCGCGAAGATGGCCGAGGTCAACAAGCAAGCGCAGGCTGGGCAATCCGTGCGCGTGGTCGAGCTGCCGGCTGATGCGGGGCGCGGGCTGGGCCTGTTCGAGGAGCTGCACGGCGAGACGGATGCCGACGCGCTTTCTAGGGCCTTGCGTCAGGCATCGGAGGTCCATCGCGGCGCCTTGGGGCGGGCCTGGCTGAGCCGGATCACCTCGGATGCAAACCATGCTGTCGAGCGGGTGGTGGCACTGCGGCGGCGGTGGCTTGAGGCCGAAGCGCCGGCAAGCGCTCCGGGCCAGGTCACCCGGGTAGCTGGGCGGTTCGCGCTGATTGCAGCCGTGGGCGAGCTGGCAATCGAATGTGGCCTGGTGCCGTGGGCGGCTGGGGCGGCCGGCGAGGCGGCACGCATCCTGTTCCGGTCCTGGATCGATGCGCGGGGTGGGCTGCTGCCGGCAGAGATCCGCGACGGGCTGGCGCAGGTGCGGGCCTTCCTCGAGCAGCACGGCAGCTCACGCTTCGAGGATGCTTGGCGCGTGAAGGGGATAGGCGATCTGAGCAACCCCGATGACGATCAGCCGACCACGGTGAGGACCATCGGGCGTGTCGGCTACCGGCGCATGGGCGACAGGGGAGATGGCAAGCGCTGGATCTTCCTCGTGTTCCCGGAAGCGTGGCGCACCGAGGTTTGCCGTGGCTTCGACCACGCGATGGTTGCGCGGGCAATGGTCGAGCGCGGCTGGCTCGCCAAGGCAGACGGCAAACATCTGGCCAAGTTTGAGACCGTGCCAGGCCTCGGGCGGAAGCGCTTTTACGTCGTGCCAGCCGAGTTCCTGGCCAGCGATCCGACCGATCTGGCCACGCTTTTGGACGATGAATGCGAAGATGAATCACAACTTTTAAGACCCTAAAGCGGTGGGACAGGTGGGACAGTGGGACACTCCTATACAATACAATGGGTTAGATGGGTCAAAGGGCGCTTTTGGCGGTGGGACAGTGGTGGGACACGGTGGGACACTTCCGATCAGGCCGGGCCATGGGTCCTTCCAGGCCCAGGTAGCAACAAGGGCAGGAAGACCCTGTCGCATCGCCAGTGGGGGTGATGCGGGAAAAGGTGAACAGGTAAACGCATGAACAGGAAACGGAGCCTGATTAGGAACGCCAAAGGAGGCAATGGCCGCCGCTTGCCCGACCCGGTGCCGGCATTCCGTGCCGCGTGCGCTGCCGACGTTGAAGAGGTGATCTCTGGCCAGGCAGAGCGGCTCGGGCTCGATGTGGTCGACCAAGTAGCCTTCCGGCGGATCGTCATGGGCCGATTCGACCGGTTCTGGTCGGGTTGCCTGGCCGAGGTCGACGCGATCCGCGCCGCCGGCTCGGTGGCCGAAGGGACAAGAATTATTTCACAGCTGCAAGCGAGCCTGTGGCGCGAGATCGAAGTGGAATTCAACGCCTATGCCCAGCGTGCGGGCCTGGGCGACACCCAAGGAGATGGTCGTGGATCTGGACGTCTCGATTGACTATGCCGCCCTGCGGCAGCTCTTCAACCAGGCCGGCGCCGACCTGCAGGACGCGGCCAATGCGGCCGTGGTGCGGCAGACCGAGGAAACCCGCGACCAGATGCGGCTGCAGATCGCGCAGCGCCTCGGGAACCGGACGGCCAACACGCTGACGTCGCGGACCTACATCAACACCGCTGATGGCCCGAAGGGTCCTGCCGGATCGGTCGGCGGGTTCATCTTCTCCCGCTGGTGGCGCCGCCCGGTGCGCGGCGGCGATCAGATCGACTTGCTGGCCGCCTTCGAGCGCGGCGATGCCATCACGCCCCGCGGTGGCGGGCTCGCCATCCCGACGCCGCAGGCTTACCTTGTGGTCGGCGCGAGCCGTGGCGGCGGAGTGAAGCGGCGGCCACCCACGCCGGCCGCGGTCGAGGCGGCGCTCGGGATCAAGCTGTTCGTGCTCAAGCGCTCCGGCGGGCAGCTGGCCCTGCTGTGCGCCAAGGGTGTCTCGACCGTCAACCGGGGTGCCCGCGGCAAGATCAGGGCGGCCACCTACACCAACAGAAAGGGGCTGTCAGCGCGTCGCCGGCAGAGCGAGGCGGTGATCCCGATGTTCGTCCTGCTCAAGAACTCACGCCTGCCCCGACGGCTCAACTTCAGCTCTATTGAGACAGTCGCCGAAACGGCACTAGCCGAGAAGCTGCTCATCGAGCTGGCGAAGCGAGGCATGCTCGACTGATGAAGTAGCAGAGGCATTCGTGTCACACGAATGCCTCTGCTGATCAGCCGCTCAGCCGGACGCCCGGTCCGCCCCCGTTGCTGGGAATGAACACGACCCCAGCGGCTTCAAGAGCCTGTTGCACAACCGCAATCGTAGCCGGAATGGCCCGTCCACCCGCTTCAAAGCTGGTGATTGTGCGCAAGCTGACGCGGCTTGCTGCGGCAAGCTCTCGCTGCGTCATGGCGACCAAGCCGCGGGCCGCGCGACACTGTGCAGGTGATATCTCCATACACGCAATCTGCCTTAGCCGCGCATAAGGCGCAATAGCGCGCAAAAAGCTAATTGCGCAGTAAACTTAACTCTGCGCATTATGCGAAGCGACCGCACCCGGAGGTGGCGCTCCGTGTGCGGTCTAACCACCAACGTGGAGTGATCACGCGATGGCTCAGACCACCGTACCCCTAAGCACGCCCAACGAGCAACCGACCCGCCGAGGCTTGATCGGCCGCCTAGCGGCCGTCGGCGCTATCGGCGCGACGCCCGCTCTAGCCTCGGCATTGGCCGTCGATCCGCATCCCGAGTGGGAGCGCGAGATGTGCGACGTCTACGACCACTGGATGAATGCGATCGATGTCAGCGACGCCGTCGTCGCCGAGGCGATCGACGCCTACTGGGAGCTGTGGGTGGCGATCGTTGAGACCAAACCACGGACGATGTCGGGCCTGGCTGCACAGCTACGCACGATCGTCCATGGCAACGACATCTGCGATCCGATGGACGAGCGCGAGGAGGGCATCCTCCGTCGCGTGGCCGATGTCCTCGACTCCGTCGGCGGGAGGGCCTGACCATGGCCACCAGCAATGCCGTGCCGTTGGCCGAACTGCCGGCCGACATCCTCGCGACATACCGCCAGTGGGCCGAGATCGCCCGCCCAGGCTTCCCCGACGCGCACAACCTTCGCCCGCTGCTGCTGCGCCCCACGCTCACGCTGCGCGCGGCAGGCTTCCACTAGAACCAGGTGCTGACCGCAGCCGGCATCGCCGCCGGGCGGGACTGGGCGCTGCCTCCGGAACAGCGGCTGCCACCCGATCGGCGGTTCGGCCTGGAGCGCTGCAGCGAGCTGGTGCGGCGGTCGGC
>JBATRI010000082.1:0-4738 GCA_049292515.1 Geminicoccaceae bacterium
CGCCGAGGGCGAGCGCATCGCCCAAGCCTTCTTCGCCGCCTCCAGCAGCGGCGATCTCGACTCGTTGCGGGCGATCCTGGCGCAGGACGTGACGGTGCGCTCGGACGGCGGCGGCAAGGTGTGGGCCTTCCGCAACCCGATCGTCGGCCGGGACCGCGTGCTGCGCCTGTACGCCGGCCTGCGCCGCAAGCTCGCGGGCCGGCCGCCGGTTCTTGTGGCACCGACCTGGATCGACGGCCTGCCCGGCTATGTCAGCCGGGAGCGCGACGGGGTGCTGCAGACCACGGCACTCGCCATCGAGGACGGCCGCATCACCGCCGTCTACGTCACCCGCAACCCGGACAAGCTGCAGCACGTCTGCAATCTGGATGTGCGCATGCAATGAATGGCCCTAGGGGCCACCAAACCACGCCCCGATCTCCGCCGCCGCACGGTCGGGGTCCTCGCGGTGCGGGAAGTGGCCGAGCCCCTCCAGCGGTGCGGCGTCGAGGTCGGTGAAATATTCGCCCAGCCGGTCGGCCCACGCGACCTTGAGCACCGGGTCGAGGGCACCCCAGCGGACGCAGGTTGGGACGGCGATCGGCGGCTCCTGCGGCACCTCGCCCCGCATCGAGGCGATCCGGGCGGCGTTGCGGCTCACATACCAGTCGAAGCCGCCCTGCAGGTTGCCGGGCTTGAGGAAATTGTCGACCCACGCCTCCAGCACGGCGCCGTCGAACGCGGCCGGATTGCCTGCGGCCCAATGGCGGAGCATGTTGCCGAAATAGATCCGGCAGGCCTCGCGCGACGAGCCGATCAGGGCCGCGGCCCATGGTTTCTGGTGGAACGACTGGTACCAGATCTCGGCCAGATGCAAGGGCTCCGCCCAGCGCGAGCCGATGCCGGGATAGGGGCAGTCGAAGAAGAACAGACGGGTCAGGCGCTCCGGGTGCGCGTGCGCGAAGGACTGCGCCACGTAGGCGCCGACATCGTGACATGCGATCCCGACCTGGCCCAGCGCCAGATGGTCCAGCAGCGCTAGCAGGTCCGCTGCATGCACCTCCGGCCCGGCCCGGTCGGACGGGCCCTCGTCCGGCTTCGGGCTGTCGCCGAACCCGCGCAGGTCCGGTGCTATCAGCTCGAACCGGTCGGCCAGCCGCACCATCAACGGCTCCCAGGTGAGCCAGAACTCCGGCCAGCCGTGCAGCAGCACGATGGGCGGGCCCTCGCCGGTGCGGGCATAGTGGAGACGGGCACCGTTCGCTTCCAGCGTGTCGTGGTGGATCGTGGGTGTCATGGTGCCTCCTTCATCCCAGCTATGGAGCAGTTAATTCCAAGGCGCGGCGGGTTGTCCAGGTTCCGACAACGGGTAGACGCCTCTACGGTCCCACCGGCACGACTTGCCTCGCCGCCCACGCCATCCTGTCGTTGGTGTGCTGGCCGACGGTACTCTTCTGCGGCCGGCTGATCGCTTTCACGGGGGATTGGAGGGTGCCTCCCGTCGAGTTCGGGCATCTCCGGGGGAATCGTGCATGTTTCGAGCAACTGGCATATCCATGCTGTAGTGCATCGGAATTGCGATACCATGGACGTGATCAAGGGAAAGATGGTGGAAGGTGGCCGGCTGATCGTGCCGGCTCCGTTCCGTCGGGCCATAGGGATCCACTAAGGTAACTCGCTGTTGATGCAGCTGCATGACGACGAGCTTCGCGTCCGACCCGCCCTTCGCCGCATCCTGGAGCCGGTAGTTCACCACGCACCGGCGCCCAGACAGCCAATAATGGTCCCTGATCAGCTAATCGAGGAGCGTCAGCTCGAGGCTGCTGAGGAGTTCCGCTGATTGTCCAGACGGGGTCGACCGGCCGCCGACTGGAAGTCTGATTGCAATGAGATTTATAATCGTAAGATCGATGTTAACGCCGAGATTTTTTCTTGTATCAAAGATCCACAATTTTCGTGAATCTCACTTAGCACAGCGATCCTAGTAAGGTCAAGTTACCAATATGTAAATGTAAAATTCTGGAAATAAGTTATGGTATATCTTCTAAGATAAATCTTCCAGACGAGAATTTAACTCGTGATCTTGGAATGTCTAGATTGTGCGCTAACAATGCCATTCGATCATTTAGCTCTCGGCATTGAGAGATTCTCTCCTCGGTCGTACCCATAAAGCGGCTGGTATCAGATGATTGTTTCTCGCCACATATGAGTCGTTTAGGAACTAGCCAGTTAGGACGCTTAAATTTGATGCCTCTTTGACCTTGAGGTGGTAATCCGTTTAGAGACACTATGCGATATTCGCTTTCATGACTCCATTTAATGCGTTTAGTTGATACTACGCGACGCAAAGAAGATGAAGGTGAAAACAAAAGCTCATTTACACTAGTTCCCAAAAGTATTGTAGTATACATAACTTGAATAAGTTCTGGCGCTGGCGGGTCATATCTGTAAGAGTAAACCTCATATTCTACACAAAATCCATGATGATTGTCGCCATAGTGCGCCCACATTAGAGGGTCGGTGGGCTCTTTAGCAAAAAAGCAGCAAATAGCCGTAGTATCAAGAATCTCGTCAATGATCTTATGACTAACAACGTCGTGCTCTGCTCTTGTCAAAAGGTCAAGACGGGAATCGTTGCTACAAACAAAATTGACTAAAAGTTCAAAGTTCTCTTGAGAAAGATATGGATAGTTTCTGTCAGACTTCTTTTTGTAAAGGGCGGCTAGCGCATGCTTCATCTGCTTCCGACTAAAATATGGTTCAAAAGAACAATCGAGCTGGAGACGACAGTCTAGGTAATCATTTGCTTGTCGTGGTGAGGTAGCCCAAAGCTCTCCAGCCTCTAAGGTCGTAAGGCGTCGTTCTTCAATTTTCTCAAAACGGTATAATTTCATAGAACGAACCGAACGATTTGCTACTTCAATCAAGGGTAATGGGAGGAATTGATGATGTCTAGGATATTGCTCCATCCTACCGTAAGGTTAAATTGGCTTGGATTGGTTATACCCTCCACCTCTGGTAAATTATTGAGTGCCTATGTACCGGTACGATCAAAAAGAGTTAGTCGTCCTAACGGTGGTATGCAGGTCACTATGCGGCACAAGTGTAGGTATTTGCTCCCTTTCAATCTGCGCGCTTGATGTAAAGATACACCCCTATAGTCCATCGTTTTCGGTGGTTGTACAAGTACCTCCATCGACGGTGCCGACCACCATCAGCCGGCCGGCATAGTGTTGCGATCGAGCCAAGCGGCAAACACTTCCTCATCGATCTCCTCAGCCGCGAGCTGCAGCATCATGTGCTCGGCGGCGTCCAGCCGCAGTCCGTACAACAGGAGAATTGTGACCGCCTTCACGAACGCCACCCGTTTGTTGCCGTTGATGAACGTGCTGTTGTGAGCGATGCTAGGCGCGTAGGCGGTCGCGAGACGGAAGAACCCGACGTCAGGCTGATAGCCCAGGAGATCGGCCGGCCGGGCGAGGGCCGCCGCGACCAACCCTTCGTCGCACACCCGGCAGACCACCGTGCTGGTCGAGCTGATCGGCGTGCCTCTCCAGCCCATCCTTCAGCTCCAGCCAGCTAGCCTCCCTCACCTGGCGAGGGCCGCCAGCGTGTGCCGGTAGCGCGCCGCCACCTCCCGGTAAGCGGCCGTCACCCGCGAGCGCTTGCTGTCCACCCGATCGAGCACGATGCGCCCCTTAGTGGCCGTGATGCGCACCACCTCGCCGCGCTCCATGCCGGCAGCCTCCAGCACCTCGCGGGTCAGCGTCACGCCGGTGCTGGTGCCCTGCTTGACGAGCCGGGCCTCGACAGGCCCGCGCGGTGCGCCTGCGGCCATGGCGGAATTCCCAAACTATGGCCGAACCTCGATCGGCGACGGGGTATGGTAAGAACAAGCGTCATATGGCACCGATTGGCAACAGGTTATGCCTTCGACAGGCACCACAGGGTAGCGGTGGCGAACCCCGTCATGGCGCCTGGCTTACCTTGACCCGCCGCATCACACTGGCCCATGTTTCGATCATGGTCGTGACCATGGTGAGCAGGATGGCCAACCGTATCGTTGAAGCATCGGACTTTAAGGCTGAGTGCCTGAAGCTGATCGACGAGGTCGCCGACACGGGCGAGACGATCACCGTGACCAAGAACGGCACGCCGGTCGCCGAGCTGCGGTCCGTCGAGCGGCCGGTACGGGACTTCTTCGGCCGCGATCGCGGCAGGATCGTGATCCACGGCGATCTCGACGACTTCAAAATGGACGGCGAGATGCGGGACTGATCTCGCGCACTGTCGTCGGTATAGGCTCATATTCCTTGACTTTTCCGGCCATTGGCCGGATAGACTGGCCGGTCCACCCCGCAGGAGCCGGCCCATGCCCACCGATCCCCAGCTCGACGCACCCGCAGCCTCGCCGTCCCATGCCACCGGTCCGGTCACCGCCGAGGGCAAGGCGCGCTCGGCCATGAACGCCACCCGCCACGGAATCTGCGCCGCCAGGCCGACCTTCCCGGAAGCCGACCCGGGCGAGCTCGACGGCTTGCGCGCGGCACTGATCGCCCGCTACCGGCCGCAGGATGCTGCCGAGGCACACTGGGTCGAGGAGCTGGTGTTCACGGCCTGGCGGCAGCAGCGGCTGCGGGCGCTGGAGGTGGCCGTGCTGGAGCGGGCCATGGCGACCGAGACCGGGGCCGAGGCACCGGCCCTGCCGTCGCTCGTGACCGTGATCCGCTACCGCGCCCGGCTCGACCGCGACTGGCGC
>JBATRI010000083.1:0-1630 GCA_049292515.1 Geminicoccaceae bacterium
GGGTCCGCCCCACTACCACCATCTACCCCCCGCAGCTCGCCGCCACGAACAGGGTCGGACCGCTCATGGAGAGCCCGTGGGTCACCAGCATCGCCGCCTGCCCCGCTCCGTTCCAGTCGGGAATGTAGCTGGCGGTGTCGCCACTGCCGCTGGTCGGGTGCGGGAACGTGCCCTGGCGGTAGCTGAGGCCGTTGCCGTTGTTCAGCAGCAGGAAGTGGTTGTTCTCCGCGCCCTTCGACTGCACCACCAGGATGTCGCGCTTGCCGTCGCAGTTCATGTCGCCGACGGCGAGGCCGTGCGCGTCCTTGGTCGCCAACAGGGTGGAGACGGCACCACCGTCGCGGCGCAGCTGCAGCCTGGTCTTGCCGAGCGCCAGCACGTCCGGCTTCCCATTGCCGTCGATGTCGGCGACCAGCAGGTCCCGCGCCTGGAACGTGCCGTAGGCGCTGGTCAGGCGATATTTGCTGCCATCGTGGCGGTAGGCCATGACCGTCTTGTTCTCGCAGAACAGCAGATCCGGCAGGGACCTGCCACGCGGCACCGCGACCACGCAGGACGAGGCGCTGTTGGTCCGCGCGGTGCCGGCGGCATTGTAGAGCGGCAGCTCGGTGAACTTGCCGCCGGTCGCGAGATAGGCCTTGTCGATCGACTGGGCCGGATAGCCGGTGGACTCCTCGTTGGCGAGCGCCAGCACCACCCGCCCGTCGTCGGCCGCCGCGACCGTGGTATCCCGGCCCCGTGCGTGCGGGTTGGTGATGCCGGCCTGCTGCGCCAGATTGGTGAAGCCGCCGCCGGGCAGCTGTACCCACAGCTCCTTGTTGTAGGGCCGGCTGCAGGTGCCCTTGCAGGCGCCCTTCGTGCACAGCAGATCGATCAGCCCGTCCCGGCCGGTAAGCGACGGGTTGGTGATGTCGGCGGCCGTGCAGCCATGCCCGTCCTCCTTGTCCGGCAGGACCGTGAACACCCGGCTGAACCTGGCGCTGCTGCCTTTGCCCTGACGCACCATCACCGCCCACGCCAGGCCATGCCGTGACGGCACGACGGCCAGACCGCCGCGATAGGCAAACACGGGCATATCGCCCTCTGACGGCGTCACGCTCGCCAGACCGGTCTGCGCGGTGATGTCGACGACACCGTCGGCCGCCATCGCCACCTGCCCGGCAGCGACCCAGACCGAAGCAGACAATACCAGAGCAATGATTATCCTATACATATCATTATTTCCCCACAAATTATCTTTTATGCCGTCAGATGTCGTGGAGATGGAACTGCAGGATTTATTTGATGATCAATCCGAATCGACCATCTTCCGTACACCTGAATTGCACCTCATTTGAGGCATCCGATGAGAGTAGGACTCAGGGTACTGCCTTACAATATTTATTTATGCGTTAGCAACGTACGCTAATTAGCTTTTGAGTATTATTGGATCGTTTTTCTTTATTTTATGGTTTATTCTTGCGGTCTTGTTCGCCTTGATTGCGGCAAGCCGACAGGCTTGGCATCGGACCATCGGGGCCGCATTCGGGCCCGCACGACCGGGCGCACGGGGACGGCCGATGCGCGGGCGCCATGGAGCGCCGGCGCCGTCTCGGCACGATGGCAGCTGTGGAGGGGCTATTCCCGGCCG
>JBATRI010000084.1:0-2497 GCA_049292515.1 Geminicoccaceae bacterium
GACATGGCCAGCGCCCGGCCCATGCCGGCGACGCGCAGGCGCGCCAGGGCCACGCCCAGCGACAGCAGCATGATCGGCACGGCGCAGTCGCCCAGCAGCGTGGTGGTGTTGGCGGCCCAGCGCGGCAGCTCGAGCCCCAGCGCCTGCATCAGGAGAGCCAGGGCCACCGCGTGGATCAGCGGCGTGCGCGCCATCTGCCGGAGGTCCAGCCGGCCGGCGGCGATCGCCGGCCCCAGCGTGAACTGGGCCACGGCCAGCACGGCGAAGAAGACGACGGCGAGACCCAGCCCCTGGTCGCCGAACGCGAACAGGCACAGCGGCATGCCCATGTTGCCGGAATTGGGGAAGATCAGCGCCGGCAGGTAGATCCGCAGCGACAGGCCGGCGACGCGCAGCACGGCGAAGGCGACAGCGGTGGTCAGGACGAGGCAGGCCAGCGAGGCCGTGGCGACGAGGGCCAACTCGGCCGCCTCGAAGCGCAGGCGCAGGAGGGTCGCGAAGACCAGGCACGGGGTCGCCACGTTGATCATCAGCGTGGTGACGAAGGCGCCGTCATAGGGCAGCCCGGCGCGGGCCCAGCCGAAGCCCAGCGCCGCGATCAGGAAGACCGGCGCCATCACGGCCGTGATGTCGGAGAACAGCGTCAGCAGGCTCAAGGCGTCGTCCCCCCGCAGGCTCGCAAGGCCGCTACCCGTGCGGCGGGGTCCACAGGTAAAGCCAGGTCTCGGTCAGCGTGGTCGGGCCCAGGCGCAGGAACAGGCGCATGTCGATCGGCTCGGTGCCTTCCCACGAGATGTCGAAGGTGCAGCGCCAGCCATTGATCTCGGGCAGCGGGCGCAGGAACGGCGAGACCTTGAACAGGCCGCCCAGCGAGGTGACGGGCTCGACCTGGCCGCGGGAGAGGTTGATGACGGGCTCGACCGGCGCGTCCTTGGGGATCAGCGGCAGGTCGCCGCCGGCGAAGTCGATCACGAACTTGCGCAGGTTCTTGGGGTTGGGCTGGACGAAGCCGGTGACCCCGCCTCTGCCGATCCGGGTGCCGACGCAGATGGCGACCGACGGCTGGACCGGGGCGCGCTGGCACCAGTGGACGCGGTAGCCGAGCTCGATCTGGGCGCCGGGCACCGCCGGTGCATCGGGCTGCCAGAAGGCCACGATATTGTCGTTGGTCTCGTCGTCGGTCGGGATCTCGCTGAGCAGGATGCGGCCCTTGCCCCACGACGCCAGCGGCTCGATCCACACCGACGGGCGGCGCTCGTAGCGGAACGCCTCGTCCTGGTAGTGGGCGAAGTCGCGGTCGCGCTGCAGCAGGCCGAAGCCGCGCGGATTCTCGTCCAGGAAGGAGGAGACCTGCAGGGTCGCCGGGTTGCTCAGCGGCCGCCAGACCCACTCGCCGTTGCCGCGCCACATGGAGAGGCCGTCCGAATCGTGGATCTCCTCGCGCCACTCGTCGCTGGCCCGGCGCTCGTTCTCGCCGAACCAGAACATGCTGGTCATGGGTGCGATGCCCAGCCGCTCGATCGGCTGGCGCGGGAACAGCTGGGCCGTCACCTCCATCGTGGTGACGCCGCCGGGCGAGATGCCGAAGCGGTAGGCGCCGGTGACGCTCTCGCTCTCGAGCAGGGCATAGGCCGTCAACGTGGTGTCGGTCGGGCGCGGGCGGACCAGCCAGAAGCGGCTGAAGCGCGGGAACTCCTCCGGCCGGTCGAGCCCGGTGTCGACGGCGAGCCCGCGGCAGGAGATGCCGTACTGGTTGCCGGCATCGGTGGCGCGGAAGTAGGAAGCACCCAGGAACACGGCCACGTCCTGGGCGAACTGGGTGTGGTAGTGCAGCCGCCAGCCGGCAAAGCCCAGATCGTGCGGCAAAGGCAGGTCGAACTTGGTCGGGCCGTAGTCGAACAGGCTGGGGTCGTACTCGATCGGTCGCGCCTGGCCGTCGTCGACGACGAAGATCCGCACGGCCGCCTGGTAGTAGAGGCCCAGGTGGAAGAACTGCACCCGGAACGGCAGGTCGGTGTCGGCCCACAGCGCGTGCTCGGGGCGGAAATGCAGCGCCTCGTACTGGTCCCAGGTAAGCCCGGCCAGCTGCGGCGGCCGCTGGTCGCCGGGCGGCTCGAACGGCTGGGTGGACAGCTCGCGGGCCTGGGCCTTGAGGGCATCCCAGGTGAACGGCAGCGCCGGGCCGAGGGCGGGCTGCGCCATGAGCGCCGGCGCATCGCCCAGCACGCGGGCGACAATGCTCCAGCCGGCCAGGGTGGCGGCGCCCTCCAGAATCTCGCGTCGGTTCATGCGCTGGTCGATGCCTCGTCAGGCCGTGGGTTGATCGGGGGCGCAAGGAACCACAGCCGGGCGGGTCGGTAAATGGCTGGCGGCCGTCGGTCAGCCGTCGGCATGGGCCGGGCCGAGCAGGCGTCGCTCCACGGCCACCGTCTTGACCAGCGCGGTCACCGCCAGGCCCGGCCGCAGCTGCAGCTCGTCGACCGCACTGCGGGTGAGC
>JBATRI010000085.1:0-2475 GCA_049292515.1 Geminicoccaceae bacterium
TGCCGGCGCCAGTCGGCGTCCAGCCGATCCGCCGAGGTCACGTGCAGCAGGCCGGCGCCAGGAATGTCCTCGCGCACGGCGCCTAGGGCCTTGAGCGCCTCGGGGGCGACAGCGCCGCTGCAGACGAGCGCCAGCTCGGCACCGGGCTCGGGCGCCAGCAGCCAATAGGCCCCCGCCAGCACCGAATCGGCCAGCGCCGGCGTCATCTCGCGCTCGGGCTGCGCTAGCTGACGGGTGCTCAGGCGCAGATAGACCGAGCCGCCGTCGGGCGCCTGCAGATGCTGGAACGCCCAGTGCAGCATGACGGCGACCTCGTCGGCGAAGGCCGGCTCGAATGAGGTCAGGCCTGGCTGGCTGATCCCGATCAGGGGGCTGCCGATCGACTGGTGCGCGCCGCCTTCCGGGGCCAGGCTGATGCCGGACGGCGTCGCCACGAGCAGGAAGCGCGCATCCTGGTAACAGGCATAGTTCAGCGCATCGAGGCCGCGGGCGATGAACGGGTCGTAGAGCGTGCCGATCGGCAGCAGCCGCGCCCCGAACAGGTCGTGCGCCAGTCCGAGGCTGGCGAGGTTCAAGAACAGGTTGTTCTCGGCAATTCCCAGCTCCAGGTGCTGCCCCGTCCGATTCTCCCGCCACGGCGTCGGCGAGACGACCTGCTCGGCGCGAAACACGTCCTCATGGTCGCTGCGGCTGAACACTTCCCGCTTGCCGACCCAGCCGGCGAGCCCGGTCGACACGGTGACGTCGGGCGAGGTCGTGACGATCCGTGCCGCCAGGGGCAGGTCACTGCGGGCAAGCTCGCCCATCACCCGGCCGAAGGCTTCCTGCGTCGACGCCTGCGCCGTCCGCCGCCCCATGGGCAAGGTCGCGGGCACGGGCACCGGCGCGGCATCGTGCCGCTCGGTCCGGCTTCGATAGGGCACGTCGGCCAGGAATGCCGCGAGCCGTCCGTCTGCCAGGCCCAGCCCCGCGTCGACCGACCATTCCTGGCTCGCCGGGACACCATGCGCCGCCTGCAGCACCGCCATCTGCTCGGGATTCATCAGCCCGGCATGGTTGTCCTTGTGGCCCGCCAACGGCAGGCCCCAGCCTTTGACGGTGTAGGCGATGAAGCAGTGTGGCCGGTCATCGACGGCACCATGGAAAGCCTCGAGCAGGGCCTCGAGATCGTGGCCCCCGAGATTGGTCATCAGTGCCGCCAGCGCGTCGTCACCGTGCGTGTCGAGGAGATTCCTGATCGCGGCATTGCCGCCGAGGTCGCTCTCCAGATGCGCGCGCCATGAGGCCCCGCCCTTGAAGCACAAGGCGGCGTAGAGGTCGTTCGGGCAGCCGTCGATCCACTCCCGCAACGCCTCGCCGCCCGGGCGTGCGAAGGCCGCCTGCAGCTTCTTGCCGTACTTCACCGTGACCACGTGCCAGCCGACGGTGCCGAAGAACTGCTCGATCTTCGCGAACAGCAGCTCGGGCACCACCCGGTCCAGGCTCTGGCGGTTGTAGTCGATCACCCACCAGACGTTGCGGACGTCATGCTTCCAGCCTTCCAGCAGGGCCTCGTAGATGTTGCCCTCGTCGAGCTCGGCGTCGCCGACGATAGCCACCATCCGCCCGGCGGGCCGATCCGTCGGGACGAGCTCGTGCAGGCGGACATAGTCCTGGGTCAGCGAGGCGAAGAGGGTCATCGCGGCACCCAGGCCGACCGAGCCCGTCGAGAAATCGACGCCGCATTTGTCCTTGGTGCGGGACGGATAGGACTGCGCCCCGCCCAGCGCCCGGAATCTCTTCAGCTGCTCGATCGGCTCGCGGCCGAGCAGGTGCATGGCGGCGTGGTAGATCGGGCTCGCATGCGGCTTGACCGCCACCCGGTCGCCGGGCCGCAGCACATCGAAGAAAAGGGCCGTCATGATGCTGGCGACTGAGGCACAAGATGCCTGGTGTCCGCCGACCTTGAGCTTGTCCCGGCTCGGCCGGAGATGGTTGGCGTTGTGGATCGTCCAGCTGGACAGCCACAGGAGCTTCTTCTCGATGGCCCGCATGATAGCCAGCCGCTCTTCGGCTGCCACCTCACCGACCGCATGCGCCGGTGCCAGATCTGCCATGACGTCCCCCCTGCTCGCCTGCCTGGAGTGTAGCACGCACGGGTGATAAGGGAGCCCCGTCCGCGCGCAGGGGAGGCAGCCATGGATGAATCGGCCGAGGTCGAGACCGGATCGGGTGTCGCCGTTTCGGCGGCCGGCGTGGCGGCGGCGGCGGAGCTGGCGAGGCTCGTGCGCGAGGCCACCGTCGATCTGCCGTTCGGCAGCGAGCCGGCAACATTTGCCGTCATGCTCGAGCGGCTGGCGCCTGACGAGACGGCCGCGTCATGACTACGGCCGAGATCCTCTCCTGGGGCTTGGCCGAGCTGGCCGCGAGGTTGCGCGCCGGCGCCGTCAGCAGCCGCGAGGCCACCGAGGCCGTGCTGGAGGCCCTGGATGGGCC
>JBATRI010000086.1:0-1554 GCA_049292515.1 Geminicoccaceae bacterium
GCAGCTTTTACTATGGCATAACCAAACCCATAAAAATTGCCCCAATGTTGGCATTGCTGCCCCGTTACTGGGTTATAAGCAGGCCCATGGTTTAATATTCCGCAACCTTCGGCAGGACAGGCATTTAACCAATATTGCCGAAGTGCCTGGGCAATTTGTTTTGTTTTGTGCCTAATTTGAGTTTCGTTTGGCAAACAAGCTTTTATGATAGCTAAACCATGAAGCAAATGAATGGTTTGGTCGAGCGAGGTGTAAAAGCAATACGACGGAGCTTGGCCACAATGAGGGTTTTGGCTGGGGTTTTGTTCGTCCAAATAAACACAGGGCGGATGCCCACAATGCCCGCAGTCGCTTACGATAAATATACCCGATGATTTTGTAAGAGATAGAGCGGTATCCGGTAAAAAATGTTGGGTAAAATAGTTAGGTTGCCCATTTTCTCCGGATAGATAAGATACGTCATCCCGAATAAAAAAACCGTTAATTTCGCCTTTTGGCTCACCAAAATATTGCTCTGCTTTTTCATCTAATCTATAATAGGCATCTAAGGCTAAATTAAGCTCGTGCAGGGTAGCCGCACATTGTTTTGCCTTATTATTTTGCTGATATAAACGTGCTTCGGTAGCCAACACTGCCCAGTAAGTGCCTAAATTAACTTCCGTATCGGCCCAACGGACAGCCGTATTATAGCCATCAAAACTGCGAACATCGGCTGGCAAACAATATCCACCCGCTTCCCAAGGCCAAATTTTTAAGTCGGTGCTATCGGGAACAAATACAAAATAACGCAAGAATCGTTCGCGGTAATTCTCGTATTTCAATTGATTTATCTTGGGTGTTTGCGCTTTTGCCCACAGTATTAAAAATAAAGAAAAATAAGCTACCAAACCAAACCTGAGGTAATTCTTTTGTAAATGACAAGACAACATAAACCCAAAATTAGATACTTTTTATTAGTTGAGGCTAAAAAAATAACAACAGCAACTGAATTTAAAACGAACAACAAACCATGCAATTTATCCGGAACAAAATACGCACTGAAATTAATAAATTTAAACTACCCACCAATAACCAGGCAAATTTCATACCTTTGCCTTTCCTAAATAAACAAGCATACACTATTTGTTATGTTGCCAGCTTATAAATTTACAGCTCAATACGCCCAAAACTTAGACGAAGCCGACGCACTGCACAATTACGCCAAATTATTTCATATACCCAAGCAGCCGAATGGCAATTTGGTGCATTATTTTTGTGGCAACTCATTAGGATTACAACCCGTTACCACCCGCGAATATATTGCAGATGAGCTTACTGATTGGGCAAATTTAGGTGTTGAAGGCCATTTTGAAGGTAAAAATCCATGGTTTTATTACCATCATTTTTTAACCCAGGCTACTGCAAACTTAGTGGGTGCAAAACCTCACGAGGTGGTAGTAATGAACGCCTTAACCGTAAATTTACATTTGTTGATGGCCAGTTTTTACCGCCCAACACCCCAGCGATATAAAATTATTATTGAGTCGCCCGCCTTCCCTTCCGATAAATATGCCG
>JBATRI010000087.1:0-2944 GCA_049292515.1 Geminicoccaceae bacterium
GGCTTCGCCAGCGTCGACTATGTGGAGCTGCGCGACGCCGAATCCCTGGCACCGGTTGCGGCCATGACCGAGCGGCCGGCCCGCCTGCTGGCGGCGGCGCACCTCGGCCGCGTGCGCCTGATCGACAACGTCCCGGTGACGAAACCGCCTCGCTGACGGCAGGGCGGAGCACCTGAGTTAAGGCACCGAACCGGTCAGTGGGTGGGCCTCCGCCGCCAGGATGCGGGTCAGCCTCGGGGCGGCGAAATCCACGAACGCGCGCACCTTGGCGGCGACCAGCCGGGTTTGCGGGTAGACCAGCTGCACGGGCACCGGCGGCGGCATGAACGGATCGAGCACGGTGGCGAGCGTGCCGGCTCGGAGCTGCGGCGCCACCATGTAGGACAAGGCCGCCGTCAGGCCCTCGCCGCGTTCGGCGGCCATGATGGCCGCCAGAGCATCGTTCACCGCCAGACTGGACGTCATCCGGACCATTTGGGGCTTGCCATCGACCCAAAAGCGCCAGTCGCCACCCGGCAACAGGCTCGGGACAGCGATCACCTCATGTGCCCCCAAATCCAAGGGCTCGCGCAGCATGCCGCACCGCTCGAGATAGGCCGGGCTTGCCACCAGGACCCGCCTCACCTCGCCGATCCGCCGCGCGATGAGCGTGGATTCGGGCAGCTGGGCGATCCGGACCGCGACGTCGAAACCCTCCTCAATGAGGTTGGCGATGCGGTCGAGCGTGACCAGCGTCGCGGTCACGCGTGGCTGGGAGCGCAGGAAGCCCGCCAGGACCGGCATCAGGTGCATCCGACCGAAGGTGAGCGGTGCGGTGACGCGCAGATGGCCGCTCGGGATTGCGGTCGCACCGGCGGCCGAGCGCTCGGCCTCGTCGAGCGCGGCCAGGACATGCCGCGTGCTTTCGAGAAAGCGTGCCCCGGCCTCGGTCAGATTCAGGCTGCGCGTGGTGCGGTTCAGCAGACGTACGCCCAACCGTTCCTCTAATGCGGCGATCACCCGGGTCACCACCGGCGCGGACAGGCCCAGAGCCTTGCCGCCTCTGGCGAGGCTGCCAGCATCAGCCACCGCGACGAAAACCTGCATCATCCGCAGACGGTCCACAATTATTTCCTATTTGAACAATAATGTTTTGCATTCTGAGCTCATTCTGCCGGCAGGGGCAATAACCTACCTTGGGGATGTCGGCGGTGCACTGTCGCGATCCTACTCGGCAGATCCGCTGAACCCGCAGGAGCAGGCCATGGGCCACCGTTTCGCTGAACTCGCCTTCACGCCGGCAGTCCAGGCCATTCAGGCCCGCGAAGGCAGCCGGGGTGCCTATGCCAGGCAGGAGGCAGGCGCGCCGCACCACGACCGCCTGGGCCCGGACGAGGCCGCCTTCATCGCGGCGCGCGACAGCTTCTACATGGCGACCGTGACCGAGACCGGCTGGCCCTATGTCCAGCATCGCGGCGGGCCGCCGGGGTTTCTGCGGGTCCTGGACGAACGGACGATCGGGTTCGCCGATTTCCGTGGCAACCGTCAGTACATCAGCGTCGGCAGCCTCGGCCAGGACGACCGGGTGGCGCTCATCCTGGTCGACTACCCGCACCAGCGGCGCCTGAAACTGCTCGGTCGGGCCCGCTTGGCCGAGGATACCGCGACCCTTGATGCGCTGGCCGTGCCCGGATACCGGGCGCGGGTCGAGCGCGGGATCCTGATCAGCGTCGAGGCGTTCGACTGGAACTGCCCGCAGCACCTGACGCCGCGCTTCACCGCCGAGGAGATCAAGGCCGCCGTCGCCCCCCTGCATGCCCGCATCGCCGAGCTGGAGACGGAGCTGGCGGCGCGCCGCGGCGCCAATCCATAAAGCCGGGACGCCGCATTCGGTTTGTGCCAGAATCGAGGGCCGAGCCAACGCGGAGGGAGCACGGTGCCGGACGAGCCGGACGACTGGCGCGAGCTGAACCGCGCCAACTGGGACGAGCGGGTGGCCGTGCATCTGGGCACGGCAGGTTATGATCTCGGCCCCTTGCGCGCGGGTCGGGGCCGGCTGCACCCGATCGAGGAGGCAGAGCTGCGGCCGGTCGCCGGGCTGCGGGTGCTGCACCTGCAATGTCATTTCGGGCGCGACAGCCTGACCCTGGCGCAGCGCGGCGCCGAGGTCGTGGGCCTCGACTTCTCGCCCGAGGCGGTCAAGGCGGCCCGCGCCCTGGCCGTGGAGCTGGGGCTCGCCGACCGGGTGCGCTTCGTCGAGGCCGACCTCTACGACGCGCCCGCGGCCATCCACGAGCCGGCGGCGTTCGATCTGGTCTACGTCACCTGGGGGGCCATCAACTGGCTGCCCGACATCCGGCGCTGGGCCGAGATCGTGGCCTTCTTCCTCAAGCCCGGCGGCACGCTCTACCTCGCCGAAGGCCATCCGGCAGCATTGGTCCTCGACGATCTGGCCCCACGGCACGGCGACATGCCGGGCTGGTACGTGCCCTATTTCGAGCGCCGGGCGCTGCTGCTGGACAACCCCACCGACTATGCCGATCCCGATGCGCGCCTCGCCAACGTGCGCACCTGCGAGTGGATGCACACGGTGGGCGAGGTCGTGACCAGCGTCATCGCGGCCGGGCTGCAGCTCCGCTGGCTGCACGAGCACGACCGCGTGCCGTGGCGGATGTTCGCGCAGCTGGTCGAGGAAGCGGACGGCATGTTCGGCTGGCCGGACAAGCCGTGGCTGCCGCTGGCCTTCTCGCTGCGGGCCCTGAAGCCGGGCTGACGCCGCTTCAGTCGATCGGCAGCCTCCTGTCCGTGCACTGGATGGCGGTGACGCCCACCGTGTAGGTGTTGACCAGGTTGCAGGCGGCCAGCCCACCCTCGGCCGGGTCGACGAACCAGATGTTGCGACCGCCCACCGGCAGCACCGGCCGCGGCGGCGACGCTGCGGTCAGGTAGCCCGGCGGCGCCGCGC
>JBATRI010000088.1:0-7533 GCA_049292515.1 Geminicoccaceae bacterium
GGGCAGGCCCGCCCCGCCTTGGTGTCGACGTGCAGCAGCATCTGCTCGCCGGTCGCGACCACCACCCCGTCCGCCTCGCGGGTCGCGGTCTGGAAGATGTGCATCCGCTTCGCGTCGGCGGCCAGCATCTGGATGGTGACCGCGACCGGATCGCCGGCATGCGCCTCGTCCTTGTGCATGATGTGCGTCTCGACCGTGAACCAGCTGAACCCCTTGGCCAGGTAGGCCTGATCCAGCCCGAGCAGCCGCAGCAGCGCATCGCACGAATCGCTGAACAGCTGCAGATAACGGCTCTCGTTCACGTGGCCATTATAGTCGAGCCAGTCGGTCGGGATCCGGGTCCGGTAGAGCGCCAGCGGCCGGGTCAGGTCGATGGCATCGATGTCGGGCCTACCGAGGCCCGCGTCGTACAGCCGGGCAGCGTAGCTCTTGAGAACCTGCCCCGCCCCCCAGTCCTGCGCCTGCAGCCCTTGCATGACCGCGATCAGGCAATCGTCGCGCAGGCGCTCCAGTTCGCGGATCGAATGGCTGCCCGCCTGCTCGTCCGACTGCGCCACGATCTTGCCCAGCAGCCCGTCGGTCAGCTCTGGCGCTTCCAGCTTGGTCCAGGGCAGCTTCAGGGCCGGGCCGAACTGGGCCATGAAGTGGCGCATGCCCTGTTCGCCGCCGGCTATGCGGTAGATCAGGAAATTGCCCATGAACGACCAGCGCAGGCCGGCGCCGAAGCGGATCGCGTCGTCCAGCTCCTCGGCGGTCGCCACGTCCTCGTCGATCAGGTGCAGCGACTCGCGCCACATCGCCTCCATCAGCCGGTCGGCGATGAACCCGTCGATCTCCTTCCGCACTTGCAAAGGCCGCATGCCGATCCGCTCGTAGAACGCGGCAGCAACCTGCTTGGTCTCCGCACTGGTCTGCTTGCCGCCGCAGATCTCGACCAGCGGCAGTAGATAGACCGGGTTGAACGGATGCCCGACCGTGAACCGCTCGGGATGCGCCATCTCGGACTGCAGGCGCGTCGGCAGCAGGCCCGACGTGCTCGACGCGATGATCACCTCGGGCCGCGTCGCCCGGTCGATCCGCGCCAGCAGTGGAATCTTGAGGTCCTCGCGCTCCGGCGCGCTCTCCTGGACGAAATCGGCATCGCGGACCGCCGCCTCGACGTCACGCGTGAACGTCAGGTTCCCGCGATTGCCGCGCGGCGCCATCGTCAGCTTGGCATAGGCCCGGTCGGCATTGGCCAGCACCTCGCCGACCTTCCGCTCGACCTCGGGATCGGGGTCGCACATCACTACGTCGAGGCCATTCTCGACCAGCCGCGCCGCCCAGCCGGCGCCGATCACGCCGCCGCCGACCAGGGCGGCCGTACGGACGTTCATCACTTGGCCCTCAGCCCGAGCTTCGCCCGCGCCTCCTGCGGCCCCAGCACCCGCCCGCCCAGCAGCCGCACGATCTCGCAGGCGCGATGCACCAGGTCGCCGTTCGACGCATAGACGCCCTTCTCGAGCCAGAGATTGTCCTCGAGCCCGACCCGCACATGCCCGCCCATCAGCACCGCCTGCGCCACCATCGGCATCTCCATCCGCCCGATGCCGAACGCGGCGAATACGGCACCCGCCGGCAGCAGGTCGCGCATCGCCAGCACCGCGCGCGGATCGGCCTCGGCCCCGTAGGGGATGCCCATGCACAGCTGGAACAAGGGCGGCGCCTCGATCAGCCCCTCCTCGACCAGCGTCTTCGCCTGCCAGACATGGCCCAGCTCGAACACCTCCATCTCGGGCTTCACGCCCACGGCCTTGATCCGGGCCGCCATGGCGCGGAGCATGTCCGGCGTGCTGACATAGGCCGACATGGCGTAGTTCATGCTGCCGCAATCCAGCGTGCAGATCTCCGGCCGCAGCTCCTCGACATGCACCAGCCGGTCATCGATCGAGGCCATGTCGGTGCCGGCGGCCCCGCGCCAGGGCTCGGCCTCGTCCGGGATGAAGTCGCCGCCCATGCCGGCGGTGAGATTGAGGATCACGTCCACGCCCGAGGCGCGAACCCGCTGCACCACCTCGCGGTAGAGCTCCAGCCGCCGCGCCGCCTTGCCGGTCTGCGGGTCGCGGACATGGATGTGCGCCACGGCGGCGCCCGCCTGCGCCGCCTCGATCGCGGCAGCGGCGATCTGCTCCGGGGTCACCGGGATCGCCGGATGCTTGCCCACACTGTCGCCCGAGCCGGTGACGGCGCAGGTGACGACAACCTCTCTGTTCATGGCGACAAGCACTCCCTCGACCGACGCCGACGGCCGCCATGGTACGCCACTGGCAGCCGCGCTATTGATCGATCCGGCCGCAAACCTGACGGATCGTGCCATGCCGCTCGAGATCGCCGTCCTGCTCCTGCCCCGCTTCTCGCTGATGGCGCTGTCCGCCGTGCTTGAGCCGTTCCGCATCGCCAACCGCTTGGCCGCCCGCGACCTCTACCACTGGCGCTTCGTCAGCCCGGAGGCCGGCAGGGTCGAGGCCAGCAGCGGCCTGCCGATCACCGCCGAGCTGTCGGTGCGCGACCCGATCACCGCCCAACGTGTCATCGTCTGCACCAGCTTTGAGCCCATGGCCGCGGCCGGTCGCGACGTGCTGCGCTGGCTGCGCCGCCTGGACCGCAAAGGTGCGGAGCTCTGGGCCGTCGACACCGGCGCCTTCCTGCTGGCCGAAGCCGGGCTGCTCGCCGGCCGCACCGTCACCCTGCACTGGGAGAGCATCGCCGCCTTCGCCGAGCTGTACGGCAAGGTCGAGACCCGCCGCTCCCTGTTCGAGCGCTCCGGCCGCGTCGCCACCTGCGCCGGCGGCACCGCCGGCATCGACCTGGCGCTGACCGCGATCGCCGCCGAGCACGGCTCCAGCCTCGCGCTGGACATCGCCGACCAGCTGATCCACCAGGGCATCCGCGATGCGGCTGCACCGCAGCAGGTGGCACCGATGCGGCGCTATGGGACGCGCAATGCGACGGTGCTGGCGGCGATCGACCTGCTGCAACGCTCGATCGAGCAGCCCCTGTCGGTGGGCGACGCGGCGGCTGCACTGGGCGTATCACAGCGCCAGCTCCAGCGCTTGTTTGCGACGCACCTGCGCAGTTCCTTCAGGCGCTTCGACCGCGCAATGCGGCTAGAGAGGGCGAAGGGTTTGCTTGAGCAGACGGGGCTACGAGTGGTCCAAGTCGCGGTCGCAACCGGTTTCGGATCGGTCGAGCACTTCACGCGCAGCTACCACGCTAGGTACGGGATGAGCCCAACCCGAACGGAATGGCCATCCTAACCGTCGCAATCGCTCTTGCGGCTAGAATGGGGGGCCGTACATATGGTTGCGGCGGCGGGGAGAATACATCTTGTGCGATCACGGTTTTGGCCATGCCCGTAAGGCTTTCATTGGGGTCCACGATTGGTCTGTCCAAGCCGCACCCGATTGGCGATACGGAAAATGGGAACGCCACGACTCCAGGAAAACAAAGCGATGGCAAGAGAATGCCGCTAAGTTGTCGTTTTGCTTCAAGTTGACGAAAGTGTGTCGGTATACCAATAGCTTGGCATGATAATACACTGACCTAGGCAGAGAGCTACGTAGGAGTAAATTCTTTTGTATGAGCCTGAGTTTGACCTGATTGTCGAAGAATTACCAGCCGACACAGACAATGCAGTGCATAAACTGCTGTCAGAATATGATCGGTACATGAATGATGATTCGAGAATAGACGAAGAAGACCACTATGGTATTTTGTTCAGATTTTATACAATCTTGTATTCCATACTCGATAACGAACAGGAACAATCATTTGCATTCGAAAATAGTCATAATCTTCGTGATTCTATGGGATATCCTATAATTAGTACATTAAATTTTGATGAAGAAATTGGAAACATAGTCTCATTTATAGTCGAACGCTTTAAGGAAGTAAAACGGACAAAACTAAAGCGGCTATCGGAACGAGATTTTAAATCTTCAGTGAGACGAACGAAGGCAAAAATTTCAAAAGCACCCGCATATCATTTCAATGATCAAGAAATAACTGAAATACAAAGATTAATAAATGAACTAAGAATCTACTTAACTGATTCGGATTTGTTTGAGGATGCTCACCGCCGCAGATTGCTGCAGCGTCTTGAAGGTCTACAGGTGGAACTTCACAAAAAGATGTCTGATCTAGACAGATTCTGGGGACTGCTAGGGGACGCAGGCGTTGCGCTAGGAAAATTTGGAACCGATGCGAAACCAATTGTAGACCGTATTCGTGAACTTACCGGCATCATCTGGAAGGCGCAAGCTCGCGCGGAAGGTATTGAGAGTTCAGGTGGTCCGCCGCTATTAACTGGACCTGAGCGTTCCTAATCGATATTACTGTTAGCAGAAAAGGTAGTGAGCATTGGGGTCACACGGAGCATGGAGGTCAGGTACACTTTCGCCAAGCGAACATGGATACCCTGCACCCGTCCACTACCGTCAATGGTTCGTCACGGCAGATCGAGCAACAACACCAGCGCCCGGTCCACCTGCTGCAACGTCCCAGTATCTGCCTTCCCGATCGACGGACCGACCTGCGCCAGCGGGATTGCCGCGATCTTCTCGACCAAAATCTCGGACGGGCGCTTGAGGCCGGCCGTGGACGAAGCCGCGATCTCGACCCGGCAAATGCCGCCGCGTGTCGAGGAGCCGGTGATCAGGCAGACGACCACGCTGTCGTAGGCATCCGCATCGATCTCCCCGCTCTGGACCACCAGCGCCGGGCGGCCAACCGCTTGATAAGGCTCGCCGTGCCGTGCGCGCACCAGCACCACATCGCCCCGGCGCAGGCTCAACCTTCCTCTGCCTCCGACTCGGCCAGCCGCTCGTCGAGCAAGTCACTCAGGAATGCGTTAGCCGCGGCAGTACTGGCGTGGCCCCGCACCAGCTCAGCCTCACGCCGCAGCCGCTGCTGGAACTCGGCGAGACCACGATCAATGACCCAAAGCTGCACCAGCCGCAGCCCCTGCTCGCGCTTCCGACGACGATAGGCCAGCATCTTCTCGGCACTGGTTCGGGGCAACGGGCATCTCCGTATGTCTCGTCACATGTTACTGCCTGCTCCCTTAGACTGCGACGGAATCCGAGAGGGTCTACCGCAATCGGCGTCTGCAGGTTGCTCGTCCGAGAACTGACCGCACCAGGTGCCACCGACTGGTCAGCTCGCCGGCGGCTCCAGGTGCGCAAGATCGGGCGGCAGCTCATCCTCGGGTGCGGGAGGCACGCCGCCCGTGCGATCGAGAATCCTGCGGAACGCCTCGCGATCGGCTCGCGCGCGCCGCTCGGCGAACACCTCTTCGGTCGTCATGGCGGCGATCTTCTCCGCCACCGCCACGACCATGAACTGGTTCATGTTGGTCCCGTCCCGCTTGCTCAGCCGCTCGACGGCCGCCTTGAGCGAGACGGGCAGACGGAGCGGGTACATGCTGGTTGGGCCCTCTTTCATTTTCGCCTCCGCAGGGCTCAGCCCGCGCCCCGCCGCTCGCCCTTCCGTGCACCCGCTCACACGATCTGCTACTGGCGTCGTTCGCAACAGCGATGGCCTCGGCCGGAGATCAGGCCGCGATGTCCGGCACCTCCGCGAGGATTCTCGCGCTCTCGCGGTCGAGAACCTCCAGCATCCAACCATGCACGCTCTTGTTGTGCGCGGCTGCGGCAAGAGCGAAGCGCCGGTGCTGCTCGTCGGTCGGCCGCAGGGTCATCTTGCCATTCCAGCCCTTCTCGGGCTCGGTGCCCTCCTCGCGGCACCAGGCGACGTACTCGTCCACGGACGCCGCGAACTCCCGACGCAGCTCCTCCGGCGTGCCGCCATAAAAGTCCAGAACGTCGTTGATCCCGATCACCCGGCCATGGAACTGGTCGGCCGAGTCGTCCAGCTCGACGACCGCCCAGTAGTCCTTGTAGCGCATCAGATTGTTCAGCATCGACAGCCCTCGCTCTGCGGCGTGACCCCCGCACGCAGCAGGAACTCACGCGCGCTCTCGACACTCCCCTTCTTCATGGTCGGGCCGGGGTGCGGCGCGTGGAACAAGCCTTTCCGACCGCGCAACGCAGCCCGACGCCGCGACCCACCGGTATGCCCCGGCTTCACCCACTCGCCGCCGAGCGCCACCACGAGCCGCTCGAAGTCGGCCCAGGCAAGGTCGCTTCGCGTCGGCTCCGCGAAGACGGCACAAAGCACAGCACACTGCCGCTTGTTGAGCGCCATGGCGAATGGTGGCATTTTTCGCCACCAAATGCAAGCTCATGCAGTGCCATTGGAATTTTGCACCTCGTCCAGCCCTTTCAGCGTCCTGCGCCTTCGCCCGCCTCCACTAACCACTTCTGTCTTGCCGATGCAGTCGGGCCGAGCAATCGTCCAAGCCGATGCCAGCATATATTCCTTGCTTTTGTCCCCCATCTCGCGACATGCTAGCCGGTCTGACCGCTGGAGCCCGGCCATGGCCGATATCCCGTCACTCGCCCAGTCCAACTCATCCCGCCACAACGGCACCCGACCGCACGACCCGGCGCCCCCCGGCCGGCAAGGCACGCACGGCCCTGAGCGGTGTCCGCCGGCTGGGCTTGCCCCGAAAACGAACCCAAGCCGCAGCTTTGTACTTCACCATTGTCGTCGCCCAAGCGCACGCGCGAACCCGAGCGCCCCGCATCATGTCTTCTCCAGGGCGCAGCTGAAAATTGTCCGAACGATCTCCTGCCTCGGCACAAACGAACCCAGCTTCCTCAGCGCAAAACGAACCCAAGCGCCGACCCACCGAAGCCTTCGTGCCCCGGCATTCCGTCATACCGCGCGCCAAGGATGCGCGCACGCCCGAACCCGAGCGCCGCCGCCTCTGCAGCCTTCCGGCCGAGCCGACAGCAGCCGAACGAACCCAAGCGCCCCGCTCGCCATCACCATGGCGCGCAACGAAACGAACCCAAGCCATCGCAGCCGCTGAACCGCAAGCGGCGCCGGGCGCTCGCCACCGACCGTCGAAGCTGCCGCCGCGCCCTCAACCCACCGCGGGCTTCGCCAGCTCCCAGACGATCACGCCGGGCAGCCCCGCCCAGGCGATCGCGTTGGCCTCCGGGATCGGGCCTTGCGCCACGGTCACGGCGGAATCCGCCGGCAGCAGCGGCTCGAACAGGTTGACGACGGCGAGCCCCGCCTCGACCGTGGCCTGGGCGTAGCTCGACGGCAGATGGCGGTGGAGGCGGACGAAGCCGGTGCCGCCCGTGGCGGTGCGGAACTGCGCCTGCCAGCCGAGTGTGGTCAGGAACGGGTGCACGTCGCTGATCACGATGCGGCCGCCGGGGCGGACGACGCGGGCGAGCTCGGCCAGGGCCGGGCGCAGGTCGGGGAGGTGGACCAGGGCCAGGGCGCACAAGGCGGCATCGACCGAGGCATCGGGCAGCGGCAGCGCCGTGAGGTCGCCCTGCTCGAACCGGGCCTGCGGGAGCTTGGCCCGCGCCCTGGCCAGCATGGCGGGCGACGCATCGACGCCGACAAGCTCATGGC
>JBATRI010000089.1:0-9483 GCA_049292515.1 Geminicoccaceae bacterium
GGGCCGGCTGACGCCCGAGCGCGAGCTCGAGCTGACGCAGGCGCTCGACGAGCTGCCGGCGCGCGTCCTGCAGGTGCTCGAGCAGGATCAGGCGGTCCATGCCATCGCCCAGGAGCTGACCTCGGCCCGGGACGTGCTCTATGTCGGGCGTGGCACCAGCTTCGCCGTGGCGCTCGAGGGGGCGCTCAAGCTCAAGGAGATCAGCTACATCCACGCGGAGGCCTATGCCGCGGGCGAGCTGAAGCATGGGCCGATAGCCCTGATCGACGAGAGCGTGCCGGTGATCGTGGTCGCACCGCGCGACCACCTGTTCGAGAAGACCGCCTCCAACCTGCAGGAGGTGGTCGCCCGTGGCGGCCGTGTGGTGGTGCTGTCCGACGCCGAGGGCGTGGCCGAGCTCCAGGAATATGCGTGGCGCTCGGTGACCCTGCCCACGGTCGACCCGTTCGTGGCGCCGATTCTCTACGCCATCCCGATCCAGCTGCTCGCCTACCACACCGCCGTGCTGAAGGGCACCGACGTCGACCAGCCGCGCAATCTGGCGAAAAGCGTCACCGTGGAGTAGCGGGCCGGAGCGGCTTGACCATGCCGGTCTTGTGCAGGGCGATGCCGATGCCGCGGTCCAGCTTCAGGCCCCGCCATTCCGGCCGATAGCCGCGATACCGGTAGAGCGCCAGGGCGCGCACGTTGGCGGTCAGCACCTCCAGTCGCGCCGCCCGGCTGCCGGTCTGCGCGATCCGCGCCTCCAGCGCCGCCAGCAGGGCCGACCCCACGCCACGGCCCTGGTGCTCCGGGGCTACCCAGAGGTCGGTGATGTGACCCTCCTCATGGTCGTCTGCGCCGGCACCCACCGGCAGGCCCCCGACATCGGCCACCAGCAGGCGTCGGCCCAGCGTCCGCACGAAGGCGTCGAACGGCTGCTCGGCGATGACCCGCCGGCGCACCAGGCCCGGCACCAGAGGCGCTATGCCATGATCCCACGAAGCCCGCATGACGGCCGCCACGCGGCCCAACTCATGCGGGTGCGCGGCGCGGATATGGTGGGTCATGCCGGGACGGCCATGGTGGTGAGCCTAGCACGGGACGGCCCGGGCAGGGCAGGCGTCCTGCCGGCCATGCGCCCTCCCGGCTTGCCTGGACGTGATCGCTGGCGCATGGAGGGGCGAAGAACGTCCATGGCGGCTGGCCGGGGAGGCAAGATGCGCAAGTTGCGGTTCGGGGTGCTGGGGGCTGCCAAGATCGCGCGCGAGAAGGTGATCCCGCCGCTGCAGCAGGCGGCGCGGTGCGAGGTCGTGGCCCTGGCCTCGCGCGATGGGGCGCGCGGTCGGGAGGTGGCGGCCAGGCTCGGCATCGCCCGGGTCCATGACAGCTACGAAGCACTGCTGGCCGACCCCGACATCGACGCCGTCTACAACCCGCTGCCCAACCATCTCCACGTGCCCTGGACGATCAAGGCCGCCGAGGCCGGCAAGCACGTGCTGTGCGAGAAGCCGATCGGGCTCCATGCCGGCGAGGTGGAGGAGCTCATCCAGGTGCGCGACCGCACCGGGGTGCGCATCCAGGAAGCCTTCATGGTCCGCACGCACCCGCAATGGCTGCGCGCGCGGGAGCTGGTCCGGTCCGGCCGGCTGGGCGAGCTGAAGGCCATCAACGGCCTGTTCAGCTACTACCTCGTCGATCCGGCCAACGTCCGCAATGTCGCCGAGTGGGGCGGTGGCGGCATGCTCGACATCGGCTGCTACCCGATCACCACCGCTCGCTTCGTCATCGGGGCCGAGCCGTCGCGCGTGGCGGCGATGCTGGAGCGTGATCCCAGCACCGGCATCGACCGTCTGGGCAGCGCCCTGCTCGACTTCGGTGCGGTGCAGTGCTGCTTCCAGTACGGCACGCAGCTGGTCCCCCGGCAGACGATGCAGTTTCTCGGCACCAAGGCGCGGCTCGAGGTCGAGATTCCGTTCAATGCCCCGAACGATGCTCCCTGCCGGCTGCATCTCTACGAGGGCCCCGGTCTGGGCCTGGTCGCCACGGCGACGATCGAGCTGCCGGCCTGCGACCAGTACGGCGTCATGGGCGACGCCTTCGCCGCCTCCGTCCAGGACGGGACCCCGCAGCCGGTGCCGCTGGAGGACAGCCTCGCCAACATGCGCGTGATCGACGCCGTGTTCCGTGCCGCCGACCGTGGCACCTGGGAGGTGCTCTGAGCGGCGCTCGCCTCCACGTCGCACGGCTGGCCTCACCCGCCGGCCCGATCGTCGTGGTGGCGCACGACACGGCCCTGGTGGCCGTCGACTTCGGCGAGCCCGAGGGGCGCCTCTGGCAGCTCGTGCGCGCGCGGTTCGGGTCTGTGGAGCCCTTCGCCGCGAGCGATCCGCTGGGTGCCGTTGCTGCCATGCGGGCTTACCTCGGCGGGGAACTCGAGGCGCTGGACCGGCTGCCGGTGGACGGCGGTGGCACGCCGTTCCAGCGCGAGGTCTGGGCGGCCCTGCGCGAGATCCCCGCGGGCACCACCTGGAGCTACAAGAAGCTGGCCGAGCATATCGGCCGGCCGGCCGCGGTGCGCGCCGTGGGCCTGGCCAACGGCAGCAACCCATTGGGCATCGTGGTGCCCTGCCACCGGGTCGTCGGCTCCGACGGCTCGCTCACCGGCTATGGTGGCGGCCTGCCGCGCAAGCGCTGGCTGCTCGAGCACGAAGGCGTGCTGCTGCGGATCGGCGCCTAGCGGAGAATCCCATCGATGCTGCGACTCTACGACTTCCTCTCCTCGGGCAACGGCTACAAGTGCCGCCTGCTGCTGCGCCAGCTCCAGCTGCCCTATGAGCGGGTCGAGCTCGACATCCTCAAGGGCGAGACCCGCACGCCGGAGTTCCTGGCCCGCAACCCGAACGGCCGCGTCCCGGCGCTCGAGCTGGAGGACGGCACGGTGCTCGCGGAATCGAACGCCATCCTCTGCTACCTCGCCGACGGCACGCCGTTCCTGCCCCAGGACCGGCTGGCGCGGGCGCAGGTGCTGCAATGGCTGTTCTTCGAGCAGTACAGCCACGAGCCGTTCATCGCCGTGGCC
Organism: Geminicoccaceae bacterium; assembly: GCA_049292515.1. GTDB lineage: Bacteria > Pseudomonadota > Alphaproteobacteria > Geminicoccales > Geminicoccaceae > Benzoatithermus. Next base: position 3,062 of record JBATRI010000089.1, read on the forward strand.
CGCTTCATCCACCATTTCCTGCCCGAGGACAGCCCGCGCCGGGCCGAGCTGCCGCGGCTGGAGCAGGGCGGGCACGCGGCGCTGGGCGTCATGGAGCAGCGGCTGGAGGCGCACCCGTTCCTGGTCGCGGGCCGCTACACGATCGCCGACATCGCCCTCTACGCCTACACCCACGTCGCGGGCGAGGGTGGCTTCGATCTCACCGCCTACCCGGCCGTAAGCACCTGGCTCGACCGCGTCGCGGCGCAGCCCGGCCACGTCGGAATCGACGCCGGCTAAACCAGCTTGCGTGTGATCAGGTAGCCCAGGGTCGCGGCCGTGCCCGAGAGCGCCGTGCCCCAGATCAGGTCCACGACCGACAGCATCGGCGGCCAGTCGCGCAAGGTGGCGAGGTTGGTCAGGTCGTAGGTGGCGTAGGCGAAGAAGCCGAACAGCGCGCCATACAGGAGCGCCGTCTTCCAGCTGCCCGTGGCCAGGGCCGGTGCCACGCTGAAGATCACCAGACCCACCACGTAGAGCGCGTAGAAGGCGGCGGCCACCGGGATGTTGACCTGCTCGGCCATGAGCGGCCCGAGCTGATCGCGATAGAAACGGCTGGCGACCGTCCCCAGCCAGACGAAATCCAGGGCGAAGAACACCACCGCGGTGGCGAGGTAGGCGATCAGGTAGGTCATTGCGTCCATCATGCTGTTGCCGGGGAGAGCACCACGCTCAGGCGTGATACGCACCGGTCAGCCGGATGGAGCACTCGTTGTCGGATCTTGCGCCCGCGTCGGGCGCGCAGCCTGGTCCCGTTGAGGCTTCAGGCCACCAGCAGCACGATGGTCGACCCGATCCCGACCCACAAGGCGCCGGCGGCCACCAGGGCCAACCCGAGGCAGGGGGCCCGCAGCCGCCGGCTGATCGGCTGCGCAACGGGGGCGACGTCGGCGGCGGCGAAGGCGAACGTGGCGGTGGCTGCGGTCATGTCCTGCGTCCCTGCGGGAGCCCATCTGCTTGACACGCATCTTTCCTTTAAAACTCTATCTGGTCAATAGGCTTTATGCGTAGAGGCGAGAATCTTTTGCGGCCTCCCGCCGCGCCCCGGCCATTGACGCCCAAAGCGACAATGGATCTACTCAGTTACATATTCGGAGAGTGCATTGGAAGGCTGGTCCAGATGTTCGTCGGCCACGCCCAAAGCGGCAGGAACCGCTAGCCCATGCCAGCCGGCGCCGGCTATGACGTCTTCCTGAGCTACAGCCGCGCCGACGCCGTTGCCGCCGACCAGCTGCGCACCCGCCTTGCCGCTGCCGGCCTGAAGACCTTCCTCGACCGCTATTCACTTCCTGGCGGCAAGCCCTGGCAGCCGGAGCTGGAGACTGCGCTTGGCGATTGCCGAGCCCTGGTCGTCCTGCTCGGCCCCGCCGGCATCGGCGGCTGGCAGCATCGCGAGATCCAGCTCGGGCTCATCCGCCAGGGCACGGTAGAAAAAACCGCGATCCCGTTCCCGGTCATTCCCGTCCTGCTGCCCAGCCTGCAACCGGACGACGTCCCCCTCGGCACCTTCCTGAACCTCAACACCTGGATCGACCTGCGCCCCGGCCTCGACGAGCCCGAAGCCCTGCAGCGCCTGCTCGCCGCCGCGCAAGGCCATGCCATCGATGGCCTCACCCGCGATCTCGCTGGGTTGCGCCCCTATCGCGGCCTGCTGCCCTTCCGCGAGCAGGACGCCGGCCTCTATTTCGGCCGCCAGCGCTTCGTCGACGAGCTGGTCGCCAAGGTCCGCCAGCGCTCCGCCACGAACGTCGTCGCCGTCCTCGGCCGCTCCGGCAGCGGCAAATCGTCGATCGTCTTCGCCGGTCTGTTCCCGGCGCTGCGGCAGGAGCGGGGTACTGGGCAGCAGGCGATCTGGAACATCATCAGCCTGCGCCCCGGCAGCCGGCCGCTGCAGGCGCTGGTCGAGGTCTTCGACCCACCCGCTGCCGGGCTTGGCGAGATGGAAACCTTGGCGGCCCTGAATCGGCGCGCCGACCTGCTCAGGAAGGGCGAGGTGACGCTGGCCCAACTGGTCACGCGGCGGATCGGGCAGGACCAGGGCAGCACCCGCCAGCTCCTCTATGTCGACCAGTGGGAGGAACTTTACACCCAGGCACAGAAGCAAGTGGCAGACGACGAGGCGGACAATGTGGGCGTCGCCGACGCGCGCCGGTTCGTCGATCTCGTGTTGAATGCCGCTGCTAAGTCACCATGCACCCTGGTCCTCAGCGTCCGCTCCGACTTTTACCCCGACCTGCAGTCCCATGATCGGCTCCGTGCCGCAGTCCAGGACTGCCAGGTCAGCCTCGGTCCGATGAGCGCGGTCGAGTTGACCGCTGCCATCGAGGGTCCAGCCAGGGCCGTGGGCGGCAGCGTCGAGTCGGAGCTGACCGGAAGGCTGCTGCGCGACATCGGTCTCGACCCTGGCCGGCCACAGTCGGACTACTACGACATCGGCAAGCTGCCGTTGCTCGAATATGCCCTTGAGCAGGCCTGGACCATGGCCGAGCGCGGCCGCATCGGCCTCGCACACTACCGTGGCCTGGAGCAGGCACTCGAGGAGCGCGCCAACCGGATCTTCGACCGGCTTTCCCCGGAACAGCAGGCCGCGGCCAAGAGCCTGTTCGTGAGCCTCGTCACGCCCGGCGAGGGCCGCGAAGACACGCGCGCCCGGATCACGCTAGATCCGGACAGCGATCTCGCCGCTGCGGCCGAGGCCTTCGCAGACCGCAACGCCCGCCTCATCGTCACCGGCGACGACGCCGGCGGCCGTATGGTCGAGGTGAGCCACGAAGCTCTCATCCGCCACTGGGAGCGGCTGCGCGTCTGGATCGACGAGAACCGCGCCAACCTTAGGATCCGCTCCGATCTGGGAGCCGACCGTACTGAGTGGCTGAAGCACGGCCAGCGAGCAGACCTCTTGATCCCGTCCGGCCTGCGCCTGGAAACGGCGCGCAAGCTACGGGACGAGCCCGGCGCAGTGCGCATCAAGGATCTACTCGACTACATTGAAGCGTCGGAGAAGGCCGAGCTTGCGGCTCAGGCGAAGCTTGTGGCCGACCGCGACGCCCAGCACCAGCGCGACCTCGACACGGCCCGCCAGATCGCTGACCAGCAACGCGAACGCGCCAACGCTGAAAGCCGTGCTGCCACCGAGCAGCGACAACGGGCGGAGGCCGAGGCCAGGGCCGCCGACGAACAGCGCCAGCGCGCCGAAGCGGAGATCTCCCGCTCCAAAACCCTCCGTCGGACCGCCGTCCTGGTCGGCATCGCCGCTGCCCTGGCAGTCGGCCTCGCCGCCTATGCATGGTCCGCGAAGACGGATGCGCAACAGCGCGCTGACGAGACCACGGCGGCGCTGATCTGGAGCCGGCTCGACTTCGAGCACACCGACGACCCGAAATCCACTGCCACGGTCCGCGCCTTATGGGATTTGGCCGACAGTAAGACCGCGGTCAGGGATGCCTTCCTGCGGCAGCTTGCGCTGGACCGCTCTCAGGTCGTCACCTTGGTCTCGGCACCCGCTTCGATCATGCGTGCCTTCGGCCTGCGCCCGCACGATGAAGATATCGAGCGGCTCGTCGGCCCCGTCCTCGACGCCATCCGTCAGTCCACCGACCTCGGCCAGATCGCGGTCCTGGCCGAGGCCGTCCGGACCATCGGCGCCATGCCCGAGCAGGCCCAGGCCGCCCTCGGCCCCGTCCTCGACGCCATCCGCCAGACCACCAATCCCCACCAGCTCCAAGCCCTGGTCGAGGCCGTCCAGGCCTTTGGCCCCAAGCTCACGCCCGAGCAGGCCCAGGCCGCCCTCGGCCCCGTCCTCGACGCCTTCCGCCAGACCACCGACAGCTACAACCTCCTGGCGATGGCCCAGGCTGTCCAGACTCTTGGCGCCGCTCCTGAGCAGGCCCAGGCCGCCCTCGGCCTCGTCCTCGACGCCTTCCGCCAGACCACTGACAGCCACAACCTCCTGGCGATGGCCCAGGCTGTCCAGACTCTTGGCGTCACTCCTGAGCAGGCCCAGGCCGCCCTCGGCCCCGTGCTCGACGCCATCCGCCAGACCATCGACCCCGGCCAGCTCGCCTCCCTGGCCGAGGCCGTCCAGATCCTCGGCGCCACGCCCGAGCAGGCCCAGGCCGCCCTCGGCCTCGTCCTCGACGCCTTCCGCCAGACCACCGACAGCTACAACCTCCTGGCGATGGCCCAGGCTGTCCAGACTCTTGGCGCCACTCCTGAGCAGGCCCAGGCCGCCCTCGGCCCCGTCCTCGACACCTTCCGCCAGACCACCAGCCCCTACCAGCTCCAGGCCCTGGCCCAGGCCGTCCAGACTCTTGGCCCCACGCCCGAACAGGCCCAGGCCGCCCTCGGCCACGTCCTCGACGCCATCCGCCAGACCACCGACGCCGACCCGCTTCAGGCCCTGGCCGAGGCCGTGCAGACCCTTGGCCCCAAGCTCGCGCCCGAGCAGGCCCAGGCTGCCCTCGGCCATGTCCTCGACGCCATCCGCCAGACCACCGACGATGACCGGCTCCAGGCCCTGACCCAGGCCGTCCAGACCCTCGGCCCCAAGCTCGCGCCCGAGCAGGCCCAGGCCGCCCTCGGCCCCGTCCTCGACACCATCCGGCAGACCATCGACCCTGACCAGCTCGCCCCCCTGGCCCAGGCCGTCCAGGCCCTCGGCCCCAGGCTCACGCCCGAGCAGGCCCAGGTCGCCCTTGGCCCCGTCCTCGACGCCATCCGCCAGTCCACCGACCCCTTCCAGCTCCAGGCCCTGGCCCAGGCCATCCAGATCCTCGGCCCCACGCCCGAACAGGCCCAGGCCGCCCTCGGCCCTGTCCTCGACGCCATCCGCCAGACCACCAACCCCTACCAGATCCAGGCCCTGGCCCAGGCCGTCCAGACCCTCGGAGCCAAGCTCGCGGCCGAGCAGGCTCAGGCCGCCCTCGGCCACGTCCTCGACGCCATCCGCCTCGAGGCCATCCGCCAGACCACCGACAGCCGCTACCTCCAGTCCATCCGCCAGACCATCGACAGCCGCTACCTCCAGGAGATGGCCCAGGCCGTCCAGACTCTTGGACCCGTGCTGCGGATGGAGGGGCGGGCCACGGCGATCGAGGTTGCGAGAACGGTGCTCGCCGATACCGATGAACCCCCGGTGGCTGAGGCTTTCGCTAGAGCGATCAGTGTCACACTGCCGGCCGAGCCAGCGAAGACCTACGTCACCGCCATCGTCGAGCTGCTTAAATGGCCGACCAGCGCCGGACCCGCGACCGATGCGTTGCTGGAGGCGCTGCACGAACGCATGCCGGGCGTACCCGGCAAGGAGGCCGGACTGGCCGCAACGGTCGCCTGGGTCGACGCGAACTACCCCGACATCGACCTCGACAGCCCGCCGACCTACCCCGCCTCCGGCAGCACTGGCGGTGCCTGGTAAGCGGCCTTGCCACCGCATCGACGCGCCGCGCTGCCTCTGCTCCAACATCCGCACGTTGGCCTGGAGATCGCGAACGCCTGCTGACGACCTCCCCAACGGCACGGAGTCATGATAGGATAACGAACCTATCGGATCGCAACTGGATGATCCCGTATGCCGACACTCCGCCCCACCATTCCCGGCACGAACGAACCCACCGTTCGCGACGAGAACCGCAAAACAAACCCGAGCGCGCTGCCGACAGCAAACCGCGCCAACAAGGTTCGGCGTGCACGTGCGAACCCAAGCGTGCCGCCTGGAGGGACTGGCGAGGCTGCACACCATTTTGCACAAACGAAGGATGTCGGCGCGCACGCGCGAACCCGAGCGCAGGTCCCGCCAGCGAACCCGCATAAGGAACCCGAGCACAAATCCGTTCAGGCTGCCGCCATCGCGCGCCGCAGGGTACCCAAGGCTGCCCACCATTTTGCACGAACGAACGATGCCGGCGCGCACGCGCGAACCTGAGCGCAAGTCTCTCCGGCGAACCTGCAAAAGGAACCCGAGCGACGGTCCGCTCAGGTTGCCGCCATCGCGCGCCGCAGGGCACCTTCAGCCTCCAGCGCCGCTGCCAGCGCATCGACGAGCGGCTCGTAGTCGACGAACGCCGGTCCCAATCTGGCTTCCTTCGAGATGCCATGGCCCGTCCCGCCGGCCATTCTGGTCGGCGGCCGGGAACCCTCCGGCACCTGGGGCGCTCCTTGAGATCGGGTACATGGAGGAGCGAACCGAATGCTGGAGGATCTCGAGGCGCGCATTATCGCCGTGCCCGAAAGCGACGAGGCGCGGGTGGCGGTGGCCTGCCTGCTGCGGCTGCGGAGCATGGGCAAGTCGCTGGACGAGATCGCCGCCGGGCTTGAGGCCGAGACCGGCATGGCGCTGGACCCGCCGGCCGTCGACCGCGTGCTCCGCCGCATCGCCGGGCCGGTGC
>JBATRI010000090.1:0-4886 GCA_049292515.1 Geminicoccaceae bacterium
CGCCGAGGCGCGCCAACGGCTGGCGGTGCGTGCCCGCGCCTTCGTGCTGGCCGAGTTCGGCCTGCGCCCGATGTGCGCACGGACGCTGGCGGTCTACCGCGAGCTGGTCGATCCCGCGGTCATGGCAGCGGGTCCGCTGGCACGGGCCGGCTGAGACACCATATGACGTGATCCGGGCCGGGCGCGGCTTGACAGCGGCGCCCGATGCCCGTTCTAGAAGACACGCTCGCCGCCACCACGGCGGGCAATGCTGTTTGCGTTCCCTCGTCCAGGCTCGGGTCCAATGAATCTCTCGGCTTCCGCCCCCGTCGACGTCCGCGTCCCGGCACCGATCGTGGTCACGTTTCCCGACCAGACCACGCGCAATTTCCCGGCGGGCGTCACCGGAGCTGGAATCGCGCAGGCGATCGCCAAGAGCCTGGCCAAGGCCGCTTTGGTGATCGAGGTCGACGGCGAGATCTGGGACCTCGACCGGCCGCTGCTCCACGACGCGCACGTCCGGCTGATCCGCAACGAGGACCCCGAGGCGCTGGCCGTCATCCGCCACGACTGCGCCCACGTCATGGCCGAGGCGGTGCAAGGCCTGTTCCCCGGCACGCAGGTGACCATCGGCCCGGCGATCGAGAACGGGTTCTATTACGACTTCCACCGCAGCGAGCCGTTCTCCACCGACGATCTGGCGCGGATCGAGGCGCGCATGGCCGAGATCGTCAAGGCCAACAAGGCATTCCACCGCGAGGAGGTCAGCCGCGACGAGGCGCGTGCCCGGTTCGAGCAGCTGGGCGAGCGGTTCAAGCTCGAGCTGCTGGACGCGATCCCGGAAGGCCAGCCGGTGACGCTCTACCACCAGGACGGCTGGTTCGACCTGTGCCGTGGGCCGCACGGACCGGCGACGGGCAGGATCGGCGCCTTCACGCTGACCAAGGTCGCCGGCGCCTACTGGCGCGGCGACAGCCGCAACCCGCAGCTGCAGCGGATCTACGGCACGGCGTTCGCCACCAAGCCCGAGCTCGACGCCTATCTGCACCAGCTCGAGGAAGCGGAGCGCCGCGACCATCGCCGCATCGGCCGGGAGATGGACCTGTTCCATGTCCAGGAAGAGGCCCCCGGCTCCGTGTTCTGGCACCCCGACGGCTGGAAGCTGTGGCGGGCGGTGGAGGACTATATCCGCCGGCGGCTCGACCGTGGCGGCTACCGCGAGGTCCGCACCCCGCAGCTGGTCGACAAGATCCTGTGGGAGCGCTCCGGGCACGCCGCCATGTTCGGCAGCGACATGTTCTTCGTCGAGGCCGACAAGCGCACCTACGCGCTCAAGCCGATGAACTGTCCCTGCCACGTGCAGATCTTCAACCAGCATCTGCACAGCTACCGCGACCTGCCACTGCGCATGGCCGAGTTCGGCTCGTGCCATCGCAACGAGCCGTCCGGTGCGTTGCATGGGATCATGCGGGTGCGGGCGTTCACGCAGGACGACGCCCACATCTTCTGCACGCCCGAGCAGATCACGGCCGAGAGCGTCGCCTTCTGCAACCTGCTGATGAGCGTCTACAAGGATTTCGGCTTCACCGACGTGCGGGTGAAGTTCTCCGACCGGCCGGCGGTGCGCGCTGGTACGGACGAGGTTTGGGACCAGGCCGAATCCGCGCTGTGGGCGGCGGTCAAGGCCGCCGACCTCGATTGCACGCTGAACCCGGGCGAAGGCGCCTTCTACGGTCCCAAGCTCGAGTTCGTGCTGCGCGACGCCATCGGCCGCGACTGGCAATGCGGGACGCTGCAGGTCGATTTCGTGATGCCCGAGCGCCTTGACGCCAATTATGTCGGCCAGGACGGCGGCAAGCACCGGCCGGTGATGCTGCATCGGGCGATCCTAGGCTCGCTCGAGCGCTTCATCGGCGTGGTGATCGAGCACTATGCCGGGCGGCTGCCGCTCTGGCTGGCGCCGGTGCAGGTGGTGGTGGCGACGATCACCAACGAGGCCGACGGCTACGCGCAGCAGGTGGTCGACCGTCTGCAGGCGGCGGGCGTTCGCGCCGAGGTCGACGCGCGCCCGGACAAGATCGGCTACAAGGTCCGCGAGCACAGCCTGCGTAAGGTGCCGCTGCTGCTGGCCGTCGGTGGCCGCGAGCAGACCGAGCAGAGCGTCAGCCTGCGGCGCCTGGGGGCGCCGGCGCAGAACACGCTGTCGCTTGACGATGCGATCGTATTATGTCAGCGAGAGTCGGCTCCGCCCGATCTATGATCAGGGCGGGTAGGGGTGTCGGGGTGATCCCGGTGCCGGCAACTGGAATGGATGGGTCGTTCTGCGGTGGCGGGGCGGCCCCTGAAGTGCAACACTGGAGGATTCGCTAAGCTTATGGCGATGGCTGCGCAGCAAGAAGAAGAGTACCGCATCAACTTTCGGATCGAGGCCCGCGAGGTCCGACTGATCGACGCCCAGGGCAACATGATCGGGGTCGTCTCGACCCGCGACGCGTTGGCACGGGCCGAGGAAGCGGGGCTCGACCTGGTCGAGATAGCACCTACCGCGGCACCACCGGTGTGCAAGATTCTCGACTACGGCAAATTCAAATACGAGGCCCAGAAGAAGGCCAATGCCGCACGGAAGAAGCAGCGGGTCATCGAGGTCAAAGAGATCAAGATGCGACCCGGCATTGATGATAATGACTACAATATCAAGATGAAAAAAGTTCGTGAATTTATTGACGAAGGCGATAAAGTGAAAGTCACCATGCGTTTCCGTGGCCGTGAGATGGCCCATCAGCATCTGGCGATGGACATTCTCGAGAAGGTCAAGACGGAGGTCGGCGACATCGCCAAGGTCGAGCAGTTTCCCAAGCTCGAGGGTCGCCAGATGATCATGGTGATGGCACCGCTGAAGTAACCCTGCCTCACCGGCCACCCTATGCCCGCCAACCACCAGCATGCTGCGCGGGAGGGCGACGGCAGTTCCGGCTGCAGCCAGTGCGCGGACATGCTGTGCCTGTTGCGGTTGAACGAGATCGTGCTGGGCGGGGCCGACCCCACTGCTGGCACGAAGGCCATGGTCGACGAGATCGCCCGCCTCAAGGGAGTAGTCCGTGCCGTGGTGGTGATGCCCTCGGCGGACGGCGGCCATGCCGACTACATCGCCCACTTCGGCCTGCCGGGCTCGCCGGCGCACAGTTCATTGAGCACGGTTACGCCGCCGATGCTGGCGAAGGCAATGGCGACGCGGCAGCTCGTCCAACTGAGCGGCTCGGAAGGCGGCTCCAGCCTTGCGTGCGTGAGCGTGCCGCTGCTCGGCAGCGAGCAGCTGCTCGGTGGCTTTGCTCTGGCGTTGAGCCAGACGGTGCCGATCAGCGCCTGGACCGAAGAAGTGATCTGGGCTGCCTCGGAGCTGATCGCTCTGCTGTGGCTCGACGAAGGCAGGGCCGGCGGCCCCTCGCCGGGGAAGACCGTACTGGGTCTTACCAGGCGCCAAGCCGACGTGATCTACGAGCTGGTGGATCGCGGCGCCAGCAACGCGCAGATCGCCGCGGCGCTGGGCCTGAGCGCGCGCACGGTCAAGATCCACCTGCAGGCGGCCTATCGCCAGCTCGGCGTGCGGCGGCGCGGCGACGCGATCCGGCTCATTCTGACCAAGTATCAGAACTGGCTGCAGGTGGAGCGGGAACGTCGCCGCCACGGCCGCCCTATGCTTTGACCGGGACGAGCCATGACTGAAACCGCCTCGCTGGCCCTGATGTTGCGCCAGGCCGGGGTGCCTGACGACGTGCAGGCGCTTGACGCACTGCTGGCCGGAATTGCGGCGGCACCGCCGGGTCGGGGTGCCGATGCCTGGCTGGGCCTGATCGGCACCGACCTGTCAACGGAACTGGTGGCCGCATTACAGGCCCGCCGCGCCGCGTTGCGCCCAGGGCCGCAGCTGCACGCACCCGATCACGCCCGACGCCTGGACCACCTGCGCACGGCCCTGCGTGAGCGTGAGGTGGACGGCTTCGTGCTGATGCGAACCGACGAGCACGGCAGTGAGTACCTGCCCGGTTACGCCGAGCGGGTGGCATGGCTTACCGGGTTTACCGGCTCGGCGGCGCAGGCGGCGGTCACCATGGAGCGGGCCACGGTGCTGAGCGATGGTCGCTACACGGTGCAGCTGGCCCAGGAGGTCGACGCTACCCTGTTCGAGCGCCGGCACATCGTCGAGCAGCCGCTGGCCAGCTGGCTCGAGGAGCACCTGCCGCAAGGCGGGCGGCTCGGCTACGATCCGATGCTGGCCCGCCGGGCCGAACGGGACCGATTGGCGGCCATTGTCAGCGCCAAGGGCGGTACGCTGGTGGCCCTGGAGCCCAACCCGGTCGATGCCGTCTGGGACGATCGCCCCCCGCCACCCATCGCCCCTGTTCGGCTCCAGCTGGAGCAGTACGCTGGCGAAAGCAGTGCCGCCAAGCGCGAACGGATCGGGCGGGTCGTGGCCGAGAAGAAGGCCGATGCGCTGCTGCTCACCGCAGCGGACTCGATTGCTTGGCTCTTGAACGTTCGCGGCGGCGACATCGGCTTCAACCCGCTGGTGCTGAGCTACCTGCTGCTCGAGCGGGACGGCACCTGCCGCTGGTTCGTCGATACGCGCAAGCTGCCGAAGGGCCTGCAGCTGCCGAACGCGCTCGGCGTCGAGCCGATCGAGACCTTCCCGGCCGCACTGGACGGCTTGCGCGGCAGCACAGTAATGACCGACCCGGCGGCGACGCATGTGGGCTTTCTGGAGCGGCTGACCGGTGCCGGCGCCAAGCTCGTCGAGGCCGATGACCCGTGCGTGCTGGCCAAAGCACAGAAGAACCCGGTCGAGCTGCGGGGCGCCGCGGATGCGCAACGGCGCGACGGCGCCGCCGTGGCGCGGTTCCTGGCCTGGC
>JBATRI010000091.1:0-5645 GCA_049292515.1 Geminicoccaceae bacterium
GCTGGGCGCCGCCCGGCCGCAGCCGGCGGGCTCCCTGCCCGACATCGGCGCCGCCGAGGCCAGGCAGAAGCTGTCGACCAAGCCCACGCCCAACAACGACGTGCTCGCCGGCACCAACGCCGCCAACGCCATCAACGGCCTCGCCGGCAACGACCTGATCCGCGCCCAGGGCGGCAAGGACGTCGTGGATGGCGGCGACGGCAGCGACTTCCTCGACGGCGGCCCCGCCAACGACACGATCAAGGGCGGCACCGGCGTCGACCTCGTGACCTACCCCGGCAATGCCCCGGTCGCGGTCGACCTCGCCGCCAAGCCGGCCACCGCCAGGCGCGGCAGCGAGACCGACACGCTGGCCGCCATCGAGGGTGCTCTCGGCTCCGACGCCGCCGACCGGTTCAAGGGCGACGGTCAGAACAACGAGTTCCAGGGCAAGCGGGGCAAGGACACCGCCACCGGCGGCAGCGGCAGGGACATCTATTTCATCAAGGCCGTGGCCGACAGCCCGGCGGGTGCCGGCCGCGACGTGATCACCGACTTCACCCCCGGCAAGGACCTGCTCGACCTCGCCAACGTCGACGCCGACACCACGCTCCCCGGCCCGCAGTCGTTCCGCTGGGTCGGCAAGGCCAACCTGACCGGGGCGGCGCAGCTCGGCTGGTACGTCTCCGGCAACACCACCATCGTCCGCGCCAGCACCGACGCCGACGCCAAGCCGGAGGTCGAGATCCAGCTCACCGGCCAGAAGAAGCTGACCGCCGCCGACTTCCTCTACTGAGGCCGGGCACCCCCCGCGCCGCGCGGAGGGTGCAACCGCGCGGCAACACCTTGCTGCATCGTCCCGCGAGCGTAACCAGGTGCGCTCTGGTTGCCTTGCCGGCTTCCAGCTCGGGCCGCTACTCTACCGAGGCGTACCAAAGGCGCGGTCTCGGGGAGACGCAGGCAGTGGGCCACCGGATGATGTCGACGCAACGCGGCAGCTTCGGCGCTATTACACAACCCAAGGTAGATATACAACTTAAAAGCAATAAAACTCCTGCTGTTGCCGATTTTCAATTGCGTCCCCGTGGCACGCATTGTAATCATCGCAGTAATCGATCGCCGCGTCTGACGGCACGGACCGCGAGCCAGTTGCCCGTGCCGCCGTGAGGTTTTGATCGATCCCCGAATATTGCACACTATACTGATTGGATATTGGCATGGCTTATCTTACCGTGACCACGGCGGTCGACGTGGTCGATCCCTCCGACGGCAAGCTCAGCCTCCGCGAGGCGGTGGCGCAAACGAACACCGGTGCCGGTGCGGACACGATCCGCTTCCTGGCCGCACTGGAGGGCAAGACCCTGGTGCTGACCGGCGGCGAGCTCGTGGTGAGGCAGGGCGTTACCATCGAGGGCGACCGTAACGCGGACGGCATGGGGATCACCATCGACGGCAATCAGAACGGTCGAGTACTCAATATCGCGGGCGGTGATACGGATATCACGTTACGAAATCTCGCCATAACGGGAGGAGACTCGCTTGGCTATGGCGAACCGGAGCATAGCGGCGGGGCGATCCTGCTTAACGGTGGCGGCCTGATAATCGACAAATGCAATATATTCGACAATCATTCGACCTACCAGGGCGGAGCCGTTTATGCCATCGGCAAGAGCCAAGTGACAGTTGTCGACAGCATTATTCGGACAAATGTTGCTGATTACTCTGGTGGCGGCATTTTCACACTCAGTCAAATTTCTACAAAAATAACAAATAGCGATCTTTCTGAGAATAGAGGCTATGGCGGCGGCGCAATCGCCATTTCCGATGGCGGAACTTTGTCGGTAGATGCAACTACGTTCAACAAGAACAAGGCGGCTCCAGGTCACGGAGAATTCGGTGAAGGCGGAGCTATCAAGCTATTCAAGAGCAGTGCTGTTATCCAGCGAAGCCTGTTCTCTGAGAATGACTACGCGGATCGAGGTGGAGCCATTATTGCGCAGGAGAGCAGCCTCAGTTTGGACCGCAGCACAGTTTCCGGTAACGTAGCCGCCTATTATGGTGGCGGAGTAGAGGGAGAAGATCATAGCTCAATTTTCATTAGCAATAGTACTATTGCCAATAATCGTGCTCCTACCGGCGGAGGAGGAGTTCGCAGTAGTGACTTTAGTCTTTTGTCAATCAGCAATAGTACATTGACTGGAAACAGATCTACCGGCAGGTCTGGCTCCCCCGGCTACGGCGGAGGCATTCATGCTTCGAACAGCAATAATCTTGTCATATTCAATACTATTGTAACTGGAAACACAGTCGGCCCAAAGGGCGTCGGGCCGGACATTTCGGCTGCCATCAGCCAGAGCAACGGCCACAACATCTTCGGTAGTGCCGTCGCCGGCAGCATCCCAGGCGACCGCCAGAACGTGGCCCCCGCCACCATCTTCGCTGCTGTCGACCCCGTAACGGGGGGCGGCCAGCTCAGCCCGACCGGCATCGTGCCGCTGAAGAGTGCCATCACCAACCCAGCTCTCAGCGCTGCGGACCCGATCACGGCCAGCAGCTTCGGCCAGCTCGGCACCACCTTGCGCCCGCTGCCCGCCGGCAGCCTGCCCGACATCGGTGCCATCGAGATCAAGCAGCCGCTCTCCACGAGTCCCACCGTCAACAACGATGTCCTCACCGGCAGCAATGCCGCCAACAACCTCTCCGGCCTCGCCGGCAATGACCTGATCCAGGGCCTCGGCGGCAAGGACGTGCTGAACGGCCAGGACGGCAGCGACGTGCTCGACGGCGGCACCGGCAACGACGCCCTCAACGGCGGCCTCGGCATGGACATCGCGACCTTCGCCGGTACCACCGCCGTCGTGGTCGATCTGTCTGCCAAGCCTGCCACGGCCAAGCGCGGCGGCGAGACCGATACGCTGACCTCCATCGAGGGCGTGATCGGCTCGTCCAAAGCCGACGTTTTCAAGGGCGACGCCGCCAACAACGAGTTCCAGGGCGGCCTCGGCAAGGATACGGCCACCGGCGGTGCCGGCCGCGACCTCTATGCCTTCAAGACCGTCCAGGACAGCCCGGCCGGCAGCGGCCGCGACGTGATCAAGGATTTCGCCCCTGGCCAGGACGTCATCGACGTGAGCGACATCGACGCCGACAGCACCACCCCTGGCCAGCAGAGCTTCCGCTGGGTCGGCAAGGCCACGCTCACCGGTGCGGCGCAGCTCGGCTACTACGTGTCGGGTGGCAACACCATCGTCCGCGCCAGCACCGACGCCGATGCCAAGCCCGAGCTGGAGATGCAGCTCACTGGCAATAAAGCTCTCACTGCAGCTGATTTCCGATTGTAAACCTGCAGCAACTTTCTTAATGATCGAAGTAATAGATTGACGCCTGTGTCGATGTGGAAGTCATGTTGATCGTTCGTGCCGCCACAAGGCTTCTATCGATCCCCGAGCATTACCCACGGCACTGATGGGATACTGGCATGGCATACATTACCGTGACCACGGCGGTCGACGTGGTCAATCCCTCCGACGGCAGGCTCAGCCTGCGCGAGGCTGTGGCGCAGGCGAACGCCAGTGCCGGCGCCGACACGATCCGCTTCCTGGCCGCACTGGAGGGCAAGACCCTGGTGCTGACCGGCGGCGAGCTCGCGATCACCGCCGATGTGACGATCAACGGCAGCGGCGGCCAGGCCGATGGCAATGTGACCATCGACGCGGACCATGCCAGCCGCGTGCTGTCGATCAGCGGCGGACAGACCGATGTTCACCTGAGCCACCTCTCGATCACGAACGGTCGTACCCTTGAACAGAAAGGTGGTGGCATTCTGCTCGGCAACGGTGCCTCCCTGACGCTCGCCGACTGCTTCGTCACCGGGAACGACACTGGTCCCCAATACGGCGGTGGCGATGGGGCCGGCATTTTCGCCGCCCCCGGCTCGCGGCTCTCGCTGGAGCGTACCGCCGTGGTCGACAACAATGCGGCGATCAGCGTCTATGCCATGAACAGCAGGGGCGGTGGCATCGCGGTGGTGAGTGGGCAACTGACGATCAGGGACAGCGAGATAACGGGCAATACGAGCGCCATCGGTGGCGGGATCTCGATCCAAAGCACCGAATATAACCCGGGCACAATTGACAATACGAAGATCTCTTACAATGTGGCATTCAATAACAGCCAGGGTTTTGCTGGCGGCATTTATCTCTCGCGCGGCATCTTGACCATCACAGGCAGCAGCGTCCTGTGGAATAGCACAGCCCTTTTCGGCGGCGGTATCGCCTCGCTCGAAAGCCAGCTGACTGTTTCGGACAGCACGGTGTCCGGCAATGCGGCATTTGGTATAGGCGGCGCCTATGGCAATGGTGGCGGTATTCGGTCCAAGGCCGGCGCGCTGGCAGTCCGGAACAGCACCATTACCGGCAACCGCGCCGAAGGTTCGGAAGGCACCAGCTTTGGCGGCGGCATCTCGTCTACGGACGGCACGTTGGACATCGTCAACAGCATTGTCGTCGGAAATCGGCTCGGGGACGAAGCGACTCGCTATCCGGACGTTGCCGGCAAACTGCTGTCCAGCAATGGGCGCAACATCTTCGGCTCGGCCGTACAGGGTAGTGTGGCCGGCGACCGGGTGAACGTCCCGCCGGCAGCCGTTTTTGCTGCCGTGAACCCGGGGACCGGCGGCGGCCAGCTCAGCCCCAAGGGCATCGTGCCGCTGAAGAACAGCCTCAACAATCCGGCGCTGTCGGCAGCCGATCCGATCACCGCCAGCAGCTTTGGCCAGCTCGGCACCACCAAGCGCCCGTTGCCCGCCGGCAGCCTGCCGGACATCGGCTCGATCGAGATCGATCAGAAGCTCTCGACCAGCCCCACCGTCAACAACGACGTCCTCACCGGCAGCGGCGGCGCCAACAATCTCGCAGGCCTCGCCGGCAACGACCTGCTCCTGGGCCTCGGCGGCAAGGACGTGCTGAACGGCCAGGACGGCAGCGACGTGCTGGACGGCGGCCCCGGCAACGACGTGCTCAATGGCGGTAACGGCGTCGACATCGCGACCTTCGCTGGCACGACCGCCGTCGTGGTCGACCTCGCCGCCAAGCCCGCCACGGCCAAACGTGGCAGCGAGACCGACACGCTGACCTCGATCGAGGGCGTGATCGGCTCGTCCAAGGCTGACATCTTCAAGGGCGACGGCCAGAACAACGAGTTCCAGGGCGGCCTCGGCAAGGATACGGCCACCGGCGGCGCCGGCCGCGACCTCTATGCGTTCAAAAGCGTCCAGGATAGCCCGGCGGGTGCCGGCCGCGACGTCGTCAAGGACTTCACTACCCGCCAGGACGTGATTGACCTGAGCGACATCGACGCCGACAGCACGGTCCCCGGCCAGCAGAGCTTCCGCTGGGTCGGCAGTGCGACGCTCACCGGTGCGGCCCAGCTCGGCTATTACCGCTCCGGCGGCGACACCATCGTCCGCGCCAGCTCCGACGCCGATGCGGCAGCCGAGCTGGAGATCCAGCTCACCGGCTACGTGGGGCTGGTCCCCGACGACTTCCGCCCCTGAGCCACGCCATGGGTGGCCGGACCGTGGGCCACCGAGCGAGGTGCCCGGGGGACAAGGCCGGCCGAGGGGACGCAACCGCGCCCCCTCGGGCACCCCCGGGGCGGTTTGGCGG
>JBATRI010000092.1:0-8232 GCA_049292515.1 Geminicoccaceae bacterium
CTCGACATCCTGGTGCCCAAGGGCCTGACCCCGGGTGAGCAGAAGCAGCCGGTGTTCTACGAGCGCGGCGATGTGGTCAGCTTCCGTCGTGAGCTGGCGCCACACCAGCAGGACCGATTGGAGAAGAGCACACTCTACCGCGTAGCTGGCATCGACCAGCATGGCGGTCGGCTGCAGCTGCAAAAGGAGGACGGCAGCTTCGTGATCTGGCGACCTGGCAGCCATGGTGCCCGCGATGCTGAGGTCTACCGGCTCGAGCAGCGCGAGCTCGCCGCCGGCGACCGCATCACCTGGACGAAGAACCTGCCGGCGATCGGCGTCGCCAACGGCCAGTCCGCCACCGTCACTGCCGTTGATGCGATTAAGGGTAGCTTCACCATCCTGCAGAAGGACCGCCAGACCACACTTCCAGCCAGCTCGGCCGAGGCCCGGCATCTCGAGCATGGCTATGCGCAGACGGCGCAGAAGCTGCAGGGCCAGACCGCCGACCGGGCACTGATCCATGCCGAGCACTGGCGGCTCAATCTCACCCACCAACGCAGCTTCTACGTGCTGGTCTCGCGCGCCAGGGACGGCGTGACCATCGCCACCAGCGATCGGACCGGCCTCATCGAGGCCATCCGCGAGCGCTCGGGCGAGCAGCAGGCGGCCCTGGACCGGCTCGAGGTGAGCCAGGCCCCTGAGATCGCCCGGGCCGCGATGCAGGAGGTCACCCAGGAGCGCGAACGGCAACGCCAGCAGGAACGTGAGCAGCAGCAACAGCGCGAGCGTGCCCTGCAGCAGCAGCGCGAGCGCACCGACGACGACACGCGCAAGCCCAAGCCCGGCGGCCGCGGCGCCGATCTCGGCCAGGAGCGTGACGGGCCGTCCACCAGCCGGCAGCAGGAGCGCGATTATGACGACGACATGGGCTACTGACCAGGCCCCCGCGCGCGCCGGCGCCAGCCGCCACCCCGCTTTGAGCTTTCCCCACCACCGTTCGTGAGGAGACGAGCCTATGCCCAGCATCACCCGTCGCCTGCTTCACCTCGGCCTGGCCGTCCTGGACGGAAAGCAATGCCGCGAGGCACCGGAGGAGATCGCTGGCGTAGTTATTGCTTATGACTTCGACATGACCGTGATTCTGGGCGGTTATGCTGGCGAGGATTGCCACCTTGAGCCTCGCGCCGCCTCGGGTGCAACGCCTGCGGTAGCGTAAGCTCGGCGAGCCTCCCTTTTCCCCAGAGGTGCAGCTTCCCTCATCGACTCGGCCGGGCCTTCGGGTCCGGACTTTTCTCGGCTTGGCCCCAGTCCCCGCCGCCGCCATGCCAACCTTGAACGACGTCTTTCGCGTCGATCCGCCTTTGAGCGATGATATGATTTTGGTTGTTCATAATACATCGTGGTCATGTTGATGCACGAGATGATCATGTAGAGAATCTATTCATCCCAAGGATAAGAATAATTCTTAATATATCTTCATATGTTCTTCCTGGATCAAGCAGTCTATTGCTCTCATCGCTTGAGCATTCGAATTCCTGCTTGGCTTTCGGCTTGAATGGAGGCATATGGGACGCGTGGCAATCGGCGTACCGGTTGCACGCCAAACCAGCCCAAGGAGGGGATCGCCATGGTAGATGCGAGCATCGTCCGTCGCGACGAGCTGGTCACAACCGACATCCAGGCCCGGGACGGAGCGCATCACGGCCTTGCGGTGGTGCCGAGGACGACGGGCGCCGCCGGCGAGGGGGCGGATCGCGCGGCCGAGCTCGGCCGCGCCCTATTGGCTCTGGCGCACGAGCAGACCCGGCACCAGGTCGAGGTCTTGCGGGCGCTCGCCGAAGCGGTCGACTGGGACCGAGCCACCAAAGCGGTGAATTGGGACCAGGTCCTCCGGCGCCAGGGCGAGATCCTCGAGCGCAGCCAGGCTCGGAGGGCACAGCTACACCGGCGCCATGTCGAGCTCACCCAGGCGGTGCTGACCACCGTGGCCGCCACGCGGCGGACGGGCCGCGCCGCCTGAGCCCTGCCGCCGGCACTGCACCGCTGCCGGCAGCCAGGGCTTGACCGGGTTTCGCGGCGGAAGTTACCAAGAGCTGTTGCGATGCGGCATGATCCTGGCTGGAGACGGCCATGCCGCCGAGGGCGGCAGTCACCGCTGGGCTTTTCTCGGGCGCGGCCCGAGCGGGGCCAAGGGCCAGACTCCCTTCGAGCGCGGCTGCTTGCGGTTCCTCGACAACTTGGCCGGGCTTGCACGTCCGGCTTTTTTCTGGCCGGCCATCCGGCCGCTGCCTCGCTGGAACACCGCTACCCCGACGGGCGAGTGATCGCATAAAGCAGGCTCGGCGCACCGCCGAACTCGATCTCGCGCTGGAAAACCATGCCCGTGTGCTCGAGCACACGGGCCGAGGCCCGGTTCCAAGCACGGGCAAGACCAATCACGTGCGAGGCCGCGAGACCGTCGAACGCGAACCGGACTGTCGTGCGTGCCAGCTCCGTCGCATAGCCGCGACCCCAAAAGGCCGGATGCACGTGATAGCTGAGGTTCAGCGCCCTATCGAAGCCGTGATCATCCTCGGGCCAGGTCACGCCGCCGAAGCCGATGATCTCTCCATCAAGGCGTCGCCGCACAGCCCAGCGCCCGAAGCCATGCGCCTGCCAGTGCGCCATGTCTCGCGCCAGCTTTGCTGCACTGGCCGCCGGTCCGAGCGGCGTCGGGTCCGGTCGGTGCCGCACCACCAAGGGGTGCGCGAACAAGGCGAGATGCGCTGTGGCATCGTCTTCCGATGGTGGACGGAGGCACAAGCGATCGGTTTGACGCCGTTGGTGCAGGGGCACGGGCAACCTGGAGAAGGGTATCACCCTCCCAGTTTCCATCTAGGCTGCCAAGACAGCTCGATAGCGCTCGACGTGCTCATGAGCGCCGAAACGCTCGATCGCGACAATGCGGAAGGCGTAGTGGCGCATGCTCAGCTGGTGCGATCGCCACAAGTGCTGGGTTCCTGGGGGAAGCGTGCCCAGCTGGTCGCTGTTGATCTTCCAGGCCTGCAGCAGTCGCTCGTCCGTGAACAGGTCCAATTCCTCGACCAGCTGCCCGAGCACTCCAGGTGGTGGCGTCTGAAGCTTGGGCATGAACCGTTCCCCGTTGCCGTGGTGGCCATTTCACGCCCTCTGCTAACGCCGCAAGCACGGTCACACAACGGTCCGGTGGGCCGAACTCCCCATCAGGAAGGGCGGAAGGCGGAGAACTGGCATGGGAATGGAGGTGGTTGGAGTGCCCACGTCGGGGTCCTGGTAGCGATCAAGAGACGGCGAGACTGCTTTGATGTGCTGCAGCGGCAGCGCGCTCCAGCTCGCTCACCAGCTCGATGACGATCTCGCCTTGTGCGGCCCGGTCTTCGAGGGCGCCGGCCAAGGCGGAGATCCGGGCCAACCCGAAGCTGCCGGAGGTGCCCCGCAGGCGATGCGCCTCCTGACGCAGCCGGTCCGGGTCGCCCACCGCCGCACGCAGCCTGACGCAGCTCTGGGTGGCACCGTCCAGTCCCTGGCGCAGCAGCCGCTGCAACGCTGCCGGCGGCAACCGGCGGGCGAGGCCGTCGATCACGTTGCGGTCGAGGTCCGGCAGCGACGCATCGACAAAGCCGGCAGGCGGTTCCGTCACCGTGGCCTTATCCGCGGCCGGCACGGCGCCGCCCGCCGGCAGATCGGTCAGGGCCGCCAACAGGTGCGACCAGACGATCGGCTTGGCCAGCACCCTGGTCATGCCGGCATCCAGGCAATGCTGGCGCTCGGACGTCATCACGCTGGCGGTCAAGGCCATGATCGGGACGCTGCCCCTCGGTGGCGGCAGCGCGCGGATGCGTCGGGTGGCCTCGATGCCATCCATGACCGGCATGTGCACGTCCATCAGCACCGCGTCGAACCGCTGCGCGGATGCCCGGGCCACCGCCTCGGCCCCATCGCCGACCAGCACGACATCGTGGCCAGCCTGGGTGAGCCCGGCCTGCAGCAGGTCGCGATTGAGCGGGACGTCCTCGGCCACCAGCAGGCGCAGCGATGCGGTCACACCCAGCGTGGACGGCACCACCGGTACCAACCTGGCGGCGTCGCCCACCGGCAGGGACAGCTCGAACCAGAACAGGCTGCCCTTGCCCGGCTCGCTGGTCACACCGATCTGCCCGCCCATGAGACCGATCAGCTCGCGCGAGATGGCGAGGCCCAGCCCGGTGCCGCCATAGTCCCGAGTCGTGGATGGATTGACCTGCATGAACGGGTGGAACAGCTCGGCCTGGCGCTTGGCCGGAATGCCGATGCCGGTATCCTCGACCTCGACCCGCAGCAGCACCCCTTGGCTCGCTGCCGGCCGGCCACGTACCCGGACACTGACGCCACCACGGTGGGTGAACTTCAGCCCGTTGCCGATCAGATTGACCAGGATCTGCCGCAATCGGGTCGGATCACCGCGCAACGCCGGCGGGATGCCGTCCTGGACGTCGACGGTGAGCGCGAGCTCACGCCTGGCTGCCTGCGCCGCCATGATCGACTGCACCTCCTCCAGCAGCGGCACCAGCGCGAAGTCGATCTGCTCCAGCGTCAGCCCACCGGCGTCGATCCGCGAGAAGTCGAGGATGTCGTTGATCACGCTGAGCAGATGCCGGCCCGAGGCCTGGATGGCCTCGACCTGGGTCTGCTGTGCCGGCGGCAGCGGTGCGGTCGCCAGCAGATCGGCCATGCCCAGCACCCCGGTCATCGGCGTGCGGATCTCGTGGCTCATGGCCGCAAGGAACTGCCCCTTGGCTCCCTCGCTGACCTCGGCCCGCTGCTGGGCAGCTCTGGCCGCCGCCGCGGTGGTCCGCAAGGTCCGTACCTTGTGGTGCAGCTGCGCGCTCAGCCAGCCGACGCCGGCGGCGGTCAGCAGCAGCAGCCCGGCCACGACCTCGACCCGCCGCCACCACGCGCTCAAGATGATCGCCGCTGGAACACCCGAGACGATCTGCAGATCGAAGCCGGGCACCTCGGCATATCCGACGAGATAGCCGGCCACGCTCGCCGACGGATCGCTCAACCAGCCCAGCGCCAGGAACGGCGGCCGTTCCGGCTCCCCGTCCGCATTCGGCCAATGCGCCGAATCCAGTGCGTAGAGGCGGCCCTGACGGTCGATCAGTGCCACGCTCTGGTCGGGACGATTGATCAGGGCGGTGAACACATCGGCATAAAGACCCCAGCTCGCCCAGGTCACGATCACGCCGGCGAGCTCGCCGGTGGGGGTTCGTATCGCCCAGCTCACCGGCACGACGCGCCGGTGCGGGGGGAACCGCGAGACCAGCGGCGCCTCGACGACCATGCCGGAGGTCACGCCGCGCAGATGCCGACGGAAATATTCCCGCTCGCTCACATCGGTACCGATTTGGTCGGCTCCCGTCGCGTAGCGGACCACACCGTTGGCGTCGAGCAGGAGGATCTGGTCCAGCGCATTGAGCTGGTCGAGCTGATCCGCCTGGCTGCGCAGCCATCGGTCGACTCCCGCCAGATCCAGCTCACCGCGGCCGAACCCTGCGACGGCCTGTGACACGATCAGGTCGAGCGTGCCCAGCCCATGCTCGAGGAACATCGCGGCCGGCAGGCTGATCGCCCGCAGCTCCCGTCGCGCCTGCTCGAGCTCGTTGGCCCGGTCGCGGAGCAGGACGGTAGCGGTCAGCGCGCCGCCGAGGACGATGACGGCCAGAGCGGCGAGCAGGCAGATCGTGCGGGAGCGCTGCGCGCCAGCCCATTGACCCAGACACAGCCACGCCCACGCCATCGCACCCGCCGGCCGGACAGGATTCATCAGGCCGCCGGCTTCGGCACTGCTTGGAGGCCGCATGCGCTCACATGAGCTTTGTCGACCGATAAGGGCGCCATTTTTTGTCTCCGCTTGCAACGGTACAGGATCGGTGCGGCGTCCATGAATGCCGCTGCCAAAGTAGCTGAGCACATCTCGTGGCTGCCGAAACTATAAGGTGAACAGTCGCATGTGACGAGTGAGCTTCGGTGGAACACTGCGGGAGTGGTGCTGGACGAGCTGGCCGGGCCAACTCTCGCTTCACTTGCCGGCTGCTATCCTGGCCGGAGCTTGCCGAGGCGGCTACAAGAGCACCGCTACAGGGCTGCATGAGCGTGGCTCTCGGCTGCCGTCTCGGGTGCGAATCCGAAGCGGTACACGGGGCAAGGGCTCTCGTCGAGCCCTTGCCATTGTTCCCCAACGACTTGGCCGGGCTTTCGAGCCCGGCTTTTTCTCGGGCCGGCTCCGGCCGCTGCGGCGGCCGGCCGTGCCTTGCGCTTCATGGTCCGCGTTGTACACCGGACCGGCTGCCAAGAACGTCGAGCTCAGGGATGGATGCATGGACGAAGCGAGCGCGCCACCGGAGTTGCTGGACCTGACCACCGAGATCGTGGCCGCCTATGCCGGCAGCCACACGCTGCCGGCGAGCGAGCTGCCGGGGCTGATCGGCAGCGTGTTCGGGGCTTTGCGCAAGCTGGGTACGGTGGCCGAGCCGGCACCGTCGGCCGAGGCCCTGGTGCCGGCGGTGCCGGTCACGAAGTCGGTGACGCCCGCGTATCTGGTCTGCCTCGAGGACGGCCGGAAGATGAAGCTGCTCAAGCAGCATCTGGCCAAGCATCACGGCCTGACGCCGGCGGCGTACCGGCAACGCTGGGGGCTGGCCAAGGATTACCCGATGGCAGCGCCGGCCTATGCCGCCGAGCGCTCGATTATAGCCAAGAGCCTCGGGCTCGGTCGCAAGCCGGCGGCGGAGGTCCCCGAGCCCAAGCCCGCTCCAGCGCCCGAGCCGGTGCCGGTAGCGCCGCAGCCGGCACGGCGGGTGTACATGCGCAAGCGGGCCAAGGCGGAATGAGCGGCGGAACGAGCCGCCGGCCGACAGATGGGTGGCGGTAGCCTCACCTTGTCCAACTTTGCTATCATGCTGACAAAGCAGTATTTTTTTGACTGTTTTGCCGCCTGTCGCGCCTCCTGGTGACGCGGCCGGGCACGTCTGGCCCGAGCGCTGCCCTGTCGATCAAGCCCGAATGACCAACCCGAACTGGCTGGCCAACCAGCAGCGGGCCGCGATCGATACCTAGCGGCGGGCGGCACAGGCACACCTGGCCGCCGTGCTGGAATTCGTGGCCACGACCACCCTCAACCCGCCGGCTGCCTGAGGCCCTGGCCAAATTGCGCTGCAGCAACTACCGAGAGTTGCTGCATTGCGGAAGGATCGTCCCTCTGGACGGTCATGCTGCCGAGGACGGCAGCCGGCGCCCGAGAGGTTCCAGCTCGGCCACACGGCTCGAGCCGCGCCAAGAGTCGAGCCTCATCAGGTGCCGGCTGTTGTCTCCGACCAACTTGGCCGGGCCTTCGAGCCCGGCTTCTTTTTGGCCGGTGCGGCCGGGGGCTGTGCCTCCTGGCCAAGTTCTGACACCACCGCCACCACAAGTTTCTGCGCTGCAGCATGAACAGAACTTTTGATATTCATGCTGCCGACGGTAACAGCAGCGACCGCAATCCGGCTTCGGCAGAACGAACCAAGCTGGCAGGACGGTCGGCGTTTCTAGGGCACCTGTGGTTTATTCCCTGTAAACTTGGCCGGTCTGGCCCGCCCGGCCTTTTTCCTGCCGGCATTGCCGGGCAGGCGCCGGCACATCTTGCGTTCCTGGCCGATCCCGGTCAGATCTGCAGCCGAGGAGAGACAGATGAACGACATGGGCAAGCCGCCGGTGCCGGAACCCGGGCCGCTGCAGGCAGACGCGCTGCTGGCGACAACGCCGCCGCGATGGCTGTCCAGGCGCCGGCCGGCCAAGGCAAGGGAGCGAACAGCAAACCCAACCGTTGCCGGTCAACTCGGTCCTGTTACGATCCGGCCGTTGCATGCAATTGAGGAGGCACCGATGCTAATTTTCCATAAAGCGAATTATCCGACAATGCTATCCTGCTGACAGAACAGCGTTTTTTGGCTATGTTGCCGGTTGCCGCGCTTCCTGGTGACGCGGCGGACACGCCCAGCCCGAGCGCTGCCATGCCGATCAAACCCGAGCTGAGATATTTCTACCCGATCGACTGGCGGCAGATCAGCTCCTGGGTGCGCTTCGAGCGCGCCCGAGGCCGCTGCGAGGCTTGCGGGCGACCGCACGGCCAGATCGTGCGCCATCTGGGCGATGGCCGCTGGTGGGACGAGACCGGCCAGACCTGGCGTGACGGCAGCGGCCGCAAGATCCCCT
>JBATRI010000093.1:0-1529 GCA_049292515.1 Geminicoccaceae bacterium
GAGGCTCAGGTCGCCGAGGTCGCCATCGCCGTCGAAGTTCTCAACCGCATGCTCGATCTCGGCCGCCCGAATTCCGTCCGCGTCGCCTGAACGACGGCAGGATAAGGGCTTCTATCGCCCTCTGCACCTCGCTGCAACACGCCGCCGGGCAGGCGTCCAGCGAGGCGCATAGCCGGCCAGCACGCCGCGATCACCAAGTCTTCCGCCTTAGCGCTGGCTGGCGAACAACCAACGCTATGCCCTCCTTGCTTCAGAATTGATACAGACAAAACACTATATTGTTTTGCACGGCATCCGACAGAAACATCACTGATGCAACGTGCCCCTCGTCGGCCGGCAACGCTCGTGAGGCGAGACCACGGAACCGACCCTTACTTCCCTTCAACTTGATCGATCGCGACGACCTAGTCGTCTTTTGTAGAAGGACATGACCCATGACCATCATCAACGGCACCGGCGGCGGCGACACGCTCACCGGCACCGGCCAGGCCGACCGGATCTCCGGCCTCGGCGGCGATGACTGGCTGAGCGGACTCGGCGGCAACGACGAGCTCGACGGCGGCGCCGGCGCCGACCTCCTTGACGGCGCCGACGGCTTTGATGTCGCGACCTACCGCACGTCGAGCGCGGGCGTCATCGTTCGCCTGAACGCGGGTTTCGGCAAAGGCGGCGACGCCGAGGGCGACGGCCTGTTCGGCATCGGGGGCGCCATCGGCTCGGCGTTCGACGACTTTCTGATCGGCACGGATGGCCGCAACGTGCTTCGCGGCGAGAATGGCAAGGACGTGCTGTACGGCCTGGGCGGCGACGACGAGCTCGAGGGCGGCGCCGGCGGCGACACGCTGGACGGGTTCGACGGCTTCGACGTCGCGAGCTACGCGAACTCGAATGCGGCCGTCGCCGTCGACCTGACCAATGGCAACATGACCGGTGGCCACGCCGCGGGCGACCTCCTCCTTAACATCGAGGGCGTCATCGGCTCCCGCTTCGGCGACGTGTTGTTCGGCAACGCTGGCCGCAACGTCCTGCGCGGCGAGGCGGGCAATGACACGTTCTTTGGCGTGGGAGGCGACGACGAGCTGCTTGGCGGCAGCGGGATCGATACGGCCTCGTTCCATTTCGGCGGCGCCGTGGTGGCCGATCTCGCCGGCGGCACCGCCAGCGGCCAGGGCACCGACCGCCTCTCCAGCATCGAGAACCTCACCGGCAGCAGTAGCGGCGACCAGCTCGCCGGTAACAGCGGCGCCAACGTGCTGACCGGCGGCTCCGGCGGCGACTTCCTGATCGGCCGAGGCGGTGCCGACCGGTTCGACTACAACGATACGATCGACAGTCGGCCCGACGCGCCGGACCTGATCCAGGATTTCCGCCGAGCGCAGGGCGACAAGATCGACCTTGCAGACATCGACGCCAGGGCGCACGTGGTCGGCAACCAGACGTTCAACTTCATCGGTCAGGCCCAGTTCACGGCCGAGGGCTAGGTGCGCTCCTACCAGCAGGGCGGCGACACCTTCATCGAGGTCAACACC
>JBATRI010000094.1:0-2569 GCA_049292515.1 Geminicoccaceae bacterium
GAGATGAATGGCCTCGGCGCAGACTTCCTTGCCGGTACCGCTCTCCCCGGAAATGAAGATCGTGGCCTTGGAGGTCGCGGCCGTGCGCACGGAGTGGTAGACGGCCTGCATCGCAGCCGAGGTCCCGGTGAACCCCCTGAAACCGCGGGTCTCGTCGTCCTCGTGCTGGGCGTCCGTCACCACCACGCGTTGAGCACCGGACAGCGCCGCGCGCACCGCATCCACCAGCCGATCACCCCTGAACGGCTTCACCAGATAATCACACGCCCCTGCGCGCATTGACTGAACGGCAGCGTTGAGCGACGCATTCCCCGTTAGGATCAAAACGGGCAGGCCGCATTGGCGCTCACGCAATACCGTCAGAAACCCCACGCCGTCCGTCTCGGGCAGCTTGCAATCAAGCACAATCAGGCTGACCGTCTCGACGGCCAACATCTGTAAAGCATCAGCTGCCGTTTCCACGACGACAACCCGCAGACCCGCCTTATCTAGGTGACCGGCATAAGTCGACGCTTCCACAGACGACCGCTCAACCAACAGAATGAGTTGACCGCTCATCGTATTTTTTTCCCCGCCCAGCCCGACTCGTTAATTCGATCATGTCGCATGTACCATAGTTTTCTTTTTTACTCGATAAAATGAGTCATGTTTATAATTAAATTGCGCAATTTGACAACAAAAATAAATATTAAAACTTTCTTACTTATCCAGTTATAATCTTTCATATGAAATAATTTACCACTTTGTGTGTTGCATCCGCTTTAGCCAAAATTACGACAACAATCGTAGAAAAGCATTAGTTATCCTGCAATATGCCTTACTGCATACAGTGACACTCCTCTTTGAAGCTAAAAAATACTGAGATTATAACCTTAGTCGGATATAGCGTCGGAGAATCCCCCATGGCATCGACTGCTCATTACGCGCAGCCAATTCCAACGCAACCACGTTCGTCGCCCGCTGCGGCGAACAACCAAGGCTGATCTTGAAACTCCAACCATTACGATTTCTCCGCCAACCCATCAATCCATACTAATATCGGCCATTAAGCACCCAAGGTTGCATATTACACAACCAAAAAATTATATACACGCCATATACTAGATGTTCAATCGAACGCCGGTCAAGGATCTATCTTTCAATCTAACTGCAATTGAATTTATTTATACAATTTGATTGAATTTCACTTCAGAGTTGTACTAGCTGCGGATTGAACGAAGCTGCTGCCGCGGCAAGGTGAGCGGGCGGTGACGGCGGGGCCTTCTGTCTGGGAGGATGGTGGGTGTGGAACCCGATCCCCAGGCCGGCGTGATGGTGTGGACATCGGCTGATCGCGGGCTGGGTCAGGCGAATGATGGCAACCTCTTGGTACCGCGAAGGCGGACCGAAACCAGGAGAAGCCAGCATGAGGTACTTTGTCGGAATCGACGTCTCACAGCGGCAGGTCAGCATCTGCGTGCTGGACCAGGAGGGCAAGCGGCTCTGGCGCGGCAAGTGCCAGACCGATCCCGCCGCGATCACGGCCACGCTCCACGACAAGGTGCCTGACGGCACGATGACGTTGGGCCTGGAGACTGGCCCGCTCTCGCCATGGCTGGTGCACAGCCTGCGTCAGGCGGGCCATACGGTCGTCTGCCTGGACGCACGGGCCGTCCATGCAGCGCTTTCGACGCGGATCAACAAGAACGACCAGAACGATGCCGAGGGGCTGGCGCAGATCCTGCGCCTGGGCTGGTACCGGCCGGTCCATGTGAAATCCTATGCGGCCCACCGGGTCAGGGCCATGCTGGGTGCTCGCGCCCAGCTCGTCGGCATGGTGGTCCGCCTGTCCAATCAGATGCGTGGCCTTCTCAAGGTGTTCGGCATCGTGGTGGTCGGCGTCAGGGGCGCCAGCTTCGGCAGCTAAGTCGAGGAGCTTGTCGCCGATCGGGTGGAGGTCGCCGAGATTGTCCAACCGCTGCTCGAAGCGTGGCGGATGCTGCGGCAGAAGGTGGCTGGCCTGGATACCGCCCTGCGAGCGCAGGCCAAGGTCCGCGACGATTGCCGGCTGCTCATGACCGTCCCAGGGGTTGGGGCGATCACGGCCCTTGCCTTCGCCAGCGCGGTTGATGACCCGGCTCGCTTTCGCCGCTCCCGTGATGTCGGCGCGCACCTGGGCTCACGCCACGACAATATCAATCGGGCGAGACGGATAGCTGCGGGGCGGTGTCGAGGTGCGGCGACCAATACGTCCGCACGCTGCTGTTCGAGGCGGCGACCACCCTGCTGAGCCGGGTCCAGCGGCGCCAACGTGCTGACCGACGGCTCCGGCGGCGACTTCCTGATCGGCCGAGGCGGTGCCGACCGGTTCGACTACAACGATACGATCGACAGTCGGCCCGACGCGCCGGACCTGATCCAGGACTTCGGCCGAGCGCAGGGCGACAAGATCGACCTTGCAGGCATCGACGCCAGGGCGCACGTGGTCGGCAACCAGACGTTCAACTTCATCGGTCAGGCCCAGTTCACGGCCGAGGGCTAGGTGCGCTCCTACCAGCAGGGCGGCGACACCTTCATCGAGGTCAACACC
>JBATRI010000095.1:0-4515 GCA_049292515.1 Geminicoccaceae bacterium
CGGCTACCGTTTCCCGCCCGACGTCATCAGCCACACGATCTGGCTCTACTTTCGTTTCCCGCTCAGCCTTCGGATGGTGGAAGAGATGCTCGCCGCCCGCGGCATCGTCGTCAGTCACGAAACGGTAAGGCAGTGGGCCCGCAAGTTCGGTCAGGCGTTCGCCAACCAGATCCGCCGGCGGCTGCCTCAGGCCGGCGACAAGTGGCACCTCGACGAGGTCGTGATCACCATCGCCGGCAAGAAGCACTGGTTGTGGCGGGCGGTCGACCGTAAGCGTCGTCTCCGCCCCCTGGCTGGTTGAAGCTTGGTTGGCCTGCTCCATTGACCGCTGGTTTGCGGCAGCTTGGGGGGACAGCTTTGCAGCAAAGGGCGCAGCTTTTGTTGGCCTCGCGGCGAAAGACCGTCGAGCGGTTGGAGGTGGTGTCGGGCCCGACGGGGCGCCGGAGCTGGCCGGACGAGGTCAAGGCGCGCATCGTGACGGAATCGTTCGCGGCGGGTAGCCGGGTGGTCGACGTCGCGCGGCGGCACGCGGTGAGCCCGCAACAGGTCACGGCCTGGCGGCGCTTGGCTCGCCGGGGCAGCTTGGCGTTGCCGGCCGAGAGCGCCCTCGACTTCGCCGCCCTGGTGCTGGACGAGCCTCCGGCACCGCCGCCCGCCAAGGGCCCGGCGCCGATTGAGATTGAGGTGGGTGGGGTCGTCGTCCGGCTCGCCGGCGACAGCACGGCGGCACGGGTGGCCGAGATCGCCGTGGCGCTGCGCACCATCGCATGATCGTCCCGGCCGAGGCCGTACGGGTGGTGATCGCCACCCGACCGGTCGACTTCCGACGCGGCCACGACAGCCTGGCGGCCCTGGCGCAGCACCAGCTCGGGCTCGACCCGCATTCCGGCGTGATCATGGTGTTCCGCTCCAAGCGCGGTGATCGGATCAAGATTTTGGTCTTCGACGGCACCGGTCTGGTGCTGGTCTACAAGAGGCTGGAGCAGGGCAGGTTCGCCTGGCCGGCGATCCGCGACGGCGTCATGCGGCTGTCGCGGGCCCAGTTCGAAGCGCTGTTCGACGGGCTCGAGTGGCAGCGGGTGCATGGCCCACGGCGCGTGCGCCGGCCGACCGCGACGGAGTGACTCACGCCGGGCACGAGAGCGCCACCGAGGCCGCGGCGGCCCGTATGCTCACACCCATGATCACTCCGGACGAGGTCGACCTCACCGCCCTGTCACCCGAGCTGCAGGCCCTCATCGCGGCCGAGCGCGCGGCCCGTCGCGCCCTCGAGCAGGAACTTGCAGCACTTGCCGAGCAGAATCGACGGCTCGAGCATCCGCTGCGGGAATTCCGGCAGGCACTGCATGGCCGGAAGTCGGAGAGGCTTGGCGCGGACGAGCGGCAGCTGGCCTTCGAGGACCTGGAGACCGCCGTGGCAGAGGTCGAGACGGCCCAGGCCGCCGCCGGCGCTGCACGGTCGGGAACGCGTCCGAAGGGTGCCTCGATCCGGCGCCATCTTGGCCGGCTGCCGCAGGAACTGCCGCGCCTCGAGCGCGTCCTCGAGCCCAAAAGCACGCTTTGCCCGTGCGGCTGCGGGGAGATGACCCGGATCGGGGAAGACCGCGGCGAGCGGCTCGACATCACCCCCGCCCGGTTCCGGGTCATCGTGACCGTCCGGCCGAAATATGCCTGCCGCCGCTGCGCCGGCGCCGTCGTGCAGGCCACGGCAGCCGCGCACCTGCTCGAAGGCGCGCTGCCCACCGAGGCGCTGCTCGCCCATGTGCTGGTCGCCAAGTATGCCGACCACCTGCCTCTCTACCGTCAAGCACAGATCTATGCCCGAGCTGGGGTCGACCTGAGCCGCGCGGTGCTGGCCGACTGGGTCGGCAAGGCAGCGTTCCACCTGCAGCCGGTCGTCGACTGTCTGGCCTGGCATCTGAAGGCCTCCGGCAAGCTGTTCATGGACGAGACCAAGGCGCCGGTCCTCGATCCCGGCCGCGGTGCTACCAAGACCGGCTATCTCTGGGCACTGACACGCGACGACCGCCGCTGGGGAGGCTCTGATCCACCCGGCGTCGTCTACTTTTACGCCCCGGGCCGCGGCGCGCCGCGGCCCGGGGCGATGCTCGCCGGCTTCACCGGCGTGCTGCAGGTGGACGGCTACAGCGCCTACAAGACCCTCGCCGGCAAACGGCCCGCCGACGCACCGCTGAGGCTCGCCCATTGCTGGGCGCACGGCCGGCGGCAGCTGCGCGAGCTGTTCGATCAGGACGCCTCGCCGATTGCCGCGCAAGGCCTGCGCCGGATCGCCGAGCTCTACCGGATCGAGGCCGAGATCGTGGGCCAGACTGCCGAGCGGCGCCGGGCTGTCCGGCAGGAACGCGCCAAGCCTTTGGTCGTGGCCTTCGGCAACTGGCTCGCCGAGGCCCGCGCGAAGCTGTCGCCGAAGTCCCGCGCCGGCGAGAAGCTCGCCTACTTCGCTCACCACTGGCAGGGTCTGCAGCTGTTCCTCGACGACGGCCGCGTCGAGATCGACTCCAACGCGGTCGAGAATCGCATCCGTCCCCTGGTTCTCACGCGCAAGAACGCCCTGTTCGCCGGCCGTGACGAAGGCGCCCGGAATTGGGGCCGCATCGCCTCGCTCGTCGAGACCGCCAAGATGAACGGCGTCGATCCCGAAGCCTACCTGACCGCCACCCTCGAGGCCATTGCCCAAGGCCACCCAAACAGCCGCGTCAACGAACTCCTGCCGTGGGCCGCCAAATCCTTGTCAAACTGAAAGCCACAGGCCCTCCAGGCTCCGCTTACGGTCGACCAGGATGGCATCGTGCTCGACGTGCTGGTGCAAAGCCGACGCGACAAGCAGGCGGCCAAGCGCCTGCTGCGCAAGCTGCTCAAGAGGCAGGGCCGACCGCCTCGAGTGCTGATCACTGACAAGCTGGCGAGCTATCCCGCGGCGAAGAAAGAGCTGATGCCTGGGGTCGAGCACCGCCGGCATAAGGGCCTCAACAACCGGGCCGAGAATTCGCACCAGCCGACGCGGCGACGAGAACGGCAAATGAAGCGGTTCAAATCGGCCGGCCAGGCGCAGCGGTTCCTCTCCGCGCATGATCAGATCAACAACCTTTTCCCTCTCTGCCGCGAGTACGTCACCGCCACCGAATACCGAGCCACACGCACCAGGGCCTTCGAGCTTTGGGCCGAGATCACCGGTGTCGCGGCTGCCGCGTAGGGCTGCCAACAGCCCACCCTTGGCGATCTTCGGCCGACAAGTTGACGGTGCCCTGACGCATCCTCCGCTACCAAAGCACAAGCCTCGGGTCGCCATGCCACCGATCTGGGCCAGGTGCGCAATGATCCGCTCCTTGGTCGCCGGTGGGAAGTACTGGACCGCCATTGCCCGCAGGTGCCGTAGAGCGTGCCGAGTTATTTCAGGCGCTAGACCTGTGGTGCTCTTCTCAGCAGACGTCGATCTCGGGTCGCGCAGAATCCCTCAAGGTCGCGGTATCTGATCGGATCCGGGCGGCGGCGGGCGTTTGCCTCCATTCGCAATCGGGGCCTCGGAGTGGCTGACAACCACTGCATTGTCGGTCGCCATCTCCGGTCTTGTGGCGGAGGCGTTTGCCAGTCCGCGCATCATCGAGTCCAGCCGAGCAAAAAAGCCATCCACGCTGTATCCCAGCAAAAAGGAAAAACCAAGTGTCGTGATACCCCATCCCGTGCCCAGAGTGTCCGGAGCAATGACTATGCCCACGGTAGCTCCCGCAAGCGCGCCCAAAGGTATCAGGAAGAAGGAGTCGACCCAAAAAGATGGAGAATATGAAACGTCGCGTAGCGCAGTCGAAAGGCTTCGCGCAAATGATGCACTCGCCCCAAGCAGACCATACAGCAACGGAAGAAGAAACTGTCCGATTGCTTCTCTATAATGCCCTGCTCTTTGGAAAGCTTTTTGAGTGGGTACGTCTACCACACGAAGATTGTGCAGCTTGATTATCAAGTCCTGAGTAGGCATACCAGCATCAAAATCATAACACAATTCAAACTCATCCTTTTGATTCTCAACCCGATTGTTACTTATCTGCCGAACCAATTCATAGTCCCAAATCGCTTCAGCAAGCGTCGATGTAGTCGTCCGCCAGTTGTCAAGTGCATTGCAGGTGACAGATAAATTTAAGTTTATAGTTGCTAGTGTACCGGGTTCTAGTTTTGTTTGCTCCGCCTGAGATCCAATCGCAGCGAACAGGGCAGAGCGAGCGTCATCAAGTCTCTTTATACTGTCCATTGCCTCCATTCGAAGCTGGCCAAGCCAAACATAATAGGCATGCACGGCAAGACAGAAAAGAATTATCAATACGAACACAACGAAATAAGAGATAACTAGGTTAACAACTCGCTTCAGTATCGAACTTAACTAGCTCTCCATGACCTTCAGGCTGTGCGTGTTGGGCCGACGATGGCGCGGTAGCTGGTGGGCGGGGTGAGGACGGCCTGCTCGACCAGGCGGGCGAAGCGGTGGCCGATGCTGTTGGCGGT
>JBATRI010000096.1:0-3865 GCA_049292515.1 Geminicoccaceae bacterium
GCCGCGCGCCGCGCCGGGTCAGCGCCAGCAGCATGCCCATGGCGATCGCCAGCGCCAGCAGCGACGAGCCGCCATAGCTGATGAACGGCAGCGTCATGCCCTTGGTCGGGATCAGGTTGAGGTTGACGGCCATGTTGATCAGGGCCTGCAGGCCAAACTCGGCCACGAGGCCGGAGGCCGCGAGCTGGACGAAGCGGTCGCTGCTTTCGTTGATCCGCCACAGGCCGCGCAGGATCAGGAACGAGAACAGCGCCACCAGGGCCAGACACGCGACGATGCCGAACTCCTCGGCCGTGGCGGCGAAGATGAAGTCGGCGTGCGCGTCGGGCAGATGCCACTTCTGCTCGCCCTCGCCGGGCCCGCGGCCGAACAGCCCGCCCGAGGCAACCGCGCGCAGCGCCCGCTCGATCTGGTAGCCGAGCGAGGACGGATCGAGGAACTCGTTCACTCGGTCCGTGAAGTGGGGCAGCCACAGATAGGCCTGCCAGGCACCCATCACGCCGACCCCCAGGAGCAGCACGACCCAGAACCAGTTGAGCCCGGCCACGAACAGCTGCACGCCGTAGACCGCGGCCACCACTGCGGTCATTCCGACGTCCGGCTGCATGACGAGAACGGCCAGCATCGGCAGGACCACGCCCAGCGTGACTGGCATAGCGCTGATGCCGGGACGGCGTGCCAGGAGATGGGCCACCACCACCACCACCGCGGGCTTGACGAATTCGCTGGGCTGGAGCGGGAAGCCGAACAGCGGCAGCCAGCGATAGGCGCCTTTGACCTCGGGGGCGAAGAACAGCGTGAGCACGAGGAGAAAGCCGAACAGCCCGAGCATTCCTACCGACAGCCGCAGCACGCCCAACGGAGCCAGCAGCGAGACGCCGAGCAGCAACGCGGAAGCCGGGAACAGGAAGAACAGATGCTTGATGACGAAATGCATCTCGGCGCCGTAGACGCGCTCGCCGACTGCGGGGCTCGCGGCGAAGATCAGGACCAGGCCGACCAGCGCCAAAAAGGCGACGCCAGCCAGCATGGTCCGGTCGATGGTCCACCACCAA
The DNA here is from genome assembly GCA_049292515.1 of Geminicoccaceae bacterium. GTDB lineage: Bacteria > Pseudomonadota > Alphaproteobacteria > Geminicoccales > Geminicoccaceae > Benzoatithermus. The sequence continues at coordinate 1,056 of JBATRI010000096.1, forward strand.
TTGCCGACGAGGGTACGGTCGGTGCGTGGGACGAAGATCATGCGGCACCTACTTCGGCGACGGCAAGGGCGCGGAAGGCGTCCCCCCGGGCCTCGAAATTGGCAAACTGGTCGAACGAGGCGCAGGCCGGGGCCAGCAGCACGACGGCTTCGGTGGCATCGGCCGTGCGGGCGGCGGCGCTGGCCGCACGTACGGCCGCGTCGAGCGTGCCGACCTCGTGCACCGGCACCAGATCGCCGAGATCGGCTGCGATCTCGGCGGCAGCCGCACCGATCAGGTAGGCGGCACGGACCCCGCCCAGGGATGCGCGCAGGCTCGCAAAGCCGCCGGGCTTCGCCTTGCCGCCAGCGATCCAGAAGATGCAGGGAAAGCTCACCAACGACTTGTCGGCCGAGTCCGGGTTGGTGGCCTTGCTGTCGTTGATCCAGACCACGTGGCCCGATCGGGCGACTTCCTCCATGCGGTGGGGCAGCCCGGTAAAGCTGGGCAACCCGGCGATCGCCTGCTCCGGCCTCAACCCGAGGGCTCGCACGGCAGCGTAGGCCACGGCGACGTTCTGCCAGTTGTGGCGCCCGCGCAGATTGCCGAGGCCACGAAGATCAGAGATATCCACGTCGCCCTCGAACAATCGGCTGCCGCGGACGGCTACCTGCGCCGACAGAGTGTCGGTCAAGGACACGGTCACCACGTCGCGACCGAGCTCGCGAAGCCGCAGCGCCTCCGCCTGGCTGGGCGCATCATCGATGCCGATTACCGCGATGTCGCCCGGCCCCTGGCGGGCGAAGATGCGCTCCTTGGCGGCGACGTAGCCGGCCAGATCGCCGTGGCGGTCGAGATGGTCCGGGGTGAGGTTGAGCCAGACGGCGACCTTACAATGCAGGTGATTGCACAGGTCGAGCTGGTAGGAGGACAGCTCAAGCACGAACACGCGCTCCGGCGGGCCGGGCTCGAGCTCGAACACTGGCTGTCCGATATTGCCGCCCTGCACCGCGTCGACGCCTGCGGCTTGCAGCAGATGATGGACCAGGACCGTCGTGGTCGACTTGCCGTTGGTGCCGGTGATGCCGACCACCCGGCGCTCGCCCAACAGGTCCGCGAACAGGTCGACGTCGCCACGGACCGGCACGCCGGCCAGACGCGCGGCCGCGATCAGCGGATGCGGCTGCGGATGGGTCAACGGCACGCCGGGGCTGGGCACCAGGAGCGCCAGACCCGGAATGTCCTCGGGCGCACCGCGCCGATAGCCGGCAGCGGCCAAGGTGCCCGGATTGTCGTCGAACACGACCACCTCGGCCCCGGCATCGGCCATTGCAGCGGCGACAGCACGCCCGCTCCGGGCCAGGCCCAGCACGCCTACCTTCCGGCCACGATAGCGCTCCAGCCCAGCCACCGCGCTCACCGCAGCTTCAAGGTGGAGAGGCCCACCAGGGCCAGGATCATGGCGATGATCCAGAACCGGATTACGATGGTGGCCTCCTGCCAGCCCATCTTCTCGAAATGATGGTGCAGCGGCGCCATCCGGAACACCCGCTTGCCGGTGAGCTTGAACGACGCGACCTGGACGATGACCGAGACCGCCTCGAGCACGAACAGCCCGCCGATGATCGCCAGCACCAGCTCGTGCTTGATGGCTACCGCCACGGCACCCAAGGCACCGCCAGTGGCGAGCGAGCCGGTATCGCCCATGAAGACCATGGCCGGCGGGGCGTTGAACCACAGAAAGCCCAGGGAAGCACCGACGATGGCACCGCAGAACACGGCCAGCTCGCCGGTGCCCGGGACGTGCGGGATGCCCAGATAGCCCGCGAAGATCGCGTTGCCGGCAAGGTAGGCGATGAGCGCGAAGCTGCCGGCGGCGATCATCACCGGTACGATGGCCAGCCCGTCCAGCCCGTCGGTCAGGTTGACCGCGTTGGAGGAGCCCATCATCACCAGCGCGCCGAACAGCGGGAAGGCCAGGCCCAGCGGGATCACCACGTCCTTGAACACCGGCACGGCGACGCCGGTGGCCATCGGTGGCGAGCCCAGACGCATCAGCAAGATGGCCGCAATGATGCCGATGCCGCCTTGCGCCACCAGTTTCAGACGCCCGGACAGTCCGCCGCTCGAGCGCTTGGTGAGCTTCAGGTAGTCGTCGGCAAAGCCGATCAGTCCGTAACCGAGGGTCACCACCAGCACGATCCACACATAGACATTGCTTAGGTCGGCCCAGAGCAGCGTCGCCGTGGTCAGCGCCAGCAGGATCAGCACGCCGCCCATGGTCGGCGTGCCCTTCTTGGTCAGAAGATGACTCTCCGGACCGTCGAGTCGGATGGGCTGGCCCTCGCGCTGCTTTTTCTTAAGCCAGCGGATGAGCCCCGGCCCGATCCAAAAGCTGACCAGCAGCGCCGTCATGACGGCGCCGCCGGTACGGAAGGTGAGATAGCGGATGACGTTGAAGACGCCGAACTGGTCCGCGAGCGGATAGAGCAGGCTGTAGAGCATGAAGCTGCGGTCCTCACTGCACCGCTCGCGAATCGGAGGTGGCGGAGCCCTCGGTCAGAGCATCGACGATGCGCGCCATCCGGCTACCGAGAGAGCCCTTGACGAGCAAGACGTCGCCGGGCCGCAGCGCTTCCATGACGGTGCGGGCCAGCGCCGCCGAATCGGTGGCATGGGCGCCGCGCCGCGATTCCGGCAGGGCCTCGTGGAGCCGGGCCATGTTCGGCCCGCAGGTGAACACCAGATCGACGCGAGCGCTTTCCACCGATTGCGCCAACGCCGCATGCAGCGGGCCGGCCTGCTCGCCCAGCTCCAGCATGTCGCCCAGC
>JBATRI010000097.1:0-4638 GCA_049292515.1 Geminicoccaceae bacterium
CGGCCGGCCTGCTCGACGGGCGGCGCGCCACCACGCATTGGGCCCGGGCGCGCGAGCTGCAGGCGCGCTATCCCGAGGTGCGGGTCGAGGCGGACAGGATCTTCGTCGCCGACGGGCCGATCTGGACGTCGGCCGGCATGACCGCCGGGATCGATCTCGCGCTGGCCCTGATCGAGGCCGATCTGGGCATGGACATCGCGCGCGCCGTCGCCCGCAAGCTCGTCGTCTATCACCGCCGCAGCGGCGGCCAGTCCCAGTTCTCGGCCCTGCTCGAGCTGGCACCCAAATCCGACCGCATCCAGACCACGCTCACCTATGCCAAGCAGAACCTGCACACGCGGCTGAGCGTCGAGGATCTGGCCGAAGTCGCCCATCTCAGCCCGCGGCAGTTCAGCCGCACGTTCCAGGCGGAGACGGGCCAGTCCCCGGCGAAAGCGGTCGAGAATCTACGCCTGGAGGCGGCGCGCCAGCTCATGGAGACGAGCCGCCACCCGATCGACGTGGTTGCCCGGCAGACGGGCTTTGCCGACCGGGACCGGATGCGACGCGCCTTCCTGCGCGCGTTCGGGCAGCCGCCGCAGGTGATTCGCCGCGCCGCCCGCACCGCGTCCACGAATCTGGGGCAAGAGCGGCCCGCAACACGCGCGGCCGACTGACCCGCCACACGCCCCAACGATTGGCGGCATTTTAAGCAAGTCTTAGTCGGGTGATGCCACGGTGGTGGCGTGCTCGGAATTGCGCCAACCTCCGCCCCCGCCGCCGCGTCGGCCGCCCGTAGCCGGGTGGATCCGGTGGTGGCCGCCGCCCTGGCCGCCGCCTTCGATGGCATGGCGGCGGTGCTCGCCGACGGGCGCATCGTTGCCGCCAACTCTTTGGCGCGACGCCTGCTGGAGCTGGACGGCGGCGAGCTGCCACATCCGCAGGCGGGCGCCCGATTGCAGCCGGGCAGCCGGGAACGGCTCCAGGCGATGATCCATAGCGGCAATGCAGGCAGCCTGATGGCGTACCGCGTCAAGGGCGGTCCGCCGCTAGAAATGCGATGGCAACCGCTCGGCGAGCGCAGCGACGCGTCGCTTCGAGGTTTCCTCGGCGTGCGCGAACTCAGCGGCGTGGCGGCCGTCGCTCCGGGGGCCGGGCGCCCCGCCGACGATCCGGAGACGCTGCGGATCATGCTGGATCACCTGCCCGGCGTGCTGGCGCTGAAGGATGCACGGACGCGACGGTTCGTCGAGGTGCGCGGTGCGGAGGTGGTGTCGCCCGGCGACACCACCGTCAGCATGGTCGGCAGGACCGTGCACGAAATCTACCCGCCTTCGCTGGCCGCCGAGATCGATGCAGTCGAGACCGCGATGCTGCGGGCACCGGGCGGCATTCACGAGACCCGCTTTCGCATCGAGAGCGAGGGCGGGCCGCGCTGGTTCCTGTCCAAGAAGCTGACGATCGCCGATGCGGCCGGTAACGTCCGCTACCTGCTCACCTACAACATCGAGATCACGGCCCAGGTCCAGGCGCAGCGGGCGCTCGATCGGTCCAATGCGTTCCTGGACGCGGTCATCGACTACATGCCGGCCCTGGTGGCCGTGCGTGAGATCGGGACGGGCAGGCTCGTGCGGGTGAACCGGGAGTTCGCCGAGCTGCTCGGGCGGCTTACCGGCGAGCCGGCCGACGGGACGCCGGCCGATCTGCCCGAGCCGATCGCGGCCACCCTGCGCGCCGACGATGCGCGGCTGCAGCGAGCGCCGGAGACGGTGGCAGAGCGGGTGTTCACGCTCGGTCGGGGCGGCGCGGAGCGCCATTTCTACAGCCGCAGCGTCGTGATCCCGGGCGACCAGAGCCAGGCCGCCTTCATCCTGTCCATGCAGCAGGACATCAGCGAGCGCGTGGCCGCCGAGCGAGCCCTGGCGGAAAGCCGGACGTTCCTCAGCCGGATCCTCGAGCACCTGCCGTCGGCGCTGTCGGTGAAGGACGCGCGCACACGGCGCTATCTGTTCTTCAACAACCCCGCTCAGGCCAAGCTCACCAGTCCCGCAGCGGGGGCCCGCATCGGCGTCGGGCGATCGGCAGACGATCTGTTCGCGCCCGATGACGCCGCCTTCCTGGGCACGCTCGACGACAGCATCGTGGCCCAGCCGGCCCTGGTGCTCGAGCGCGAGGTGGCCCAGGGCGAGGGGCGCCAGCGCCGCTGGCTGCACGTCAAGAAGCTGGCCATCCCGGACGAGAGCGGCGACTGCGGCTACATCCTGACCATCGTCGACGACATCACCACGCGGCGGCGGATGCTGGAGGAGCTGCGCCACAGCGAGGCCTCGCTCAAGCGGTCGCAGGCCATCGCCCGCATCGGCTCCTGGCGCCAGCCACTGGGCAGACTGACGCTCGAATGGTCGGACCAGATGTTCGAGCTGTGGGGGGAGGACCCAGCCAGTTTCGTGCCCCGCCTGCGGGCCGTGCTGCGCGCGATCCAGGCCCAGGACCGCCGTCGGCTGCTGCAGGAGGGCCGTCGTTCCCTGCGCCGGGCGCAACGCTTCAGCGTCACCGTCCGCCTGCACAAGCCGAAGGGCCGGCTGCGCTTCGTCAGCATCGACGCCGAGGTCGAGAACGACGCGCATGGTCAGCCGGCGGCACTGTTCGGCACCTGTCAGGACGTGACCGAGCGCATCGAGGCCGAAGATCGGATCCGGCATCTGGCGCAGCACGACGCGTTGACGTCGCTGCCGAACCGGATCGTCTTCGACGATCGCCTGAGTCGTGCCGTCACCGGCGCCCGCCGCACCGGCGTCCCGCTGGCCGTCCACTGCCTCGACCTCAACGACTTCAAGGGTGTCAACGACACCATGGGTCACGCCGCCGGCGACGAGCTGCTGCGCCGGGTGGCGCTGCGGCTGGCGGAGGAGATCCGCGGCTGCGACACGGTGGCCCGTCTCGGCGGCGACGAATTCGCAGTGATCCAGGTGGGGGCCGGCAGCACCAGTGCGGCGGCCAATCTCGCCGAGCGCCTGCTGGCCAGACTCTCCCTGCCCTACCGGATCGACGGCCAGGAAGTCTATGCCACCGCCTCGATCGGCATCGCGCTGTGGACGCCGGCGGGCGGCGATCCGCAGGAACTGCTCCGCCAGGCCGATCTCGCCCTCTACGCCGCCAAGGCCACCGGTCGCGGCTGCTTCGCGTTCTTCTCACCGGACATGAACGAGCGCCTGCACGAGCGCAAACGAATCGAGAGCTCGCTGCGCAATGCCGCCAAGCGCGGCGAGATCAGCTTCATGTTCCAGCCGCAGTTCTGCTTGCGCACCAGCCGCCTGGTCGGGGTCGAGAGCCTGATGCGTTGGCACCACCCGACTCTCGGCCCAGTGTCGCCGGCGCGCTTCATTCCGGTGGCCGAGGAGTGCGGGCTCATCCTCGAGCTGGGCGAGCTGGCGCTGCGCGAATCCTGCCGCCAGGGCCGGCTGTGGTTCGAGCGCGGCTGGCTCGACGCGCGCATCGCGGTCAACCTGTCGCCGGCCCAGTTCGCCTACCAGGATCTGACCGAGCTCGTGAACCAGATCCTGGACGAGACCGGCCTGCCCGCGCGCTGTCTCGAACTCGAGATCACCGAAGGCATGCTGATGCGCGACCGGCGCGGTGCCGAGGCCACACTCGAGGCCCTGCATCACTGCGGCGTGACCCTGGCGCTCGACGATTTCGGCGTCGGCTACTCGTCCTTGAGCTATCTCAAGCGCTTCAGCCTCGACAAGCTCAAGATCGACCGCTCGTTCGTCAGCCACCTGCCCCAGGATGCCGGCGACGCCGCGATCGCCCGCACCATCATCCATCTGGGCAAGACGCTGCAGCTGAAGGTCCTGGCGGAGGGTGTCGAGACGAAGGACCAGCGCGATTTCCTCGTGGCTGCAGGCTGCGACGAAGTCCAGGGCTATCTGTTCGCACGGCCGCTGCCGGCGGCGGAGGTGGATCTGCTGCTGCCGGCCGTGCACGGCGCCGCCGCGTTGGGCTAGCAGCGAGCGACGGCCTCAGGGCATCAACTGGCCGCCGTTCACCTCGATCACCTGCCCGGTCACGTACCCGCCCCAGCGCGGGGAGGCCAGATAAAGGAATGCGCCCGCGCAGTCCCGGCCCTCGCCCAGGCGGCCGAGCGGGATACGCTGCCGGGTCGCCTCCAGCTTCTCCGGCGTCGAGTAGATCTCGTGGAAGCGGGTCAGGATCGTGCCCGGCGCCACGGCGTTGACCCTGATGCCCTGCGGCGCCAGCTCGGTGGCGAGCGCGCGCGTGAAGGTCGCGACGAACGCCTTGGCCGCACTGTACAGCGCCGAGCCGGCGCTCCCGCCGCTGCGCGCGGAGATCGATGTCACGTTGATGATGCAGCCGCGGCTTTCCGTCAGCGCCGGCAGTGCGGCCCGGCACGCCGCCACCACCGAGCGGGCATTCAGATCGAAGACCCGATCGACGGCCTCGTCGCTCATCTCCGCCAGCGGCACGCGCCCCAGCATGTGGCCGGCATTGTTGACCAGCACGTCCAGACCGCCCAGTGCCGTCGTGGCCTCCGCCACCACGCGGCGGACATCGTCCATCGCCGCGAAGTCGCCCTGCAGCAGTGCCGCGGCCGGCAGCGCCGCCGCCTCGGCGGGCTCCGTATGGTAGTGCAGCGCC
>JBATRI010000098.1:0-7921 GCA_049292515.1 Geminicoccaceae bacterium
ATCCTGGTGGCGCGCTTGGTCGGGCCGCTGCTCGAGCTCAGCATCCTCGCCCGCACGCTGCTGGCGGCGACGGTCGTTGCCGTGGGCACGCGTGCGGTCGCAAGCGACGGCTGGGTGCTGCTCGCGGAGCTGGCCATGGGCGGCCTGGTTTACGGTGTGCTGCTGCTGCTGCTGCGGGTCGTCCGCTTCGACGACGTGCAGATCCTGCTGCCGGCACGGGCCGGGACCGCCACGCCCAGCTGAGCGGCGTCAGCCGCGGGGCGTGATGTCGAGGGGCACGCCCAGGCGCCCCGCCACGTCCTGGACCAGCTGCCAGGCGACGCGGCCCGACCGGTTGCCGCGCGTCTTGGCCCATTCCAAGGCGTCGCGGCGCAGCTCCTCGGCCTCGATCGGCAGCCGGAAATGGGCGGCGTAGCGCTCGACCATGGCCAGGTAGGTCTCCTGGTTGCAGGGGTGGAAGCCGAGCCACAGCCCGAAACGGTCGGACAGCGAGATCTTCTCCTCCACCGCCTCGCCGGGATGGATGGCGGTGCTGCGTTCGTTGTCGATCATCTGCCGCGGCATCAGGTGGCGGCGGTTGGAGGTGGCGTAGAGCAGCACGTTCGAGGGCCTGCCCTCGATGCCGCCCTCGAGCACGGCCTTGAGCGACTTGTAGCTGGTCTCGCCGTCATCGAACGACAGGTCGTCGCAGAACAGAAGGCAGCGCCGGTCGTGCTCGGCCAGCAGGTGCAGCAGGCGGGGCAGGCTGTCGATGTCCTCGCGGTGGATCTCGATCAGCGCCAGACTGTCCGCCTGCTGCTCGTTGACCCGGGCATGTATCGCCTTGACCAGCGAGCTCTTGCCCATGCCGCGCGCACCCCAGAGCAGCGCATTGTTGGCGGGCAGGCCGCGGGCGAAGCGGCGGGTGTTCTCATAGAGCGTCTCGCCGACGCGCTCGATGCCGCAGAGCAGGTCGAACGGCACCCCGGCCACGCGCGCCACCGGCCGCAGACGCTCGCCCCGTGCTTCCCAGACGAAGGCGTCGGCGCAGGCGAGGTCGATGCCGGGTGCCGGCGGCGGCGCCAGCCGCTCCAGCGCGGCGGCAATCCGCTCGTCGATCGAGATGGTCCCGGCTACCGGCATCGTTCCTGGTCCGCTCGCTTGCAGTGCAAAATCTGGTCGGGCGCCCTAGCTAGCAGGACCGCCGGGGTCCGCAACCCCCGCTCCGTGGACCCTGGCCCCGCATAAGTTGGCGGTGCGCTGGACGTCCATCGTGTTCAATCTATTGCCCGGATATGAGCGATCTCCTGGACGCGTTCGCCATGCCCCGTGCCGCGAGCGGCCCCGCCGCCAGGCTGAGGGCGAGGCATGCGACCAGCACCGTGTTCATGTCGGCGCCGGCGTCGAGCGCAATGCCGACCAGAGCCGAGGCCAGGATCATCGCCGAGGCGGCAAGGGCTCGCACCACGGCCAAGCTTGATGGACGGAACAGTTCGGCCAGCCCCACCGTGACCCAGGTGGCCCGCCAGCTGAAGGCGCGCGGGCCAGCATCGCGTACATGCTCAGCGGAACATGAAGATCGGCACGAGGCAGGAGCGGATCATGGCCGTGGTGGTGCTGCCGATGACCAAGCTGCGGATGCGCGAATGACCGTAGGCGCCCATCACCAGCAGGCCGATCCGCTCCTGCTCGACCGTGCGGGCGATGACCTTGTCGGGCTCGCCCGGCAGGATCTCGGCGCGCACGCTCAGGCCGCCCGCCTCCAGCCGCGAGGTTGCGGCGACGAGGCGCCGTTCCGCGTCGGCGCTGTCGGGGCCGACCATCAGCAGATGGCAGGCGAGTCCACGCAGCACGGGGCTCGCCGCCACATGGTCGACCGCCTTCAGGGAACTCGCCCCGCCGTCGAAGGCGATCAGGAAGCGCTCGATCGGCTTGAAGGCTCGCGCGGCGACGAGGATGGGGCGGCTGCTGGCGCGGGCCACCCGCTCGAGATTCGAGCCGAGATGCAGCCTGGCGAAGTCCGCACCTTCGCCGCGCTTGCCGAGGCAGAGGAAGCGGGCCTCATGCTCGAGCTCGACCACGGTGTCGATGAGGTCGCCGTGCCGCAACCTGGTCGTGACGTCGGCCACCCCGGCGCTCTGCAGGCGCTGCTTCGCCTCGTCCAGGATCAGCCGGCCACGTTTCAGCGCGAGCCTGGCCTTCTGGGCGTCCAGCGCCGCCAGCTCGCTCAGCAGCGTCTCCTGGGTGTTGGCATCGAGATTGCCGCTCAGGTCCGCCGGAGCGCTGGCCACGTCCCGCCGGCCCAGCACGTGGACGACCTCGACCGGCCCGCCGAGGCGGATGGCGGCCCAGGCGGCGTGATCGCACACGCTCTGGGCGTAGGCCGAGCCGTCGATGAACGCGACGATGCGCGTCAGCATCAGGGGGTGCCTCCTGTCAGTGGCCACCGAGGGCGTCGAGTGCCTCGGGCTTGTCGTGCACGGCCAATCGATCGACGATGGTCGCACTCGCCTCGTTCATGCCGACGAGCTCGACGTCCGCTCTCTCGCGGCGGAACTTCAGCACCACGCTGTCCAGGGCGGCGACGCCCGAGATGTCCCAGATATGCGCCCGGCGGACATCGATCCGCACGCGCTCCAGGGCCTCCTTGAAATCGAAGGCCTGGTTGAAGCTGGTGGCGGAGGCGAAGAAGAGCTGGCCCTCGACGACATAGGTCCGCTCGGTGCCGTCCTCCGCGAGGGTGGAGGTGACTCGGAAGATCTGCGCCACCTTCCAGGCGAAGAAGATCCCCGACAGCAGCACGCCCGCGAGGACGCCCAGCGCCAGATTGTGGGTCGCGACCACGGTCACCACGGTGGCCAGCATGACGATGCTGGAGCTGCGGGGGTGGGTGCGCAGCTGCTTCAGCGAGGTCCAGCTGAAGGTGCCGATCGAGACCATGATCATGACGGCGACCAGGGCCGCCATCGGGATCTGCTTCACCCAGTCGCTGACGACCAGGATCAGGAAGAGCAGGAACATGCCGGCGAAGAAGGTCGACAGCCGGCCGCGGCCGCCGGATTTCACGTTGATGACCGACTGGCCGATCATGGCGCAGCCGGCCATGCCACCCAGGAAGCCGGTGACGAAGTTGGCCACGCCCTGGCCGACGCACTCGCGATTCTTGTCGCTCCTGGTGTCGGTCAGATCGTCGACGATCGTGGCCGTCATCAGCGATTCGAGCAGGCCCACGACGGCGATGGCGGCCGAGTAGGGGAGGATGATCAGCAGCGTGTCGAGGTTGAGCGGCACGTCGGGCAGCAGGAAGACAGGCAGCGTGGACGGCAGCTCGCCCATATCGCCGACTGTGCGCAGGTCGAGCCCGAAGCCAATCGAGATCGCGCTGAGCACGACGATGCAGATCAGCGGCGACGGTACGATCCTGGTCAGCCGCGGCAGCAGGTAAATGATGGCGAGGCCGGCCGCGACCATGACGTAGGTCAGCTACGGCACCCCAATCAGCTCGGGCAGCTGGGCCATGAAGATCAGGATCGCCAGCGCGTTGACGAACCCAGTGATGACCGAGCGCGAGACAAAGCGCATCAGCTCGCCCAGCCGCAGCAGCCCGGCGATCACCTGCAAGACGCCGGCGAGCACGGTGGCAGCCAGCAGATATTGCAGGCCGTGATCACGAACGAGTGTGACCATCAGCACCGCAGTAGCCGCCGTGGCCGCCGAAATCATGCCGGGCCGGCCGCCGACAATCGCGATGATCACCGCGATCGAGAACGAGGCGAACAGGCCGACACGCGGGTCGACGCCGGCGATGATCGAGAACGCGATCGCCTCGGGGATCAGCGCCAGCGCCACCACCGTGCCGGCGAGCAGGTCGCCCTTAATGTTGCCGAACCATTCGGCGCGCAGGCGGGTCAGGTCCATGGGTCCGCTTTCGAGGCGCCGCAAGCGCAAGGAGGTGGGCGTGCTCGGCGGTGGGCGCGACCTTCCTGCCGAACCCGGATAGCCCGTGCGCTGCAGGAGACCGACGACCGGTCGCTAAGCGACAGCATGCGTCGAGGGGGATTAATGTTGCGGGCGACCGATGGCAACCTGACGATTGACCCGCCCTGGCCGGCGCGGGTCATCGGTTGCAATGCAGGTCGGCGTGGCTATAGTCCGCCCCCACGCTGGCCATCGCCACTGAGGATCCCATGTTCATTACTCCGGCTTACGCCCAAGCGGCCGCCCCTGCCGCCGGCGGCGACATGCTCATGTCACTGGCCCCTCTGCTGCTGATCTTCGTCGTGTTCTACTTTCTGCTGATCCGTCCGCAGCAGACGAAGCTGAAGGCGCATCGCGCCATGATCGAGAACCTCAAGAAGGGCGACCAGATCGTCACCGCGGGCGGCCTGATCGGCAAGGTGGTGAAGGTCGACAGCACCGACGCGACGCTCATGGTCGAGCTGGCGCCCAACATGCAGGTGAAGGTGGTGCGGCACACCGTGGCCGATTTGCTGAACAAGCCGGTCCCGGCGTCCGGCAACGACAATCGGGCCGCGGCACCGTCGGCCGGCGGCTTCTTCGGCAAGCTGCTGGGCAAGAAGTAAGTCCCACAGCCGATGTTCCGCATGCCCTCCTGGCGAACCCTGGTCGTCGCCGCCGTCTGCCTGTTCGGCGTCGTGGCGCTGCTTCCCAATTTCCTGTCGCGCGCCACGCTCGACAGCATGCCGGGTTGGATGCCCACGCGGCAGATCACGCTCGGCCTCGATCTGCAGGGCGGCTCCTACCTGCTGCTCGAGGTCGATCTCGAGCCGATCTACCATGAGCGCCTGGAGAACATGGTGAACGACATGCGCGTGGCGCTGCGTGGTGCCCGCGTGAACTATCGCGGGCTCGGCGTGCAGGGCGACACCGTCACCGTGACACTCGTCGACCCGAGCCAGCACGAGCAGGCGCTCGCCGAGATCGCCAAGCTCAACCCGCTCAATATAAGCGCCACCGGACAGATCCGCGATTTCGACCTGCAGGAGGATGGTGCACGGATCGTGCTTCGCCTCACGGACGCCAAGCGCAACGAGCTGGGCCAGGCGGCGATCGCGCAGTCGCTCGAGGTGGTGCGGCGACGGATCGACGAGCTGGGCACCCGCGAGGCGTCGATCCAGCGCCAGGGTGCGGACCGCATCCTGGTCCAGGTGCCGGGCGAGAGGGATCCGGGGAACATCAAGCGCCTGCTCGGCAAGACGGCGCGGTTGACCTTTCACATGGTCGACATGGAATCGAGCATCCAGGACGCGCTGGGCGGCCGCGTGCCGCCAGGCGACATCCTGCTGGAGTCCGCCGAAGACGGCCGCGGCCCGCAACACTACCTCGTCAAGCGCCAGGTCGAGCTCAGTGGCGAGAGCCTCACCAATGCCCAGCCGACCTTCCAGGACAACCAGCCGGTCGTGAGCTTCAGCTTCGACAATGCGGGAGCCCGGAAGTTCGGCAAGATCACCCAGGAAAATGTCGGCAAGCCGTTCGCGATCGTGCTCGACGACAAGGTGATCTCGGCGCCCAACATCCGTGAGCCCATTCTCGGCGGCTCGGGCATCATCTCCGGCAGCTTCACCGTGCAGTCTGCCAACGAGCTGTCGGTGCTGCTGCGCGCCGGTGCTTTACCGGCGCCGTTGACGGTGATCGAGGAGCGCTCCGTCGGTGCCGAGCTCGGCGCCGATTCGATCCGCGACGGCGCCACGGCCACCGTGGTGGCGTCCATCCTCGTGGTCGGGCTGATGCTGCTCTATTACGGCATTTTCGGCCTGATCGCCGACGTCGCCCTCGTCCTCAACGTCGTCTTGATCCTGGGGATCATGTCGCTGCTGGGCGGCACCTTGACCCTGCCGGGCATCGCCGGGATCGTGCTGACCATCGGCCAAGCCGTGGATTCCAACGTGCTGATCTATGAGCGCATCCGCGAGGAGGTGCGCAGCGGGCGAACGGCGCTGTCGGCGATCAACACCGGCTTCAACGAGGCCATGCGGACCATCGTCGACGCCAACCTGACCTCGCTGATCGCGGCCCTGGCCCTGTTCCAGTTCGGGTCCGGCCCGGTCAAGGGCTTTGCCGTGACGCTGGGCCTGGGCGTGATCACCAACATGTTCACGGCCACCTATTTCAGCCGGTTCCTGGTCGCGATCTGGTACGATCGGGTCCGCCCCTCGGCCCTGCCGCTCTGAAGGCTGCCATGCGTCGCCCCCGTCTCGTCCCCGACAACACCAAGATCCCGTTCTTCCGCTATCGCTGGATAGCGTTCGGCTGGTCGCTGTTCGTGCTGGTGGGCACCATTATCCTGGTCGCCACCTCCGGGCTCAATCTCGGCATCGACTTCCGCGGTGGCGTCCTGCTCGAGGTGAAGACGCCGGCGCCCGCCGATCTGGCGCTGATGCGCTCGGCTCTGGGCGAGCTCGACCTCGGCGAGATCTCGCTGCAGACCGCCGGTGCGGACGATCAGGTGATGATCCGTGCCAAGGCGCCGGAGGGCGACGAGCAGGCCCAGCGCGAGGCGGTGGAGCGGATCAAGGGGGCGCTGGAGCAGGCGGTCGGCAACGGGCTGACCTACCAACGGGCAGAGTTCGTCGGGCCGCGGGTCAGCTCGGAGCTGCTGATGAACAGCGTCTGGGCGGTGCTGGTCTCGCTGCTCGGGGTGCTGGTCTACCTGTGGTTCAGGTTCGAATGGCAATATGGCGTGGGTGCCATCGCGTCGCTCGTCCACGACGTCTCCGCCTCGATTGGCATCTACGCGCTGACCGGGATCGAGTTCAACCTCACCAGTGTTGCCGCGGTGCTCACCATCGTCGGCTATTCGCTGAACGACACGGTGGTGATCTACGACCGGGTGCGCGAGAACCTGCGCCGCTACAAGGCGCTGCCGCTCGACCAGCTGCTCGATCGCAGCATCAACGAGACGCTGGCGCGGACCCTGATGACCTCGCTCACCACGCTGGTGGCGCTGGTGGCGCTGTACTTCTTCGGCGGCGACGTGATCCGGGGCTTCACCATCATCATGATCTGGGGTGTCGTCATCGGCACCTACTCGACGATCTACATCGCGACGCCGATACTCTACTATCTGAACCTCCGCACGGCAGGCGAGAAGGAAAAAGCCGAGGCCGCAGCCCAGTCAGCGGCGCGCTGACGGCGGCGCCGATGGAAGCCAGCACACCGAAGCTAGCACCGGACCTGCATGTGGTGCAGGGGTACCGGCCCGGCGGGTTCACGGTCGCCGGGGTGCGCTACAGCGGCTCGCTGCTGGTCTTTCCCGAGCAGGCGACGCCGTGGTCGCCCCTCAGCCCGGCGGAGATCGACCTCGACAGCCTGGAGGCGGTACGGACGGCTGAGCCGGTGCCGGATCTGCTGGTGATTGGGATGGGGCCGGGGTTCGCGCCGTTTCCGGCCGAGCTGCGGCAGGCCGTCAGGGCCTGGGGCGTGGTGGTCGAGGCCATGGCCACGCCCGCCGCCTGCCGAACGTACAATCTGCTCGTGGCCGAAGGGCGGCGGGTGGCGGCGGCGCTGATCGCACTGCCGCCGGTCTAGTCGCTCAGAACAGGCCGCCGATGCTGCGGGTCATGCCGTTGGCGAGGTCGGGTGCGGCCTCGTACCAGTCGAGGTTGACCTTGTTGGCGGTGCTGACGATCCGGGTGCGGTAGCGCTTGACGTCGGTGGTGTTGCTGCTGCTCTGGGTGATGGTGCCCGAGCTGCCCTGCGCGAGGCTGGCCTGCTCGCTCTGGCTCACGACCCCGTTGGTCTTCTCCGAGATCTGGATGTCGGTGACGATCGTGTAGGTGGTGTCCTGGACGTAGGAGTCGGCGGCCGTCGCGACGGCGGCACCCAGCAGCGCCCCACCGATGGCGCCTACCGTGTTGTTGACGCCGAGGCCGGCCGCGCCCAGCCCGTAGCCTGCCGCACCGCCGGCAGCGCTGCCCAGGAG
>JBATRI010000099.1:0-4379 GCA_049292515.1 Geminicoccaceae bacterium
CCAGGCGCCGAGTGCGGGAAATTCGTCGAGGCTCGGCCCATGCAGGCGCCGGGTGAACAGCACGGCCATGAACAGCGCGATGTCGGCCGCCGAGAAAGAATCGCCGCCGAACCACTCGCTGCCGCCCAACCCGCTCTCGAGTTCGGCCCAGCGCTGCCGCAGGGCGGCCTCGCCCTGGCGACCATCCTCGGCCTGGCGAGAGCGCCGCTCCGCGTCGCCGGTCGGCGGTTCGCTGCGGTACATCAGGCGCTTGATGTCGACCAGAAGGACCTCGTCGGCGAACAGCTCGAGCAGGCGGCATTCGGCACGCGCCCGGGGTGTCGTGGGATAGAGTGGCGGGTCGGGATAGGCGTCTTCGAGATATTCGAGGATGATGGTGGAATCGAACACGGTGAGGTCGCCGTCGATCAGCACCGGGACCTGGCCCTTGGGGTTCGCCGCCAGCACGTCCGGATGCTTGGGCGCATAGCCCCGCTCCTGGCTGAACGGCACCATCACCCGCTCGAAGGCGAGGCCTTTCGCCCGCAGCGCGATCTCGACCTTGCGGGCAAACAGGCTCAATGGCCCGGAATACAGTCTCATCAGCGCCTCCCTCGGTCCGATGATGCCGGCGTGCGGGCGCGCGATCCTCGGGCTGACGGTGGTGGCAGGTCAAGCACCCAGCGCAGGCCCCACCCTATCCCCGTGGCGTCAATGCGCGGCGGCGGGGGTCGCGAGTTTGGCCAGGGGCACGATCACCGCACCCAGGCCGAGGCCGATCAGCCCAGCCCCGGCCGCCGACACCAGCCAGGTTGCCGCCGGGCCGACGGCGCCCAGCGCGTGGCCGGTCAGCTCCGCAATGTGCTCGATGCCATGGGCGATCGCCGCCCAGCCATACTGCTCCAGCCCGTGCAGGACGATCCCGCCGCCGACCCAGAGCATGGCCGCGGTGCCGACCAGGCCCAGCAGCTTGAGGAAGGGCGGCATCGCGCGCACGATGAAGCGGCCGATGGCGCGGGCCACAGGCTGGCCGCTCTGGGCCAACGCCACCCCGACATCGTCGGCCTTCACGATCACCGCCACGGCACCATAGACCAGCGCCGTGATGCCGACGCCGACCACGGCCAGCACGAAGACCCGGGTCCAGAACGGGCTGCCGGCGACCGAGCCCAGCGTGACCGCCATGATCTCGGCCGAGAGGATGAGATCGGTGCGGACGGCGCCGCGCACGCGCCGCTCCTCCTCACGCCGGGCACCCTCGACCGTTTGCGGCACCTTGGCGGCGTCGGCCGGCGCCGCGTGCGGCCGGACCAGCTGGATCACCTTCTCCGCCCCCTCGTAGCAGAGATAGGCGCCGCCCAGCATCAGCAGCGGCGTGATCAGCCAGGGTGCAAACTGGCTCAGCGCCAGCGCCGCCGGGGCCAGGATCAGGAGCTTGTTGCGCAGCGAGCCCAGCGCGATCCGGCCGACGATCGGCAGCTCGCGGTCGGCCATGAAGCCCACGACGTAACGCGGCACCACGGCCGTATCGTCGACCACGATCCCGGCGGCCTTGACGCCGGCCCGGGTCGCCTGGGCCGAGGCATCGTCGAGCGAGGCGGCGGCGAGCTTGGCGAGGCCGACCACATCGTCGATCAGGGCGGTCAGGCCGATGCTCATGGCGGCTCCCGATGCGGGCGATCGACGTGGCGACCGGATGTTGCCGGCGTCGACCGCTCGAACCAGAGCAGAGCACCCGCGTGCTAGCAACGCGGCGGAGGCCGTTCGGCTCCCGAGGATCAGACCGATCTGCCAGTGGCACGGGCCGGCGACGGAACGCCGGCCCGATTGCAGGTGCCTACTCGGCCGGCGCCGGGTGCATCAGCCCGGCCCCGTCGCTGTCCTCCGCCGCAGGCAGCGGCTCGACCTTGGCGTAGCGGGCACAACCCATCAGGAAGCCGGCGACCAGCAGGTAGGCGAACGCCACCGAAGGCGTGACACCGAGCCCGTACTCGCCGATGCCGACGGCCTCGCCGTGCATAAAGCCGAAATAGGTCATCACGGCACCGGCGAGCGCGAAGGCCGAGGCCTGCACGAACTGCCGCTCGATCACGAACACGGCGATCGCGCCCAGCACGAGGCCGCTCAGGATGGCGCCACCGCCGAGGATCTCGATGCCATGGTAGACCACGCCGACATTGGCCAGGTTCTCGAGGCCGACGGCACTGGCCGAGGTGCCGGCGGCGGCCAGGGCACCGTCGATCTGCACCTTGGCCCAGGCGGCCAGATGCGGGACCACGGCCAGGATGATCGCCGGCGCGTGGCGGGCCGGCGTGGTCTGGAACGCCTGGGCACCGATCAGCATGCCGATGTAGAGCAGGATCGGGGAGATCGCGACCACCGGGAAGATCGCCAGCAGCACGGCGACGATGCCGAACCAGCAGAGCACGATCACCATGACCCCGGTCGCCAGCGCGTAGCCCAGCCGGCCGCCCATCGCCTTCCAGCCGGGGTGGCCGATATAGACGGCGTTGATGAACGGGTTGCCCATCAGGCAGCCGATCAGGCTGACCACGCCGTCGGCGGTGAGCACGCGGGTGGTCGGGTAGTGGTCGCCGGCCGCCTCCGCACTCTCGACATTGTCCATGGCCTCGACCAGATCGTAGATCCCGAACGGGATCGCGGTGACCAGGATCACGCCCAGATACTCGAAGCCCGAGAAGACATGGTCGGTGGCGGGCACCGGCAGCGAGAAGCCGAAATTGCCGAACGCGGCCACGAGCTTGTCGATGCCGACGCCGGCCACGTCCCAGCCGACGGCGGCTCCCAGCCAGGCCACCACCAGGCCGAAGCCGATCGCGACCAGGCCGGCCGGGATGCCGCGCGGGTAGCGGACGCCGCCGAACCAGCTGACCATGATGATCGCGAAGCAGACCACACCGATCACCGGGTTGAGGAAAATCTCGAGCGCCGGGCGCATCGAGATGAAGGCGATCGACACGCCGGCGAGCGTGCCGAGCAAGGCGGCGCGCGGGGTGATCCGCCGGATATAGGGGGCGATGAAGCCGCCGATCATCAAGATGAAGCTCTGGAAGAACACCCAGACCAGGCCCGCTTCCCAGCCCTTGACCGGATCGCCGGTGGCGCTGGCGATCGGCAGCATGATGACGAAGGTGACCACGAACATGTGCGGCACGCTGACGCCCGAGGGCAGCGCGCAGACGTCGTCGCGGCCGGTCCGGCGGGCGAGCTGGTAGGCGAGCCACGAATAGTAGGCGGTGCTCAGGAACATCATCAGCCCGAGTGCCGGCAGGATGCGCCCGAAGACCAGCTCCGGCGGCATCTTGAGGACGAACTGCAGCAGGCCGGTCAGCACCAGGAGATTGACCAGAATGTTGGTGCCGAAGCCGAACAGGGCGTTCCAGTCGCCTGGAACCCATAAGGCCGGCCCGCTGCCGGCGCGCGTCGAGGTCGCAGTGCTCATGCCAGTCACCTCACCCTAGGGCCGCGATCACGCTCGCGGACGTGCTGACCCAGCCGAAGATCCCACCTTGGGCCTTGATCATGGCGAGGCCCGCCTGGTGGAACTCCGGAAAGTACGAGCCGCAGCAATCGGCCAGGACGACGCAGCGAAAGCCGCGGTCGTTGGCCTCGCGCACGGTGGTGTTGACGCAGACCTCGGTGGTGACGCCCGCCACCAGCAGCGTGTCAATGCCACGGTTCTTGAGCATCAGCTCGAGGTCGGTCTGGTAGAAGGCGCCCTTGCCGGGCTTGTCGATCACCGGCTCGCCCGGCACCGGGTAGAGCTCGGGCACGATGTCGTGGCCGGGCTCGCCGCGGACCAGGATGCGGCCCATCGGGCCGGCGTCGCCGATCCGCGCACTGGGCTTGCCGCGCTCGAGCTTGGCCGGCGGCGCATCGGTGAGGTCGGGGCGATGCCCTTCGCGGGTATGGATCACCAGGATGCCGCGGGCGCGCGCCTCGTCGAGCATCGTCCGGCATGGGCCCAGGGCCGGCCGCAGCTGGGCGACGTCGTTGCCCAGGGTTTCGCCGAACCCGCCGGGCTCGAGGAAGTCGCGCTGCATGTCGATGATCAGGTAGGCCGTGCGCGACGGCGTCAGCTCGACGGGATAGGGCTCGGCCTCGGCAACGGGCATCGGCGGCCTCCGAATCGGGAGTTCGGTCGCGGTCAGGGGATTGTATGCAATAGCCGGGCCAGTTCGCGGCACGTTGCCCATTCGGGTTCCCGCCGGCACTCCCGGCCTCCGCCAGCGCCGCAAGGGCCACGGCGCGCGGAGCATGGCGGTGCCGGGCGCCCCCGGAATGGGCACTCGTGCTCCTGCCAGGGCAGCTGCGGGTCGGGGCGCGCGGCTTCCGGCTAGCGGCTCCGCCGGGCGAGTGCCGCCGCGATAAGGCCCAGG
>JBATRI010000100.1:0-3207 GCA_049292515.1 Geminicoccaceae bacterium
GAACCTGCGTGAGCAGGCGCGCCTTGCGCCCGAGCGGCACGACCGCCCGCTGGCTCACGGAGTCGCAGCCCCGCCGTTCGACCTCGTGCCCGATCCCGGCATAGAGCAGCCGCGCCGCCCTGATGCCGGGCCGGCAGCCGAGCGGCAGCCGCGTGATGCCGATATCCGCCCGCGCATAGAGCAGATCGGCCGCCCGCAACAGCCGTTCGACGATACGGGCGAGCCCGGCGCTGAACGATGGTGCCGCCAGCCACGTGTCGGGATCGATCCCTTCCTCGCGCAGCCATTGCAGCGGCAGATAGATCCGCCCTGCCCGCGCGTCCTCGCCCACGTCACGGGCAATGTTCGAGAGCTGCATGGCGACCCCGAGGTCGCAGGCTCGGGCCACGACCGCCGGTGCGCGAATGCCCATGAGCACGGCCATCATGGCGCCGACCGTGCCGGCCACCCGCGCGGCGTAGGCACGGACCGCCGGCAGGTCTTCATAGCGGCGCCCGGCCGCATCCCACTCGAAGCCCTCCAGCAGCGCGTCGAGGAGGGCGCGCGGCAGCGGGAAACGCTGCACGACATCGGCCAGGGCGCGATCCACCGGCTGCGGCGCCGGCCGTGCCCCGTAGATCCGGTCCAGCCGCTCGCGCAACAAGTCGAGCGCATCCTCCCGCCGGCCCACCAGGTCGATCGCATCGTCGGCTTGGCGGCAGAAGGCGTAGAGTGCCAAAGCCGGTTGCCGGACCTTTTCCGGCAACAACAGCGACGCCGCGAAGAAGGTCCGCGAGCCGGTGCGGATCGCCTCACGGCAGGCAGCGAGATCCGCCGGGCTGGCGAAGCCGCGCTCAGGCGAAGGCATTGGCATGCGGCACCAGGCGGTCGAGAACTTTCGCAGACGACAGCACGCCCGGCAGCCCGGCCCCTGGATGGGTGCCGGCACCGACCAGAAACAGCCCGTCGAGCTCCTCACTGCGATTGTGTGGGCGGAACCACGCACTTTGCATGAGCACGGGCTCCAGCGCGAAGCCGGCGCCCCGGAACGAGCACAGCCGGTCCTGGAAATCCTGCGGCGTCAGCATCCGCGACGTCACCAGCTCCCGACTCAGATCTGGCAGCAAGGTCGCCTCCAAATGTTGCTCGATCGCCTGGCGATAGGGCTCGGCCATGGTGGCCCAATCGGTGCCGCTGCCGAGGTGGGGCACCGGGGACAGCACATAGAACCCGTCGCAGCCGGCAGGCGCCAGCGAGGGGTCGGTCGCGGTTGGCCGGTGCAGATAGAGGCTGAAGTCCGAGGCAAGATGGTGGCGCTCGAAGATGTCCTTCAGCAGCTCGCGGTAACGCGGGCCGAGCAGGATGGTATGATGCGCCACGTCCGGATACTGGTGCTTGGTGCCGAAATACCAGACGAACAGGCTCATCGAGCAGCGGGCGCGCTCGATTCGCCGATCGGTCCAGCGACGCCGCGACGACGCCGGTACGAGGTGGCGGTAGGTCCAGGCCGCGTCCGCGTTGGAGACGACCAGGTCCGCCGGGACGACCTCGCCGGAGCGAAGGCGCACGCCGGTAGCCCGGCGGCCCTCGACGGTGATCTGGGCTACCTCCTGACCGTAGCGTATCGCACCGCCCTGCCCTTCGATCAGCCGGGCCAGGCCCTGCACCAGGCTGCCGGTCCCGCCCATGGCGAAGTGGACGCCCCATTTGCGCTCGAGGAAGGCGATCAGCGTGTAGATCGAGGTCGTGGTGAACGGGTTGCCGCCGACCAGCAGCGGATGGAAGCTCATGACCACGCGCAGCCGGGGATCGCAGATGTAGCGCGAGACGAGACCATAGACGGTGCGGTAGCCGGCCAGCCGGATCAGGTCCGGCACGATCCGCAGCATGTCGCGCAGCGAGCTGAACGGGACGTCGCCCAGCTGCTCGAAGCCGACGCGAAAGATGGCTTCGCTCGCCCGCATGAAACGCTCATAGCCGGCGACGTCGTCGGGCGAGAAGCGTGCCACCTCGGCGCGCATCGCGGCGGCATCGCCCGTGTAGTCGAACACCGCGCCGTCGTCGAAGCGGATGCGATAGAAAGGCGAGATCGGGCGCAGGTCGACATCGTCGCTCAAGCGCCGCCCGCACAGCTGCCAGAGCTCCTCGAACAGGAACGGCGCCGTGACGATGGTGGGGCCGGCATCGAAGGTGAACCCGTCCTGCCGGTAAACATAGGCCCGGCCGCCCGGGGCATCGAGCTTTTCCAGCACCGTCACCCGGTAACCGCGGGCGCCGAGGCGCACGGCGGCCGCCAGCCCCCCGAAACCGCTGCCGATGACGACGACGTGGGGCCGCCCCGTCGACGTGACGGGACCGGCTTGGAAGGAGGGTGTCAATGTGTCCACGCCCGGACTGTAAACTTATGTTTACGTCAGGGAAAGGCGTCATGTGGGTGGGTGCGGCTCAAAATGAGCGCCGCGATCTCCTCCGGCCGCTCCTCGTGCGCCAGATGGCCGAGCCGGGCGATCTCGACGATGCGCGCGCTCGGCAGCAGCGCCTGCACCCGCCTCGCCTCGGCCGGCCTGATCGCCCGGTCCCGCGCTCCGACCACCAGGGTCAGCGGCGGCCCGAGTGCCGGCAGGTCGCGGACCAGCGGCTTGAGATCCCAACTGGCCATCATGGCGATCGCCGCGGCGACCTGGCCCGGCCGCCGCGCCAGGCGTCCGTACATCTCCAGCATGCCGGCGTCGGGCACCGAGCCGGTATCGCGGATCAGCCGCTCGACCACCCGCCGGTCGAAGCCGGCATGCCACGCGAACAGGCGCGGCAGCAGGGTGGTGCTGGCGGCGAGCCGGGCCATCGGCGAGAAGATGTGGCCGGGCATGCCGTGAAAGGGCAGCAAGGCGCCGTTCAGGCTCACCAGCTGGTCCGGGGCGATGCGCCCGTCGAGGCTCATCCGGCACAGGATGGCCGCACCGGCGGAATGCCCCACTGCCAGCGCCGGCCGCATATCGAGGGCGACCAGCAACGCGTCCAGGGCATCGGCCATGGCGGGCAACGTCATGCGGTCGCCGGACGGCATCTCGGTGAAGCCATGGCCCGGCAGATCGGGGGCGATCACCGTGCAACGCTCGGCCAGCAGCGGTGCCAGCCCCGCCCAGGAATGGGTGGCGGCACCGGTGCCGTGGACCAGCAATGCCGGCGGCCCGCTGCCCAGGACCTGGACGTGCCAGCGCAGGCCGGCCG
>JBATRI010000101.1:0-9732 GCA_049292515.1 Geminicoccaceae bacterium
AGCGCCTGCACTCGGCCCTGGGCTACCGTACCCCGGCGGAAGCGCGCGCCCACATGGAGGGGATCATCACGCCCGTAGCTGCATGACGTTCTGATCCCACCCCTCCACTCCCAGGGGGCAAGTCCAACCCGCCTGCAGCCGGCAAATACGGCTACTGGCTCAACGACGATCTGCCGGCTGACCCGGAGACCTGGTACGCGGACGCCCAGCACCACGAAGGCTCCTGGTGGGGCGATTGGGTGGAGTGGAACGCCTCGTACGCTGGTGAGCTGGTGCCCGCGCGGGAGCCAGGTACCGGCAAACTGCCGGCACTGGAGGATGCGCCCGGCTCCTATGTCAAGAAAAAGGCATGATCGTCGCAGGCCTGGAGCGGTTCAGATGCAGATCTGGCCCCTGAACCAGTTCTGAAAACGTTGCAATTCGGAGCTTTGAATATGCCGAGGCCAGAGCCAGCGGAAATTCTCGTCGAAAAAAAGGTGTTCGAGCTGGCGAACTTCACGACCACTGGCGGCGCAGTTCTCAGGCAGGTGCGCGTCGGCTGGGAGAGCTATGGCACACTGAACGAGGCCAGGGACAATGCGATTCTCGTCACCCATTTTTTCAGCGCCAACTCGCATGCCGCCGGCAAGTACCGCCCTGATGATGTGGAGCCCGGCTACTGGGATGCCATCATCGGACCCGGCAAGCCGCTAGATACGAACCGGTACTGCATCATCAGCTCGGACACGCTGGTGAACCTGAATGCCAAGGATCCGAACACGATCACGACCGGTCCGGCGACCATCGACCCGGATACCGGCAAGCCCTACGGCATGAGCTTCCCGATCGTGACCATCCGCGATTTCGTGAACGTGCAAAAGGCGCTGCTCGATCATCTCGGCATTCCGACCCTGCAGGCGGTCGTGGGCGCCTCCATGGGGGCCCTGCAGGCACTCGAATGGGGCAGTGCCTATCCGGATCGGGTGCAGCGGGTGATCGCCGTGATCGGCGGGGCCGAGGAGAACGCATTCCTGATCGGCTGGCTGCAGCTCTGGGCGGCACCGATCAGGCTCGATCCGCACTGGAACCAGGGCGACTATTATGGTCGGACAGAGCCGACCCGAGGCCTGATCGAGGCGCTCAAGATCGTCACCCTGCAGGCAAGCCAGTGGCCGTGGGTCGACCGCATGTTCAGCCGCAGCTGGGCTGAGCAGGACAAGGATCCGGCTGCTGCCATGGAAAACCAGTTTGCGGTCGAGGCATGGCTGGAGCGGACGGCGGCAGGTCGGGCAGTGGCATGCGATGCCAATCACTTCCTCTATCTAGTCAAGGCCAACCAGCTCTACCTGACCGGCCATGGGGCCAGTGTCGAGGCGGGCTTGCAGGCTATCGAGGCACCATGCCTGCTGATCGCCTCGGCCAACGACCTGGTCTTCCCCCCACAACGCCATATGCAGGCGCTGAAGGATAAATTCTCTGCCATGGGTAAGGACGTCACGTACACGGAGGTGATCACGACCGACCTCGGCCACCTCGACGGCATCGCCTACATCGCCAAAGCCGGCGCCGATATCGCCACGTTCCTGGCGCAAAGCTCCACGGCAAAGCCGCCGGGCTCGAGAACATGATGGGGACGGCAAACCAGCCGATCGCAAGCCACGCCGAAGCCGTTACCAACCCGAACGTGGCTACGTTGGTGCACCCGGTCGATCCACGTGCCGGACAGGGCGGCGTGTGCCGCCAAGTTCGCCTCGGTTGGGAGCCACTCGGTCTCGAAGCGGCCCATCTGGCTGGTCGAGGCCGCCGGTCGGTCGAGTCTCTCCCGGCCGACGATGGCGCGCATGGCCGGGTCACGGGCGAGCCGTTCGGCATCGTTCACGTCTTCATAGCCGGCGAGCCGGCCGTAGATCGCCTGCCGCAAGAGACCGAGCAGCCGGTGGCGAGTGTTCTTCCCGCGCCGCCCTTCGGCGAGAGCGGATGCGGCCATCGCGGTCAGGCCGAGGCGTCGTCCAGCTCGCGGTAGGCGAGCAGGCCGCCGTCCGAGGTGATCCTGGTGCCGTGGAACTCAAGTTTCAGGCGGCGGTCGAAGGTGACCCGCCGGGGCTCTTTCGTTTCACCCGTCGCGTCCGCCATCCCGCACCCGTCACGCCGCTGCTATGTCTCTGACTTTCATACCAGAATCAGTGCGGAACGTCAGCTACAGGTCACCGCATCTGGGAAATACGGGATAAGGGGTCGCACGTTTGAGAAGGAGTTCTACGAGGGGGTAATGTTGCGCTTGCGCGCTGCGCCAACGCCGGTCTGCAGTTCGAGCTCGAGCAGGGCATCGTTCACCCGCTTCAACATGGGCTCCTCGCCGCCGCCCATATTCTCCCCCTCGGACTCGGACAGCCGTACGGAGTCCTGCCACCAACTTTCAAGAAGCTCACGCTTCTGCTTGGCGTCGAGATCCGGATGCGACAGTACGTTTCCCGGCTCGCCAAAGATCCTGCGGGGATCATCCAGCGCCTGGGCGTAATCGAAGCCCTTGTCTGTTGTCATAGTCATTCCATCCGCTGCTATTCGGTGGCTCTGAAAAACATAGTTGCGTCAACCCTCATGATGATCAGCGTGAGCCGCTGATGTACTCACGCATGGCATCTGCTTCGTGCTGGAGCTCGTCCAATTGGTGTTTGACCACATCACCAATGCTGACAATCCCGCAGAGCCGTCCATCGTTTTCGATCACCGGAATGTGGCGGATCCGGAGCTTGGTCATCAGCGCCATGATCCTGGTTACCCGGTCATGCCGGGAACAGGTGAGGACCTCTTTGGTCATCACGTTGCCGGCCAGCTCACCAAGCGCTTCACTGCCACGATCGGCAATCGCGTCCATAATCCCGCGATCCGAGATGATACCGGCGATGCTCGTCTGGTCTTCAGAGACGACGACGGCACCTATCCGTTCGTGGCGCATGCAATGGAGGGTTTCGGCTAGCGTGGCCTCAGGCCCGATGGTCCGAACCTCGCTGCCCTTGCTCTTGAGGATCGATTCGATGATCATCGAACCATCATCCTTTTCCAGCTGTCGAGTTTGCGGGTCGACCTGGGAAGACCACACAGGATATCATGTCGCTGAAGCGTCCGCACCTCGCCTCGACAGCCTGCCGAGATGAAGGATGAAGGAGTGTTTCTTCGGATCGAGATCCTCGTCCTTGGTGGTAAGCAGTCGAGCGCATCGCCGCTTCGAGGAAGTTGGCCATGCCACAGCCTGTTCGGCCAGCGTGGCCGACAGCCTTTGGCGCTGAGTCATAGCCTTTGGATCGGGCTTGAAGAGCGGGATACCGCGGCTCCCCTGCCCTACTGCCAATGGCCACGTCCTTGCGTCTGCGCATCCATGGGTCGACAGGACTTCTCGCTGACTGATTAGCCGGAACGTGCTGAGAAACGCGTGAACGCGGTCAGCTGCTCCACCAGCGGCTCCGCGGTAGGACCAAGCACGTTCTCGAGCAAAAAGGCCCTCTCGGCTGCGAGCTGGTGCTTTGCCACATCGATGTACCAGCACCGCGGCGGGCAGCCCGTATCAGCGCTCCAGCGGTAGCCTCGCTTCTTCAGCACGTCCTTGTGCGCGAACGGCGCGTTCTCGGCCTAGAGGCGAAAGATCGGCTGGCGGGCGGTTTCCAGGAGGACGGCGAGCGCTCGCCGCTTGGAACGTGGCAGTGGGCGCGACAGAAGCTCGATTGCCGCCGCGCAATCCGCAGCAGCCCGGTGCGCGTCGTAGAAGAAGCCGGATAGCAAGGCGAGGTAGCGCAGCTTGAGGCCGTCGAACCCTTCCTCATGCCAAGGGATCTGGCTCATCGAGCAGGCCCATGGCTTGGTCGCGAAGATCGGCCAGGCACGCTCGGTGAACGGCCGGTCGAAGCCGGCATGGTGCGCGATGAGCAGCGCTGCTGGTGCCACGAAGCGCTCTACGGTCGCGGCATCGATCTGGTGGCCGGCCACCATCTCATGCGTGATGCCGGTGAGCGCCGTGATCTCCGGCGAGATCGGCACCGACGGCTCGCGAAGGCCGCTGAAGGGCGCCCCGACGGCGAGAATGCGGCCATCGAGGCTGTAGGTGAACGGCACCATCGCCAGCTCGATGATCTCGTCCGTGGTATGGTCGGTACCGGTCGTCTCGGTGTCGAGAAAGATGCCCAGCCGCGTGGCCGACGAGGTCGTGAGCTCCCTGTCAAGACGAGGTTGCAGGTGCCGGAGCACACGGTAGTCGCCGGTAGCCTCGAGGGCAGCAATGGTCCGCTCCCAGGATGCGGCCGTCAAAGCTTCAGGCGAGGTCTCTCGTGCCGTATCCAACGCTGAGGCTCTCCTGCCGAGCTCTGTTGGCCGCCGCTGCCTACGGCCATGGCGACGGTGATGCCCGTCGCAACCGCTCCAGCAGCTGCCAGCTGCGGCTACACCGGCGCCGGTCGCGGCTCAAGCGCCGCGCGTGAAGATCAACGCAGCGTTGGCAGGGAGACGCACCCGGGCGGTGCACGCATAGTCGCGCCCGGCCGGACCGTCGGCAACGATGCTGCCGCCGTTCCCAACGACCCACGGGTTCGGGAAATGATCGTAAAGATCGCTGTTGAACACCTCCCGCCATGGCCCAGGCCAGGGCATCTCGATCGGGTAGCCGTCCAGCGTGCTCTCGTTGAGGCTTGCGATGACGACCACGTCACGCCCCTCACCCTCGACCCAGCGATGCACGACGATGACCCGGTCGAGGTTGTGCACCTGCAGCACGTGCACCCCCTCCCCGCGCAGACCGGGCAAGCCTTGGCGCAGGTGGAGGAGATCCGTGACGAAGCGGTGGAAGTCGCGCCGGTGGCGGTAGAGCGCGTCACCGGTGAGCCAGTCCCAGCCGATCAGGAACTCGGGCCAGTTCGCGACATCGTCGCTCCACGGCTTCTCCTCGAGGAACTCCTGACCCATGAACAGCATCGGGATTCCGGGTGCGGTCAGCAGCAGCGTGGTGGCGACACGGCTGCGGCTGCGGGCGTGCCAAGTCGGCCCCGGGCTGGGATCCGCGCGTTTCGCGATGCGCGGGTTGCGTGCCGTGTGCTCGAACGGGTTCCAGAGCACCTCGTCGTGGGTCTCCAGGTTCTGCACCGCCCGCCACGCGTCCGGGAACCCCGCGGGTGGGCGGAATGCAGCGGCCACCCGGTCGAGGTTGAGGATAGCATCCCGACCATGTGCGGCCTGGGACAGAGCTGCCCACAAGGCATCGCGCAGGCCATCGGCGAGTGCCGCATCGCCACCAAGGCCACCGTCCTTTGTCGGCGTCACCGCCTGCGCGCGGTCCCACTCCCAATACTCGGCGATCTGGATGGCCGAGGCCCGATGGAAATGCAGGGTGTCGGTGAGATCGCGAAAGAAGCGTGTGCCGCCGGCATGCATGGTGGCGACACCGACCTGATCGTAGCGGATCCCGTCGATGCGATACGCGTCGAGGAAGAACCGCGCATTGTCGATCAGCAACTGGCGGACCATGTCCGCGTCGTAGTCGAAGACGAGGCCACCCGCGTGCTCGCCATTGCCGAAGTAGAGCGTGGCCTTGCTCCGCTCCCACGGCGTACCGTCGTCGACCTGCCGGTCATAAAAGGCAAGGCTACGGTCGCCGAAGCCGCCGCCGGCATGGTTGTAGACGAGGTCGAACACGACCGCGAGACCGCTCAGGTGGCAGAGGTCGACCAGGCACTTGAGCTGGTTCGGGCCGGACATGAGGTCGGCTAGCTCGAGCGGCGGCCGGTTGGCCGCGGCAAGCAGACCGTTCGCCACCTCGAGGTGCCAGGCGATCTCCTCCGGGTCCTCGACCTGATAGGCCATCTCCGGCGAGAAGTAGTCGAGGCCGTTGTAGCCGAGGCCAACCTCGCGGTCATATTCCTGGACCGGCAGGAACTGAACCGCGGTGACGCCCAGATCACGCAGATAGGGGAGTTTGCCGATCACATCGAGAAACCGGCCATATGCTCGCCGCTGATCCCGACCTTGGTGATCCACCCTCGAGAACGTCCCGATATGCAGCTGGTAGATCACAAGGTCCCGGGAAGTCGGCGGGCTCCAGTCGGTGACACGCCAAGGGTAAGCATCCGCTGCGCGCACGATGCAGGGGCAGTCGGGAAAAGGTGGTTGCAGGCCTAGCTCATGCGCATAGGGGTCCCGTTTGAATCCGGTCGTGCCGGGACCGCGCACCCAGAAGAGATATTCGTGACCATCGCCGACGCCGGGGACATAGCCCACCCAGGTGCCGTCCTCGAGCCTGGTCAGGCGATCGGCGGCGGTGGGCGACCATCCGGCGCCCTCGCTCGCGGCGGCATCGATGCCTTGGCGGTCGACCAGATAGACATCGAGCGCATGAGGCGCCCAGGTGCGGAAGGTCGCACCGCTCGCGACGAGCGTCGCCCCCATCAACGTCCACGGTCCGACATCCTGGTCGAGGACCGGCATCTGCCCCTCCCCTCGTCATCTGCTTCCTGTCCGTCGCTCCATCATCGGCGTGTACCAACTGTCCCGAGCTGTCGCTCACCCCGACATCGGCGATCGGGCTGGACGCCGTACCACAGCACCGTGCGGCAATCCCACTCCCGGCGGACGGTTCGGCCTCGATCAAGCTGCACATCCAGGTGGTGGTGCGGTGGCCTGGCCCGTGCTTGCCGTGAGGCAGCTCCAGACCGCTTCATTGAGCTCGAGCTGCTGCCGCGCCCGGGTGGCGGCTACATAGAGCAGGTGCAACTCCTGATCGCGCTCCTCGGGCGTGAGGTAGGGCAGCCCATCCCGGTCCAGGCCGTGCAGCTCGTGCCATTGTGGAAAGTGCTGGCCAGCCGTACCCGCGACCATTCCAGGCCCTTGGCCTTGTGCGCCGTCGCCAGCACCCACGTAGCGGCGCTTGGATGCGGCACGGCCCGCCAGCGCAGGTCGGTGACCAGACCCGGGAGGGCTCGGCCATAGTGGACGATGAGCTGGATCAGAAAGCGCAGCTCGGGATCGCGTGCCTCCTCCGCTTCCTCGAGAAGCTCATCCCAGCTGCGAAAGCGGGCCAGGCTCGGCACTTGCGGCACCGGCTCACCCCGATAGAGCTGCCAGCCGCCCAGGATAAGCCGGGCCAGCGGCTCGAAGCCGCCCAGGATGTGCACGCGGCCGCGGCTGTGGATCGCTGTCTCGAACAGGCCGGCATTGGTCCGGCACAAGATCGTGCAGGGTGGGCGCACCGGCCCGAGCGTGGTGGCAATGTCGGGATTGCCGCGCAGCACGAGGGCCGGCGGCACGTTGGTGTGCGCCAGGATGGCACGGGCGACACACGCCAGGTCCTCGCCAAAGCGCCAGGACCGGCTGAGCGGGCGCCGCGGTGCGGTGATCGTCCGCATCGCGTTCACGCTGCCGCGAAAGCGGTAGATCGACTGCCAGGGATCGCCGACCCAGACCGTCGGGCGATGCTGGGCCTGCAGGATGGCCAGGGTGACCGGGTTGGCATCCTGCGCCTCGTCGACATAGAGCACGCCGGCCCTTGCCGGCAGCATCGCGCCGTCCAAGTGCCACATCTTGAGGTAGGCATCATGCTCGAGCGGCACCTGCTCACCGGGATCGCACATCCTGGCCCAGAGCTTGCAGGCAAGCGTGAGCACGAGCTCGCCGCGGTCCGTCCCAGACGGCAAAGGTGGCAGATGGCGGCTGTCGATCGTGCGCGCGGTGCTGTGCGTGAAGCTGCGCACCGTGCCGATGACGCACTGGCCCCAGAAGGACGGGCGCAAGCCATCGAGGGCCGGAATGCCTAGCAGCTCGGCTAGCTCGCGGCTGGTGAGCTTGCGCTCGAGGCGCTGCTGCTGCTCGAACATCCGCATGGCACGGAAGGCCAGGCTGTGCAGGGTGCGACACACGACATGGCTAGGAAAAAGGCGCTGGGCCGTCAGCTGGGTGCTCTTGTTGTAGGCCATGTAGGATGCGGGTGTCGTGTCGGCCTCGGCCAGGAGGCGCAAGGCCGTGGTCTTGCCGCTGCCGGCGAAGGCCACGACGCGCAGCGAACCGCCAGGGTCGGCGCGCCGGGTCGTGATGATGGCGTCCTGCTCGGGGCTGGGCTGCAGCGAGGTCTCCACGGGCATCGGGCCACGGCTCCCAGGATAGGGCAGGTCATCTCCAGGGCCAAAGGTTGAAGCATGGTCAAGGCGATTTCGCCGTCTGCCGGCCAAGCCCCCTTCCCTGCTGGCCGTCCTACGTCGTTGCGTAGCTGGCCGGTGCTGCCTTGATGAACCTCTTCACCTAACCTCGGCGGTGCCGGCAGCCACGCGAGCAGCCGTGCCCGGATCGATCCACAGAGGTGCCCGGTGTGGCGCCCACAACAGCGTCAATAGCCGGGCACTGCCCCGTCGATAGCGGGCTGTGGAGCGATCGGGGTGCGCGTGCGGATCCAGCGGTCTCGACACTCGACTATGAGCACATGCTCGTGGTGGCGACGCTGGGTTACGGAGGCCGGATCGGCATCGCTGGCCGCGACCAGCTCTGCAGCTGGGTCCGTGACGCGCGAGGCCAGCAGCGCTTGCAGCGTCCCGGGGCCGATGCCGCCGGCGGTGGCGAGGTAGAGCGTGTCGGCGCGCGGCCCCTCGAGGGTGGCCAGGCTCAAGGCGTCGATCGGCGCCTCGACCACGGCGAGCCTGGGGGCGGACAGGCTGCCGCCGGGCAGGCAGAACAGCGTCTTGTCGCTGCCGGCGGCCATGCCGCGCCAGCCCGGCCCGCGCATCTCGATGCCGGCGAGCCGGCCTTCTTGGCCGCGGTGTGCGAACCAGGCCGAGCCCCTCGGGCCTTCGCGGATCAGGTCATGCCGGGTGGCCAGGTGCAGGATGCGGCCCGGCAAGCCGCGGGTCGCGGGTCGCGGTCAAATAGCGCCAGACCGCGCTGCCGATCACCAGAGCCGGGGCCATGGCCCAGCGCTCGGCAATCGGAACCAGAGGTCGCGGCCGTGGCCGGCGGTGCAGTTGGCCGGTGAAGGCGGGGGCGATGCCAGCGAGCGCGCGCAGCCGGCGCCGTACCTCACCGAAATTCAGGCCGGGCTCCAGATGCTGGACCAGGCCGAACACATCGCCCTTGGCGGCGGGATGGGTCGGGTCCCACCAGCCACGACCGCCATGGTTGACGATGATGACCTCACCCTCGCCGCGACGGTACTTGAGCGCCGACGGGGTGCTCGTGCGGCGATCGAGCCGCCAGGGCGGCGTTGCCCGCTCGAGCACGATGGCACAGTGCACCGTGGCCTTGAGCCGGGCGATCTCCTCCGGATCGTCGGCATGGTCGGCACGCGCCCGCTGGGGCGGCCGAGCTTGCGGGAAGACGAGGCGCGCATCGGTATCTCCTTTGGCTTGAGGGGAGTTGGCAACAATTGCCTTACAATTGACAACCTGGGCACGGCCGGCCGAGGCCGCGCCCGTCCGGGCCCGGCCTCGCACCGCCTGGCTAGTAGGGGACGTCCTCGGGCTGGATCGGCTCGGCCGACTCCGCCGGTGCTGCCCACACGGGCTCGAACACGATCCTGCCCTCGACCGCGGTGATCTCGACCCGGATCGGGGTGAAGTTCGCGGGGACCTGGTCGCCCTCGAGGAACGGGGTGCGGATGCTCTGCATGGCTGCTCTCCGGTTCGGCGTCAGCCGCCTGCTGACGGGCGCGCGGCAAGGCCGGCCGGCGGGCCGGCTCAACCTTGAGGGCATGCGAGCGGGCGGGGTCGGGTTGCGCCGGGGGCAGGCCGGCCA
>JBATRI010000102.1:0-5630 GCA_049292515.1 Geminicoccaceae bacterium
GCCCTGACCGGTGCCGCTGCCGGTGCGGCCGGCGGCTTCGTCTTCGACCAGATCCAGAAGAACTGACGGGCGCGCGACTTCAGGGCCGGCGCAGCAGCACGCGTGCCCACAGGGCCAGCGGCGCCAGTGGGGAACGCGCGAGGTCGGCTCCGGCCGCAGGATCGCTGCCGAGGCGGTCGAGGTAGCCAGTCGTCAGGTTAGCCGGCAGAAATGCCGCCATGAGGTGGCGTGCCGGCCTCCCCGCCTGGCGTTGGCCTGCGCGCACCAGCTCGCGGCTGCGCGTGGCAATGGTACCGAGCAGCGTCGCCACCGCTTCGGTGTCCGGCCGCTCGGCGATATCGTCCGGTCGATGGGGACGCTCCGCCTCCAGCGCCAGTGCCCGGCCGAGCCCGATCAGGCCCAAGGCGGTGCCGATCGTGGCGGCCGCATCGGCGCCCACGGCATCGCCCCCCCCAAGCGCTCCGTAAACGAGCCGCTGCAACGCTCCGCTGGTAGCCGCAGCGAATGCCTCCAGGGTTGCGGGGTCGCTGGCCAGGACCTGCTCCAGCGCCGGTTCGCGGGCGTCGATCAGGGCGATCAACTCGGCTTCACGCACCCACCCCCGAGCCAGCGCCTGCGCCAGCTCGAACACGACGGGATGCTGCCGAGGGGGTTGCCCGGCTGCCGCCTCGGTCACGGCCTCGCGCCACCATTGGTAACGGATCAGCCCAGCCATCGGCTGGCTGACGATCTCCGCCACCCGCGCCAGCTCATGATGGAACAGCACGAGCCCAAGCACGGCATTGCGGCGCTCGGGCGGTGCGAACAGTGCGCACAGATACCGGTCCGGGTCCGCCTTGCGCGCCTCGTCGGCTAGAAAGGTCGAGCGCTCGAGCGGATTCACGGGCACAGGCTTCCCTGGATAGTTGCGGCCGGCCCTGAGATAGAGATTCGGGCGGCGATGACCAGAGCGACGGAGTCATCCTGACGCGGCGACCCCGGGACACGCCGTGGTGCTGATGGCGCGTGTGGCTGCTATTAACCTCTAGGAGACTTTGACGACAACCTGCCAAGATTAATGCGTTGTTTGATCACGGACCGGGCATGATTTCATCCTCCGTCGCGCAAAAAGTGCCCGAGCAAATCGACCGGCCGAGACCGCACCCGCGGACGATCGGCTGGCTCGGCACGACGGCGCTGGCGATGGGCGGCAGCAATCAGAGCCTGTTCCTGATCGCGGCTCTGCTCGCCGGGCAGGGTGACATCCTGGGCCAGGGCAGCGCAGCCGTCCCGCTGCTGATCGTGGGCCTGCTGCTCGGCTGGGCCGCCGCCCCGGGCTGGACCGAGCTGATTCTGATCTATCCCGACCGCGTGGGCGGGATCGCCGCCACCTGCGCCGAGGCATTCCGACCCTACAGCGCCATTTTGGCCAACCTCGCCGGCGTCTGCTACTGGTGGGGATGGGTTCCGACCTGCGGCCTCACCGCGCTGTTCTCGGCGTCGGCGATCCACCACTGGTACCTGCCGGGCATCCCCGTCGTCGTCCTAGCGATCGGGATCGTCGTCGCGTTCTGCGCGATCAATCTCTGCGGCATCAAGTGGGTGACCATGCTCGCGGTCCCCACGGCGACGATCTCGGCACTGCTCGCGCTCATATCCGGGCTGGTGCCGATCCTGAGCGGCAGCGTCGACTGGCAGCAGGCGACGACGTTCGACCTCACCGTGCCCTTCCCAGGCTGGTTCGGCACGCTGACCAGCGTGATGGCCGGCCTTTACCTGATCGGCTTTGCCGCGCCGGCCTTCGAGGCCGCGTCCTGCCATGTCGGCGAGACGGTCAATCCCAACCGCAACGTGCCACGCGCCATGCTGGCCTCGGCGCTGATGGCGGCGGTCTATTTCGTTCTGCTGCCGGTGGTCTGGCTGGGCGTGCTCGGGCCCGACGCGCTGGGTCGCGATCTGGCACTCGAGCTCGGCCCGACCTTCGCGCCGCTGCTCGGGACAGCCGCGAAGTCGGCCGCGATCTGGTTCATGATGTTCAACATGTTCCACGGCACGCTGCAGCCGCTGGCCGGGGCCGCCCGGACGCTGGCGCAGCTGGCCGACGACGGGCTGCTGCCACGGATCTTCGGCCGCCGGCTGACCACCGATGCGCCCTGGTTCGCCACCGGGCTGACCGCGGCGATGGCCGTGCTGTTCCTGCTCATCGGCGACCCGATATGGCTGATCGCGGCTGCGAACTTCACCTACCTGATCGGCATTTGCCTGCCCAACGTCGCCGTCTGGCTGCTCCGCCGCGATGCGCCCGAGCTCGCCCGTCCCTATCGGGCGCCGCGGGGAACGATCGGGCTGGGGCTGGCTGCCGCCATCGTCTGGGCCTGCTCGGCGCTGCTGGGATTCCAGCAGTTCGGCCTGCCGACGGTCATGGTCGGCATCGTGTTCGCTTTCGCCGGTGCCGCACTCTATGCGTGGCGCAAGGTCGAGGATCGCCACCGCCTGGGCCTGCCCCTGGTCGTCTCGTCGCTGCACTTGAAGCTGACCGGCGCGATGCTGCTCGTGCTGGTGCTCGACGGCATCGGCTATCTGGCGGCCGTGAGCCACGTCCCATCCGAACATGCGGCACTGGTCGCCGCACTCGAAGACATCTTCGTCGCCGTGGCGATGCTGACCATCACCGTCGGCCTCGTGCTGCCGGGCATGATCGCCCATTCGGTAACCGGGGTGGCGCGGGCGGCCGATCGACTGGCGACCGGCACCGTGGCCGACCTCGCGCGAGCGATGCGGGCTTTGGGCCGAGGGGATCTCGAGGCGGTCCAGGCCGATGTCGACATCGTGCCGCTGGCGGCCAGCACCCGCGACGAGGTCGGGCAGATGGCCCACAGCTTCAATCAGCTGCAGGAAGAGATCGCCCGCGCCGCCGCAGGGCTCGAAGGCGCGCGCGACGGTCTGCGCCGCGCGCGTGAGGAGTTGATCATGACCAACGATGATCTCCGCTTCAGCGAGGAGCGGCTACGGCTGGCCCTGGACGGCGCGCATCAGGGCAGCTGGGACTGGAATGTCGCGAACGGCGTGCTGAACTACAGTGAGCGGACACGAACGATCCTCGGTCTGCCGGTCGATCGGGCCATCATCGACATCGACGAGTGGGAACGGCTGGTCCATCCGGAGGATCTCGACCGCGTCTGGCGCGACTTCACCAACAGCCTGGAAAGCGGCACCGGCCACTACGCCAGCGAGTATCGGGTTGCCGCCGGCGGCAGCTGGCGCTGGGTATCCGATCGCGGCAAGATCGTGCAGCATGACGGCCTCGGCCAGCCGATCCGCGCGGTCGGGATCCTCGCCGACATCACGGAGCAGCGACAGGTCGAGGAGGCCCTGATCCAGGCAAAGCTCGCCGCGGAGCAGGCCAGGCGCGAGGCCGAAGCGGCGCGGTATCGGGCGGAGCAGGCGGATCAGGTCAAGACCCGCTTCCTCGCCCACATGAGCCACGAGATCCGCACGCCGCTGAACGCGGTGCTCGGCTTCGCCGGCCTGCTGGCCGATTCGCCCCTGGACCCCCAGCAGCGGCGGCACATCGACACCGTGCGTGAGACGGGGCACCTGCTGCTGGTGATGCTCAACGATCTGCTCGACTACGCCAAGCTCGAGGCGGGCAAGATCAGCGTCGAGCGCATCCCGTTCTGCCTCGACGAGCTGCTGGACGAGATGCGGCGGACGACCGAGATGCTCCTCTCCGAGAAGACCGTGGCCCTGCAGTTCGAGCTCGACCCGGCGCTCCCGGCCTGGGTCCGGGGCGATCCGATCAGGCTGAAGCAGGTTCTCAACAACCTGCTCTCCAATGCGGTGAAATTCACCGCCAAGGGCAGCATCACGCTCCGCGCCACGATGCTGCGCACGCCGCAAGCATCCGGAAACCTACGCTTCGAGGTAACCGATACCGGCATCGGCGTCGCCAAGGAGCAGCACGGCGCGCTGTTCCAGGAATTCAGCCAGATCGGCGACGGCACCGCCCGCCACTATGGCGGCACCGGGCTCGGTCTCACCATCTGCCGCGAGCTGGTGGAGCTGATGGGCGGCGCCATCGGCGTCGACAGCGACGCCGGGCGTGGCAGCACCTTCTGGTTCACGGCGCCGCTCGAAGTAGTCGAGGCTCCCGCCATCGTGGCCGAGCCCGCAGGCCCGGCCGCCACGGAGCGCACGCAGCCCCGGCGGATCCTGGTCGCCGACGATGTCCTCACCAACCGCGAGCTCGCCCGAGCCTTGCTCGAGCGGGCGGGCCACGCCGTGACTCTGGCCGAGAACGGGCAGCAGGCGATCGAGGCGGTGCGGCGGCAATCGCTGGACGTGATCCTGATGGACATCAACATGCCGGTTATGGATGGGCTGGAGGCCATGCGGGCGATCCGGGCGCTGCCGGGTGCCGCCGGGAAGCTGCCGATCATCGCGATGACCGCCAGCGCCTTCCCCTCGGATCTGCAACGCTTTGTTGCCGCCGGCATGAACGGTCACGTCACCAAGCCCATCGACCCGGCGGCACTCACGGCAGCCATCGCCGGCGTCGGGACAGCACCGGCCGCGGCCCCTGCCACCGACTCCGGCGTCCTGGCATTCGAACTGCTGGAGAGCATGGACGAGGCCGTCGGCCGCGCCACGTTGCGCCGCCTGTTCTTGACCATGATCCGAGACGTGACGGCGACCACCGCAGAGCTGGCCGAGGCACTGGCACGGGGCGATTCGGACTTCGGCTGGAAGGCCGCGCACCGTATCAGAGGGATCGGCGGCAGTCTCGGCGTCCCGCGCCTCTCCACCATCGCCGGCCTCATCGAGGATCGGGCCAAGGCCGGAGAAACGGACGGCTACGATGCGCTGCTGACCGAATTGAACGCGCTGCTAGTTGCGGCCGAGGCGGCCTTCGCGCGACAGTTCGCGGAGCTGGCGCCGGCCTGACCGCAGCCCGGCGCAACCGGAGTCCATCGCCATGCCAATCCGCCTCGAAGGCTCCTGCCACTGTGGCGCCGTGCGCTTCACGGTCGAATCGCACACGCCGCAGCCCTATCAGCTCTGCTACTGCTCGATCTGTCGCAAGACCGCCGGTGGCGGCGGCTACGCCATCAACCTGATGGGCGTGGCCGGCACACTTCAGGTCACCGGCAGCGACACCCTCGCCATCTATCAGGCGCAGATCGAGGAGCAGGGCGCCGACGGAGCCTGCCGCCTCCAGACCAGCCCGGGCCAACGGCATTTCTGCCGGCAGTGCGCCAGCGCGCTCTGGCTGTTCGACCCACGCTGGCCCGACCTCGTCCATCCGTTCGCCTCGGCCATCGACAGCGAGCTGCCGGTTCCGCCCGTGCGCGTGCATCTGATGCTGCGCTACAAGCCGAGTTGGGTCGAGCCGGCGATCGGGCCGAACGACGCGTGCTTCGACGAGTACCCGGAGCTGTCGATCGAGGACTGGCACCGCAGCCGCGGCCTCTGGCTGGACTGACCGCGACACCGATCAGGCCGGCACCGGCAGCTTGCGTTCGACCTCGGCGGCAACGCTGTCGTAGATTTCGTCTTCCTGGGCGAAGTGCAGACGCAGGATGGCTTCGAGCGCATAGAGGAGCCGCCGCAACTCGGCCACGTCGGCGCTGCCTGGCCCCGCCGCCGGCAGC
>JBATRI010000103.1:0-5850 GCA_049292515.1 Geminicoccaceae bacterium
GCCGAGACCCGCACCGGCGCCTCGCTCATCGGCTGTGATCCGGCCGCCGTGTCTCCGCCGGCACGATCCGGCCGCCCTCCACGTGTGGCGGCACGTACTCACCGCCAGGCGGGTGGCCGCCCAGAAAGGCCGGCGAGGCCAGGCTCAGGCAGGCCAGCACCAGGCCGCAGGCGATGAGCACGAACCAGGGCGTGCGCTCGAGGTAGCGCCGGCCGCGCGTGACCAGCAGCGTATAGAGAAAAAACACCAGGAACGGTGCCAGAAACGGCAGGACGATCTCGAGCAGGACGCGCGCCAAAGTTCAATCCGTCAGCAGCCGGGCGAAGTTCACCAAGATACCGGCCGTCGCACCCCAGATGTAGCGGTCCTGATAGGGCAACACGTAGAAGTGTCGCCGCTCGCCGTTGCGCTCGTAGCTGTCGCGGCGGTGGTTGGCGGGGTTCAGCGCGAAGCTGAGCGGCAGCTCGAACACGTCGGCGACCTCGAACGGGTCCGGCGTGTACTCCAGCGGCGGCGCGATCCAACCGACGATCGGGTGGATGCGAAAGCCGGTGATGGTGTCGTAGTGGCGCAGGCCGCCCAGCAGCTCGACCTTGCCGGGCGCCAAGCCCACCTCTTCCAGCGCCTCGCGCAGGGCGGCGGCGGCGGGGCCCTCGTCGGCCTCGATCCGCCCCCCGGGCAGGCTGATCTGCCCCGCATGATCGCGTAAATGGGCGGTGCGCTGGGTCAGGATCAGGTGCGGCTCGTCGGGCCGGGCCACGATGCCCAGCAGCACGGCCGCCTGGGTCCGCAGCATGGTACCCTTCTCGTGCCCCTCGTCGCCGCCCAGCCAGCCCTGCGCATCCAATTGGCCGCCGCCTGCCTCCAGTCGGGCCCGCAACGCTTCGCGATCCCAACTTCTGTATTCGGACGCTAACGCCGCCTGCATGATCATCCTTCCACCGAGCCCAGGGGAAAGAACCGACCGGCGCTCCACACTCCCATCAGCCCATCAACACCATCGGATGCCGACTCCACAAGCTCCACCAAATGGTAAAAGACAGGTCGCACAATTCGCGCGTCAAGTTTGTCACGCACGGTCACATACGGCACCTGCGCGCCATCTGGATCGGTGCGCATGACCAGGGGATGGTCCGCGTCCACCGGCACCCATTCGTCCAAATTGGTGCGCAGCTCCAGCAGCTGATCCGGCCCGGTGCCTTCCCGGCGCAGCTCCACCACGACGAACGGCACGTCCTCGACCTCGATCTGGCCCTGCTCGGCCGGGGTGACCAGCCAATAGGCGCCGTCGGGGCCGCGGCGCAGCACGGTGGCGAACAGCTTGACCAGCGGCAGCCGGCCGATCGGTGAGCCGCGATAGTACCAGGTGCCGGCACGGTCGATGCGCATCTGGAAATCGCCGCACGACTGCTCGCCGCGCGCGATCGCCGCGAGCAGAGCGTCGGGGTCGAAGGGTCTTCGGCTCATGCTTGCCGCCTGCTGGGCTCGCCTCGATGCGGAGCCACCACGTTCTATCTATGGGAAGGCCGCCGCCATATCCAGTAACGGAACCCGGCGCCGCAAGCCGTCGGGAACACCGCGGCCGCCGCGGCGTTGAGCCTTCAGTACGATCATGCCGAAGTCTCGCGGAGAATTGCTGATGCGACTACCGACCACGACCCTGGCCCTGGCCGGCTGCCTGACCCTGGCCGCAGCCGCAGCGGAGGCCCAGAGCCCGCCCGTCGGCTTCGGGCCCGATCCGGCACTGCCCAAGCCCGAAAAGAGCCTGTTGCCGACGGTCAACATCGCCACCGCCAAAGGCTGGCCGCAGGGCGAGACGCCGACCGCCGCCTCCGGCCTCGCTGTTGCTGCCTTCGCCGCCGATCTGGCCCACCCGCGCTGGCTTTACGTCCTGCCCAATGGCGACGTGCTGGTGGCCGAGTCCAACAGCCAACCCAAGGAGAGCACGGGCGTCAAGGACTGGGTCACCAAGCAGGTGATGAAGGTGGCCGGTGCCGGTCCCGCCAGCGCCGACCGCATCACGCTGCTGCGGGATGCGGACGGCGACGGCAAGCCGGAGACCCGCACGGTCTTCCTCCAGAATCTCCGCTCGCCCTTCGGCATGGCCCTGGTCGGCAACGATTTCTACGTCGCCAACACCGACGCCGTCGTCCGCTTCCCCTATGAGGACGGCCAGACCGAGATCACCGCGGCCGGCGCCAAGCTCGTCGATCTGCCCGCCGGACCGATCAACCATCACTGGACCAAGAACCTGATCGCCAGCCCGGACGGGTCCAAGCTCTATGTGACCGTGGGCTCGAACAGCAATGTCGGCGAGAACGGCATGGAGAACGAGCGCGACCGTGCGGCCATCCTCGAGGTCGACCGGGCGAGCGGCAGCTCGCGCGTCTTCGCCTCAGGCCTGCGCAATCCCAATGGGTTGGCCTGGCAG
Source organism: Geminicoccaceae bacterium (assembly GCA_049292515.1). GTDB lineage: Bacteria > Pseudomonadota > Alphaproteobacteria > Geminicoccales > Geminicoccaceae > Benzoatithermus. Next base: position 2,432 of record JBATRI010000103.1, read on the forward strand.
CCGCAGACCGGCGAGCTGTGGACCGCGGTCAATGAGCGGGACGAGCTCGGCGACAATCTCGTGCCGGACTACATGACCTCGGTCAGGGACGGCGCCTTTTATGGCTGGCCCTACAGCTATTTCGGGCCCAACGTCGACGAGCGGGTCCAGCCGCCCCGGCCCGACCTGGTCGCCACGGCGGTAGCACCCGATTATGCGCTGGGCGCCCACACGGCCTCGCTGGGCCTGTGCTTCTATACGGCGAATGCTCTCCCCGAGCACTACCGGTCGGGGGCGTTCATCGGCCAGCACGGCTCCTGGAACCGCTCCGAGCCGGCCGGCTACAAGGTGATCTTCGTGCCCTTCGCCGACGGCAGGCCCGCCGGGCTGCCGGAGGACGTGCTGACCGGCTTCCTCGACGAGGGCGGCAGCGCGCTCGGCCGCCCGGTCGGCGTGGCCGTCGACGGCAAGGGGGCGCTCCTGGTCGCCGATGATGTCGGCAATGTGATCTGGCGTGTCACCCCCGCCGCCCAGACCGGTGCGATCGGCAAGCCCGCCGCGACTCCGGGCTGACCTTCGGCCACCGCGTGGCCCGCTGCCGCGCGGTGGTGGAGGGGCAGGCAGTTCGTTTTCGGCGTGAAATCGAATTGCCAAACCGGCTTGCAAAGGGCAGCGTTTCGACTCGAACCAGAGGCTCCGGCTCCAGGAAGGACTGCGTGTCGCTCATCACCGACGAAAACGCCGACATCGCCGCCGCGATCGAGGCCACCATTGCCGAACTCACCCGGGTCCGGCAGGAGATCGGCCGTGTCATCTTCGGTCAGGAAGGCGTGGTCCAGGATACGCTGATCACGCTGCTGGCAGGCGGCCATGCCTTGCTCGTCGGCGTGCCAGGCCTCGCCAAGACGCGGCTGACCGAGACCCTGGGCGTTGTGCTGGGCCTGGAGCAGAAGCGGGTCCAGTTCACCCCGGACCTGATGCCGGCCGACATCCTGGGCTCCGAGGTGCTGGACGATGCCGGCACCGGCCGCCAGGCCTTCCGCTTCATCAAGGGCCCGATCTTCGCCCGGCTCCTGATGGCCGACGAGATCAACCGGGCGAGCCCGCGCACCCAGGCGGCCCTGTTGCAGGCGATGCAGGAGCGCAAGGTCACGGTGGCGGGTCAGGATCACGCACTCCCGGCGCCGTTCCACGTCCTGGCGACGCAGAACCCGATCGAGCAGGAAGGCACCTACCCGCTGCCCGAAGCCCAGCTCGACCGGTTCTTCATGCAGATCAACGTCGACTACCCGTCGCTCGAGGCCGAGCGGCGGATGATGATCTCGACCACCACCGGTGCTGAGGCCAAGGTCGAGCCGGTGCTGGACGGTCCCACGCTGATGGGAATGCAGCGTCTGGTCCGGCGCATGCCGATCGGCGACCATCTCATCGACCTGATCTTGCGCCTCGTGCGCTCTGGACGCCCCGAGAACGAGGCCCTGCCCGGTCTCGGCCAGCAGATCGCCTGGGGCCCGGGTCCGCGCGCCAGCCAGAGCCTGATGCTGGCGGTGCGGGTGCGCGCGCTGCTCGACGGCAGGCTGGCGCCCTCGGCCGAGGATGTCATGGCGCTGGCCCGGCCGGTGCTGCGCCATCGCATGGCCGTGAGCTTCGCCGCCCGGGCTGAAGGCATCACCATCGACCACATCATCGATCGCCTCTGCCGGCATGTCGGCTGAAGCCGCCGGCGGCTTCCGGGCGCGGACGCACCATCTCCGCCACGCGGCCGAGACCCTCAGCCAGCGGCTACCGGCACTGCTGGTCGAGGCCGAACGGGTCGCCGCCACCGTCGCCCCCGGCGTGCATGGCCGGCGCCGCACGGGCATGGGCGAGACGTTCTGGCAGTTCCGCCAGTACCAGGCCGGCGATGCGGCCTACGCCATCGACTGGCGGCAGTCGGCGCGCTCCCGCCATCTGTTCATCCGCGAGCAGGAATGGGAGGCCGCTGAGAGCGTCTGGATCTGGTGCGATCTGTCGCCTTCGATGCTGTTCCGCTCGAACGCCAAGCTGCCGCTCAAATGGGAGCGAGCCGTGCTGCTGACGCTGGCGCTGACCGCACTTCTGGTCCGCGGCGGTGAGCGGGTGGCGCTGCTCGGCAGCGGTGAGCGACCTGCAAGCGGGCGGTTCGGGATCGAGACCGTCACCCGCTCCTTGATCCACGCGGCGAGCCAGCAGGCCGAGCAGGCGCCGCTGCCGCAGCTGCCGCGGCACGCGCGGCTGATGCTGCTGTCCGACTTCCTCGTGCCGATCGAGCGGCTGCGTGGCCGCCTGGGGCAGTTCGGGGCACTGGGTGCGCGCGCCGGCCTGATGCAGATCCTCGATCCGGCCGAGGAGGAGCTGCCCTATGAGGGCCGGGTCATGTTCGAGGACTCCGAGCAGGCGGGCAGCGCCCTGATCGACCATGTGGGCGGCATCCGCAGCCGCTATACCATGCTGCTCGACGCCCACCGCGCCAGCCTCGCCGACCTCGCCGGCCGTCAGGGCTGGCGCTTCACCTCGCACCGCACCGACCGCACCGCGGAGCTCGCACTTCTGGCATTGGTGGCGATGCTGGCGCCGCGTATGGTGACCTGACGATGCTCGATCTCGGCCTGCTGGGCTTCACCCAGCCCTGGTTGCTGCTGGCTGCCGTGGCCCTGCCGGCCTTGTGGCTGCTGCTGCGCGTGACGCCGCCGGCGCCGCGGCGCATCCGGTTTCCGGCGTTCCTGTTCCTCGCCGGCCTGCTCAGCCGGGAGCGCACGCCGGCCCGCACGCCGTGGTGGCTTTTGCTGCTGCGTCTGGCGCTGGCGGCCCTGCTGATCTTCGCCTTGGCCGGCCCCGTGCTCAATCCTGCGCCGCGCCTGGGTGGCGACGGTCCGCTGCTGCTGGTGATCGACGACGGGTGGGCTGCCGCCAGGCATTGGGACCGGCGCCTGACGGTGGCCGGCGGCCTGCTGCAGCAGGCCGAGCGCGAGCGCCGTGAGGTCCTGCTGCTCGACACCGCTTCGCCACCCATGGGTACCGAAGGCGGCATCGCCGTGCGGCGGATGACCGCCAGCGCCGCGCTCGAGGCCCTGCCCGGCTGGCAGCCGCAACCATGGCCGGTGGACCGCGCCGCGGCGCGCGAGGCGTTGGCCGGGGTCCAGGGTCTCGACCGTGCCACCGTGGTCTGGCTCAGCGACGGCTTGGCCACCGGGCCGGAAGCCCTGGCGGATGCCGGGAAGCTGGCCGACGATCTGCTGCGGCTCGGCCCCGTGACCGTTCATGCCGATTCCGCCGCCGACCAGCCGCTCGTGCTGCGCCTGGGCGAGTCCGGTGCCGACCTCCAGCTCCAGCTCGAAGCCCTGCCGGCCACGAGCCCACGCTCGGGCGAGGTCGTGGCGCTGGGGCCGACCGGCGAATCGCTGGCCCGGGTGCCCGTGACC
>JBATRI010000104.1:0-4410 GCA_049292515.1 Geminicoccaceae bacterium
CGCCGAGCGCTCCACCGCCATGGTCGTGGGCCTGCTCGCCATCCTCAAAGCCGGTGCCGCCTACCTGCCGCTCGACCCCGACCTCCCGGCCAGGCGCCTCGCCGACATGATCGCCCAGAGCGGCACCCGCCTCGTGCTCGCCCAGGCCCACCTCCTGCCCCGCCTGCCCGAGCTCGAGGTCGAGATCGCCTGCCTCGAGCAGGCGCCCGGGCAGGCGGCAGCGGCGCCACCACCGCCGCCGCATCCCGACAGCCTGGCCTACTGCATCTTCACCTCGGGCTCGACCGGCCGGCCCAAGGGCGTCGGCAACAGCCATGCCGGACTGCTCAACCGCCTGCTCTGGATGCAGGCCCGCTACCGCCTCGGCCCCGACGACCGCGTGCTGCAGAAGACCCCGTTCAGCTTCGACGTCTCGGTCTGGGAGTTCCTGTGGCCGCTGATCACCGGCGCCACCCTGGTCATGGCGCCGCCGGGCGCGCACCGCGACCCCGCGAGCCTGCGCGGGCTGATCGTGCGCGAGGGCGTCACCACCCTGCACTTCGTCCCCTCCATGCTGCAGGCCTTCCTCGCCGCCGGCGAGCTGCCCGCCTGCACCAGCCTGCGCCGGGTGATCTGCAGCGGCGAGGCCCTGCCCGCCGGGCTGCAGCGCCAGTTCCTCGCCCGGCACCCGGCCGGGCTGCACAATCTCTACGGCCCCACCGAGGCCGCGATCGACGTCACCGCCTGGGACTGCCGCGAAGCACCCGAGGCAGCCACCGTGCCGATCGGCCGGCCGATCGCCAACATCCAGATCCACCTGCTCGACGCCGGGCTGGAGCCCGTGCCGGTGGGCGTCCTGGGCGAGCTGGCCATCGGCGGGATCGGCCTTGCCCGCGGCTATCTCGGCAGGCCCGGGCTGACCGCCGAGCGCTTCGTGCCCGACCCGTTCGGCGACGGGGCGCGGCTCTACCGCACCGGCGACCTCGCCAGCCGCCGCCCGGACGGGGTGATCGACTATGCCGGCCGCCGCGACCACCAGGTCAAGCTCCGCGGCCTGCGCATCGAGCTGGGCGAGATCGAGGCCTGCCTGATGGCCCACCCGCGGGTGCGCGAAGCCGTGGTCGTGGCCCAGGCCAGCCCGGGCGGCCGCCAGCTCGTGGCCTACCTCACCGGCACCGCCGCACCCGAGCAGCTCGAGGACCATCTGCGGGCCAGCCTGCCCGACTACATGATCCCCGCCCACCTCCTCCGCCTCGACGCGCTGCCCCTCTCCCCCAACGGCAAGATCGACCGCGGCCGCCTGCCAGCCCCCGAGATCCAGACCCCAGCCCATGCGCCCCCGGTCGGCGAGATCGAGATCAAGCTCTGCCAAGCCTGGCAGGACGTCCTCGGCCGCCAGCAGGTCGGCGCCACCGACAACTTCTTCGAGCTCGGCGGCGATTCCATCGTCTCCATCCAGCTCGTCAGCCGGGCACGCCAGCTCGGCCTCGAGCTCGCCCCACGCGACATCTTCCGCCACCAGACCGTCCGCGCACTCGCAACCGTCGCACGACAGAAAATCACCGCAGCCCAGCGGCCGCCCGCCAGCGGCGAGGCGGCTCTCTTGCCGATCCAGCACTGGTTCTTCGAGCAGCCTTTCGTCGATCGTTCGCACTGGAATCAGGCCGTGCTGCTCACGCCGAGGGCTGCGGTCGATCCCGCAGACCTCGAGCGGGCGCTGGGTGTCTTGATCGACCGGCACGACGCGCTCCGCCTGCGCTTCGAGCAGGATGGAGGCCACTGGCGCCAGTTCTATCAGCCGCGGCAGGCGCTGGCCGGACCCTTCCTGCGCACCAGCAGCGCCGGCGATGCGGACGAGCTCGCGGCCATCGTCGCCGCGGCTCATCGCAGCCTCGACATCGCCGCCGGTCGCCTGCTGCACGCCGAGTTGATCGCGCTGCCGGATGGCGGCCAGCGGCTGCTGATCGTCATCCACCATCTCGTGGTCGACGGTGTTTCCTGGCGCATCCTGCTGGAAGATCTGCACACCACCTACCGGCAGACTGCGGCACCACCAGCGCGCACCAGCTCGACCCAGGAATGGGCGGCTGCGCTTGCCATCCGCGCTCAGACAGCACCGGACCTCGCTTGGTGGGAGGCGCAGCTCGCGGGCGACACCGCTCCTTTGCCTGCGGACGTGCCCGGCGCTCTCTGCCTCAACCGTGACGCAGCCCGGCTCATCCGCCGTCTCGACCGGAGCCGAACCGAGCTCCTGCTCAAGGAGGCGCCAGCCGCTTACCGGGTGCGGATCGATGAACTGCTGGTGGCGGCCCTGGCCCAGGCCTTGTGCCGCTGGAGCGGCGGCGAGGCCGTTCTGATCCAACTCGAAGGGCACGGCCGCGAGGCGCAGCTCGTTCCCGGCGTCGACCTCAGCCGCAGCGTCGGCTGGTTCACGAGCCTCTTTCCCGTCCGACTCGAGGCAGCGCCCGATCTGGCGGCGGACGCGCTCATCAAGAGCATCAAGGAGCAGCTGCGCGCCGTGCCGGACTCGGGTCTCGGTCACGGCCTTCTGCGCCACCTTGCCCCGGCCGACGTTCAAGCACGGATGCAGGCCCTGCCCGCGCCCGAGATCACCTTCAACTATCTGGGCCGCTTCGACAGCAGCTTCGCCGGGGATGCGGCCTTCCTGCCTGCCCCCGAGAGCAGTGGCGACGGGCTTGCACCCGATTCACCCATGATCTCGCCGCTGACGCTGGAAGGACAGATCCTGGGCGGCGAGCTCTCCCTGGTTTGGAGCTATGGTACGCGCCGCTACCGAGCCGAGACCATCCAAGCGCTCGCCCAGGACGTCGAGGCCACGCTGCATCGGCTGATTGCGCACTGCGTCAGCGCCTGGGCCGGTGGCATCACGCCCTCGGACTTCCCACTGGCCGGACTGAGCCAGGCTCAGCTCGACGCCCTGCCGTTCCCCGCACGGCATATCGAGGACGTGTTCCCGCTGGCGCCGATGCAGGAGGGGTTGCTGATGCACACCCTGCTCGAGCCCGAATCCGGCATCTACCTGATGCAGGAGCATTATTTCATCGACAGCGCGCTCGATGCGCCGACCTTCCTGCGCGCCTGGCGCCAGGTGCTGACGCGCAACGCCGCGCTGCGCGCCACCTTCCACTGGAACACCGGCGGGCCGGCGGTGCAGGTGATCCTGCGCGACCCCGAGATCGAGCTAAGCTATGTCGACTGGGTGAGACTGCCGGCGACAAGCCAGGAAGAGCGGCTTGAGGCAATCCTCGCGGCCGAGTTGCGCGAAGGCTTCGATCTCCGCCTGACACCGCCCTTCCGCCTGCGCCTGATCCGCCTGGCGGCCGAGCGGTTCTGCTTCGTGCTCAGCTACCATCACATCCTGATGGACGCCTGGTCGCGCTCGCAGCTCATGGAAGATCTCATGGCGGTCCATCGCGACCTGCTCGCCGACAGGGCACCGCCACCGCGCACCGCTGCCACCTACCGGGACTTCATCGCCTGGCTGACCAGCCGCGACGAGACGGAAACCCGCACCTTCTGGCAGCGAACGCTGGCGGGCTTCGACGAGCCGACACCGGTCCTGACGATCCATCCGGCGCCACAGCCAGTTGAAGGGCCGGTGATCGGCGACGTGCTACTCGCCGTCGCTACCGATCGCTCCAAGGCGCTGCGCGACTTGGCGCTGGAGCGGCAGATCACCCTCAACACCTTCGTTCAGGCCGCCTGGGCGCTGATGCTCCATCTCTACAGCGGTCGCGACGACGTGCTGTTCGGCATCACCGTCGCTGGCCGCCCCGCGGACGTTGCAGCGATGCAGGCGACCGTCGGGCTTTTCATCAGCAGTATCCCCTTGCGCGTGCGCCTGCCGCATCCCGCGACCGGCCAGAGCACCGCCGACTGGCTTGCCGAGCTGCAGGGCCAGAATCTCGCCATGCGCGAGCACGAGCATCTACCGCTGGTCACGATCGCCGAATGCAGCGAGCTGCCGCGTGGAACTCCGCTGTTCGATAGCCTGTTCGTGTTCGAGAGCGAGCCTTTGAACTTCGCGGTCGTCATGGGTGCCGAAGAGCTCGCTGCGCGCGCCGACAAAATGCGCACGCACACGAATTACCCGATGACCGTCGTCGTCTACCCGGGCGAGCGGCTTGGCCTGCACCTCTCCTACGACCGGCGTTTCTTCGACGACGCCGTGATGCCGGCACTCCTGGAACGCTTCGAGCGGGTGCTGATGGCCCTGGTTGATGGTTTTGAGTTGCCGGTGCGCGAGCTTCGGCTGCTGGATCCGGCGGAGCTGCTGCGGCTGACCGTGACGTGCAACGCCACCCGGCGGCCCTACCCGCTGGAGCGGGGCTACGCACCCCTGTTCCGGGCCATGGTCCAGCACCACCCGCACCGGATCGCCGCCGCCTGCATGGGCCGGCGCCTGACCTA
>JBATRI010000105.1:0-3902 GCA_049292515.1 Geminicoccaceae bacterium
TCCAGCTGCTGCAGCAGGTCGGCGAGGTCGGCGGCGTGCAGCGGCAGCGCCAAGGCCGCGGCCAGCGTCGCATTGCCGGCGGCGAGGCCGTCGCGGACCTCGGCGACCAGGGCGTCGCTCAACTCGAGGGGTGCCGCGGCGGGTTCGGTCGTGGCCATCGATCGCTCCTACCTGGGCATGCGGGTGCCAAGGCTCCGCGCCGGAGAGGCCATCGACCTCCCGACCGTAGCACGCTTGGCCACGGGCTGTTAGCAGCACTGGGCGGCGGCGTACAACGGCATGCGGCTAGGCGTTGGCCGCGACCGCGTCGAAGAAGCCCGCGAGGTGGGCATGGGCGGCCTGGCTGACCTGCATCAGCCCGGAAGATTCGCCGCCGCGCAGGAACGCGGACAGCTCGGCTGCCGCCGCTATCGGCTGCTGCGGCTGGATGCCCACGACCTCGAGATCGGTGCCGATTGTTGCCGGATCGTGGGCCAGATAGCCATTGCTGGCGGCGAGGTCGCCACCGTGGTCCGGCACCCGGAGCAGGATGATCCGGGTGGTCGAGGGTAGCGGGTCCGGACCGGCCAGCGTGGCGCCGGATGCGACCCCCGACAGCATGCTGGCCGGGCGTCCCGACAACAGCACGCTGATATAGTAGGGCGCACCGCTGCCGGCCTCGTGCAGCTCGAGGTGGAGAATGCGGCCGACCAGGCTGGCTACACCCTTCAGCTCCACCGGCCCGGACGACAGGCGCTCACGATAGCAGGCGGCGAAGCGGTTGCCCCTGGCCGGCTCGATCAGCAGGGAGCCGCGAATGATCTGGTTCAGGTGGTAGGGCGACCAGGCGAGGCTGTAGGCGGCGTAGGAGCCGCAGACATAGTGGACGGCGCCGGCGACCAGCGCGCCGCCCCGCTGCTCGTCCAGGCCGGCCCGCCGCTTCAGCTCCTCGGGATCGGCCGCGAACACCCGGCACACCTCGTCGACGAACGCGTCGACCGTGCAGGCGACCAACCAGGCGGGCGTGCGCTCCGTGCCGAGGAGGCGCGCCCAGTCATCGTACACCCGCGCGCTGCGCGGCTTGGCCCGACCCTGCAACCATTTATGGCTCCGCTCGAGATCGAACTCGGTGCGTGGATTGACCTCTCTGAACCGCGCACAGAGCTCCTTGCGGCTGCTACAACCCAGAAGCTCCTGGGTGAGCAGCAGCTTTGCGGGCAATTCGTGTGCCATCCCCGCCCCCGCTTGTCGAGCCGCCCTTGCATGCAACGGCCTACGCTTAGTGGAACTACCAGCAAGTTCCAGGAATTTCCGCATAGCGGCAGTTGAACGCACCGGCCTGCGAACCTTCAATGCTTGCTCGGACGCAGGCGGATCGGGTCGCGGGGGAAATGCGATGTGGACAACGGTGCGGTTGCGCACGGCTGTCGGGTTGGCGTTCGTCGCGTCGGGGCTGGCCGTGCAGGCGCCGGCCACGCAGGCAACGTCCATCCCGATCACGGTGAGCCGGACGGTACCGTCGGAGCTGAACCCGCCGTTCAACGTAGACAGTGGAACCGGCAGTGCCCCCGCGGCAACGCCGGCACAGGGCGGCCGCGTTCGCGTGGAATGCCTGCGTGGGCTCAAAGAGCGGCAAGCTGATCGCGACAACTTAAAGTACGGCTTCAGCGCCGTTGCACTATCTACCAAAAGGACAATGGGATGAGCAGTATTCGCCGCTACACAGTATTGGTCATTGTAGCACTGAGCCTTATTGGCTTGGGCCCGAGGGCACAGGCCACCACGCCGCTCCATAGGTTCACCAACGATTTGAGCGGGAATTCCGACGGCGCCTTTCCCAAGGCCGGCCTGATCATCGACGCGAACGGCGCTCTCTACGGCACGACTAACGAGGGCGGCAGCAACGGCTATGGCACCGTCTTCAAGCTGGCGCCGACACCGAGTGGGCCAACCGCCTGGAAATACACCACGCTCTACAGCTTCTGCCAGTCACCCGACTGCATCGACGGGGCGTACCCCGAAGGCGGCGTGACGGCCGACTCGCAGGGCAATCTCTACGGCACGACCTCGGAGGGCGGCGGCAGGGTGTCGTTGGGTTCCACGAACTTCGGCACCGTGTTCAAGCTGACTCCATCCGGCAGTGGCTATAAGGAGTCCGTGCTGTACAGCTTTTCGGGCCTCAGCGATGGCGCCTACCCCAAAGCCGGGCTGCTGTGGTTTAATGGCGAGCTCTACGGCACGACCGAGGAGGGCGGTAATTCAGATTTCAACGGCTGTCTCGATGTTGGCTGCGGTGTGGTCTTCAAGCTGACACCAACCAACTTCGGCCCCTGGAAACTGACGGTGCTCTATACTTTTTCCAACAACCAGGACGGCGCCAACCCACTTACCGGCGTGATCGCCGATGCCGCGGGCAACCTCTACGGCACGACGTCGTCCTCGGGTGGCACGGTCTTCATGCTCACACCCCCGGCCATCGCGAACAACAAGTGGAAATACAGCCTGCTGCACCAGTTCCTCGCCGACGATGACGGTGGCTCGAGCCCCAGGGGCGGCCTGTTCATCGGTCCGAGAGGCCATGTCTACGGTACCACCTATGAAGGTGGCACCTCGGACGCCTGCGGTGTGACCGGGTGTGGCACGGTCTTCGCGCTGTGGCGGCCGTCCAGCCCGACGGCCCCCTGGAATCACGACGTGCTGCACAGCTTTACCGGCGGCGCCGACGGCGCCTACCCGCTGGGCGCACTGATCAAGGACAAGTCGGGCGCGATTTATGGCACCGCAAGCGAGGGCGGCAACTTCGATTTCGGCACCGTCTACAAGCTGACCCCTCCGACAAGTGGGAACGGCCCGTACACGACGACCGTGCTGCGGACGTTCGGGACCGTGGCCAATGGCCAATATCCCTATGCCGGCGTGATCATGGGCCCGAAAGGCTCCATCTACGGCACGACCTACGAAGGTGGCTATACGGGTGGGAGCGGTGCCTGCGGTTTCAATGACACCGGCTGTGGCGTGGTCTTCCAGCTGAGCCCGACGGGCGCCGGCAAATAACCGGCTACCCGCCGCTGGCACGCATCAGGCTTCCTCCTCGGCGATGGTCGGGAGGAAGCCTCAATGGCTCTGGCTTTTTCCGTGCTCAGATGGCGTTCATTGCGCGATCACCTGATGAACTGCCTGTACGACGGCATCGACCTGCACCGGGGGCTATGCGCTAGTTTGGTGTACGGGGTCAGGCAGGCAGCGTCTCCTGCCGCGCGGCGCCAATCGCATGCACGCAGGCCACGGCGCTCATGTTGACGATGCCGCGGCTGGTGACCGACGCGTTGACGATGTGCGCCGGCTGCAGCGGGCCGATCAGGATCGGGCCGATGGTGATCGAGCCGGTCACCGCCTTGAGCAGGTTGTAGGCCGCACTCGCCGCATCGAGGTTGGGCATCACCAGCAGGTTGGCCACGCCCTTGAGCGTCGCGTTGGGCAGCAGGCGCTCGCGCACCACCGCCTGCAGCGCGCTGTCGGCCTGCATCTCGCCGTCGGCCTCGAGCGTCGGCGCCATCTGCCGCAGCAGAGCCAGGGCCGCGCGCATCTTGATCGACGACGGCGTGTCGCGGCTGCCGAAATTGCTGTGGCTGATCAGGCCGACCTTGGGCTCGATGCCGAAGCCACGCACGATCTCGCTGGCCTTGACCGCGGTCTGCGCGATCAGCTCGGCGCTGGGGTCGAAGCTGACGCTGGTGTCGGCGATGAACAGCGCCCCGGCATCCAGGACCAGCGCATGCACGGTGGAGGCCTCGTGCATCTCCGGCCGCAGGCCGATGACCTCGACGATGTGCCGAAGATGGCCGGCCAGCTCGCCGACCGGGCCCGCCAGCATGGCGTCGGCCTCGCCGCGCGCCAGCATCACCGCGGCGATCACCGTGCGC
>JBATRI010000106.1:0-1626 GCA_049292515.1 Geminicoccaceae bacterium
GATCCGCATCCCCGCCGCCCTGCCGGCGCTGACCTCCGGCCTGCGCGTCGCCGCCGCGGTGGCCCCGATCGGGGCCGTGATCGGCGAATGGGTCGGCTCCAGCGCCGGCCTCGGCTACCTCATGCTTCAGGCCAATGCCCGGATGCAGGTCGATCTCATGTTCGCCGCACTGCTGGTCCTGGCCACCATGGCCCTGCTGCTGTGGCTGGCCGTCGACCGCGCTGCAAGGGCGCTCGTCCCCTGGCAGCCGGAAACCGCTGCCCACGCCGACCCCCAAGGAGATCACTGATGGCCCTCGTCCGGCCCCTGCTGCTGGCGGTCGCTCTCGTCATGAGCGCTGCCCCGGCGTTCGCCGCCGACAAACTGACCGTGGTGCTCGACTGGTTCGTCAATCCCGATCACGGCCCGCTCGTCATCGCCCGTGAACGTGGCTTCTTCGCCGCCGAAGGGCTGGACGTCGAGCTGATCGCACCGGCCGATCCCAACGACCCACCGAAGCTGGTCGCCGCCGGCAAGGCCGACCTCGCCGTCTCCTACCAGCCGCAGCTGCACCTGCAGGTCCAGGAGGACCTGCCCCTGGTGCGCGTCGGCACGCTGGTGGCGACCCCGCTCAACAGCCTGGTGGTGCTGGCGGACGGCCCAATCAAGTCGATCGCGGATCTCAAGGGCCGCAAGATCGGCTTCTCGGTCGGCGGCTTCGAGGAGGCGCTGCTGGGCGCCATGCTGGAGAAGCATGGCCTGACGCTGGCCGACGTCGAGCTGGTCAACGTCAATTTCTCGCTCTCGCCGGCGCTGATCTCGGGCCAGGTCGACGCGGTGATCGGGGCGTTCCGCAATTTTGAGCTCAACCAGATGGAGCTGGTCGGGCATCCGGGCCGGGCCTTCTATCCCGAGGAGGAAGGCGTCCCAGCCTATGACGAGCTCATCCTGCTGGCCAACCGGGACGGCCTGGCACGACCGGAGCTGCGGCATTTCCTGACCGCGGTCGAGAACGCCACCGCCTGGACCATCAACCACCCCGACGAGGCCTGGGACGTGTTCAAGGCCACCGATCCCGCCCTCGACGACGAGCTGAACCGTCGCGCCTGGTTGGCGACCCTGCCGCGCCTCGCCCACCGCCCGGCCGCCCTCGACCACGGCCGTTATCAGCGCTTTGCCGCCTTCCTGGCCGCGCGTGGGCTGATCGGCCCGCCACCTGCCGTCGCCACCTACGCCGTCGATCTGTTCGAGGAGCCCGGCTCATGACCGCCTATATCGCCGAAGGTGTGGACCGCATCCGCCGCGAGGCGCCTTTGGTCCACAATGTGACCAACCAAGTCGCCATGACCCTGTCGGCCAACGTGCTGATCGCGGTCGGCGCCTCGCCGATCATGTCGGGCGCGCCCGAGGAGGCCGGCGAGCTGGCCGCCATGTCGGGGGCACTGGTGGTCAATATCGGCACGCTTACCGCTGCCTGGCGCGAGGGCGCCATGGTGGCCGTGGCCGGCGCGCGCCGCGGCAACCGGCCGTGGATCCTCGATCCCGTGGGCGTCGGGGCCACGGCTTTCCGCCGCGAGACCGCGCAGATGCTGCTGGCCCAGCGCCCCCGCATCATCCGCGGCAATGCCTCGGAGATCCTGGCCCTGG
>JBATRI010000107.1:0-8390 GCA_049292515.1 Geminicoccaceae bacterium
GGTCAAGAGCAATATCGGCCATCTCGAGGCCGCGGCCGGTGCGGCCGGGCTGATCAAGACGGTCCTGGCGCTGCACGCGTGCCGCCTGCCACCCAGCCTGCACTTCCAGAGCCCGAGCCCGCACATCGCGTTCGCGGAACTCGGCCTTGCCGTGCAGGCGCAAGTGGAAACCTGGCCGGAGCGCGCGCACCCGCCCACAGCCGGGGTGAGCTCGTTCGGCTTCGGCGGCACCAACTGCCACATGCTGCTCCGCGCCGAGCCGGCGCCGACCGCCCATGACGATGCCGGCCCGGTCTTCGTCTTTGCCGGCAATGGCGGGGTCTGGCCCGGTATGGGTCGCGACCTCCTGACCCACTCGCCGACCTTTGCGGCACTGATCGACCAGCTGGATGGCGAACTCGCCAGGATGGATTGCGATTGGCGTCTGCGCAGTCTCCTGGGGGACGGGCCGCTGGCGGCGCGCATCGAGGAGCCGGCCCTGGCCCAGCCCGCCCTGTATGCTTGGCAGCTCGGCGTCACCGAACTCTTGCGCGAGCAGGGCGTCGTGCCCGTCGCGGTAACGGGCCACAGTGTCGGCGAGGTCGCCGCCGCGGTGGCGGCCGGTGCGTTCGATGCGGCGCAGGGCTTGCGAATCGTGGTCGAGCGCAGCCGACTCCAGGCCGAGACCGCGGGCCAGGGCACGATGGCGTTGGTCATGGCCGAGCCCGCAGCACTGGCGTCGCTGCTCCCCGTCGGGGTGGCGATCGCCGGCCGCAACGCCCCCCGCGCCACCTTGCTCTCGGGTTCCGCAGCGGCGCTCGATGCCTGTCTGCAGCGGCTCGAGACCCTGGATCTCATGGCCCTGCCGGTGCGGGTGCCGGTCGCTTATCACGGCCCACAGATGGAGCCCTTGCGGCCCCGGCTGGTGGCCAGCCTGCAGGGGCTGGCGCCACGGCCGACATCGGTGCCGTTCGTGTCGACGGTGACGGGGGGGGCCCTCGCCGGCGAGGGACTGGACGCCGCTTATTGGGGCCGCAATCTGCGCGAGCCCGTGGCCTTCCACGATGCCATCGTGACCCTGGGCGGCATGGGCCATCGCCGCTTCGTCGAGATCGCCCCGCACACGCTGCTCGCAACCGCGATCGGGCAGACGGTGTCGCAGGCCAAGGTGCTGCCGCTGACTCGTCGCGGCGAGGACGAGATGGCGGCCGTGGCAGCACTGGTCCGTACGCTCGGCGCACGCCGCAACGCGACGCGACCGCGCCACCTCCTCGTCCTGTCGGCGCCAACGGAGACGTCGCTGCGGCGGCTGGCCGAGCAATGGGCCCAACGGCTGCCGGACGCCTTTCCCGACCTCTGCCATACGGCGCTGGTCGGCCGCGAGCGGTTCTCCTGGCGTTTGGCGCTGCACGCCGCCGACGGTCGTGAGGCGCAGGCTAGGCTCCTGGCCGGCGACGTGCTGATCGGCCACGTGCCGCCCGATCGGCGGCCAAGCGAGTTCACCTCGAACCGCTTGCCGGGGGAGAGCTGGAGTTCATTCCTCGACCGCGCCGCAGAGGCGTTCGTCGCCGGTGACGAGATCGACGGGCTCGTGCTCGACGCGGGCGAGCCCTGGCGTGTGCAGAGTGCGCCCACCTACCCCTTTGAGCGCGAGCGCCATTGGCTGCCGTCCCGCAGCCGCGACATGATCGACCCGGGCTGGCTGCTCGACGTCACGTTCGTCCCCCGCGCCCTGGCTGCTTGGCCATCGGTGACGCTCGCCGCGACGGCCGAGGATCGCGCGCGCACCGAGGCGCTGGACGCGCTGGCGGTTCGGCAGGCAATCGCGGCGCTGGCCAGCGTCGAACCCGAACGGATCGCGGAGCGCCATGCCGCCCTGGCGCGGCGGATCGCCAGCTGGAGGGAAACCGCTGCGGTTCCCGCCGTGCTGGCCGACGGCCCGGAGCTGCGCCTGCTGCAGCGCCTGGACCGCTGCCTGCCTGAGATCCTGCGCGGTGAGGTCGAGCCGCTGGAGGTGCTGTTCCCCGACGGCAACTTCGCCGAGGCGGCGGAGCTCTATACGGCGGCCCCGCTGTTCGCAGGCCCGGCCAAGGCGCTCGGCCGGGCGGTGCGTGGCTGGGCCGAGGCCATCGGGCGGCCCTGCCGCATCCTCGAACTCGGTGCCGGCACCGGCGGGCTGACCCGTCATCTGCTGGCAGCGCTCGACGGCGTCGAGCTCGACTATCTCTACACAGACGTCTCGTCCGCCTTTCTCGCCTGGGGCCGCGAGCGGTTCGGCAACCGGCCGGGCTTCAGGACGGGTCTGATCGACCTCGAAGCCACTGCAATCGAAGGCGTGGAAACGTTCGATCTCGTCATCGCTGCGAATGCGCTGCACGCTACCTTGGATATCCGGGCCAGCATTGCAGCGGCCGCCGCGCGCGTGGCGCCGGGTGGGCATGTGGCGCTGGTGGAGCTGGTGCGTGCGCCCCGCTGGATCGATCTCGCCTTCGGCACGACCGAAGGCTGGTGGCGTTACACCGATGATCCGGTGCGCCCCGACCATGCGCTGCTCGAGACCCATGTCTGGCGGCAGCTCTTCGAGGATGCCGGCCTCGAGCCCGTCTCGGTGCTCGAGGACGGCGATGCGCACGCGGTGCTCGTGGCACGAAAGCCGACCGGGCGCCGTTTCCGTATCGTGGGTGACGGTTTTGTTGCCGGTCGCCTGACCGAGATGTTGCCGGTGGCCGAGCCGGCGACCGATCTCGTCATCGTCGCAGCTGCGGCGGCCGAGCCGGTGGCAGCTGTCACGGCCTTGGAAGCCATTGATCCCGGACCGCGCCGATGGCTCGTCCGCGGGGACGGTGAGGCGGCTGCCGCGTTGGGCGGGGGGTTCGCGGCGCTCGGCCTGGATCGGCCGGAGACAATGGCGAGCGCCATCGAGCTTGCCGACGAGAGCGACGGCAGCCTGCACGCGCTGGTGGAGGAGTTGCAGGGCGACGGCATCGAGGACCGGGTGCGGATCACGGCCGGCGAGCGGCGGGTAGCCCGACTGGTACCGCGCGTCGAGCCGCCGGCGGAGGCACCACCGGTGCGGGCCGACCAGCTTTATCTGATCGCGGGTGGCCTCGGCATGCTGGGCAGCGCGTTTGCCGGCTGGCTGGTCGAGCAGGGTGCCCGCCATCTCCTGTTGGTCGGTCGACGTGGGGGCGTATCGACCGCCGTCGAGGGATGGCGTCGGCGCGGCGCCGAGGTTCGGGTGGCGGCGCTCGATCTCGCCGCAACGTCGGCCGCGGCCGACCTTGACCTGCTGATCGATCGTCCACTCGCCGGTATCGTCCATGCGGCGGGTACGGTCGCAGGCGATCGCGCCACGGTCGTCGGGGGCAAGCTCGCCATCGCGCGAACCTTGGCCGCGGTCGCCGCTAGGCACGACCTCGACTTCATGATCACCTTGTCCTCGGCCGCCGGCGTCTGGGGGCTGCGCGACAACCCGAACTATGCCGCCGCCAATGCCGCGCTGGATGCCTGGGCGCTGGCAGCGAGATCGAAGGGCCTGCCCGCCATAAGCCTAGCCCTGGGCCGGCTCGCCGAACGAGGGCTGCTGGGCGCGGACGAGGATTCTGCTCTTGCCGCTGCGGGCCTGGAGCCGCTGCCGCTGACCGCGGTGTGCCGGGCCGCGGTCGACCTCGCAGCGTCGGGCACGGCCCATCTCGTGCTGGCACGTGCCGATTGGCGGCGCTTCGTGGGAACGATCGAGAGTCGGCGGCGGCATCCGCTGTTCGACCGGCTGCGCCCGCGGCTCGTGACGGCGGCCGTGCCGTCGGGCGAGGCGCCCCCGCGGCGGGTGCTCTCAGGTAGCGATCTCAGGGGCCTCGTCGCCGAGATTCTGGGCCATCCCGATCCTGGCGCTCTGGACCCGAATCGCGGCCTGTTCGAGCAGGGCCTGGACTCGCTAATGGCGCTCACGCTGCGGCGGCGGCTGGAGCAGGCGACCGGCGAGCCGGTGCCGACCGCGATCCTGTTCTCGCATCCGTCACTGGCACGGCTGGAGGAATGGCTCCAGGGCCGGACCGGCAGCCGCACCATCGCCGCGCCAACCCGGCAGTCCTCCGCCATCGCCATCGTCGGCATCGGCTGCCGCTTCCCGGGTGGTATCCATGGGCCGGATGCCTTCGCCCGGGCGCTGTGGGACGGTGCCGACCTGATCCAGGAGGTCCCCGCCGATCGCTGGTCCAACGCGCGGTGGTACGATGCCGATCCGACACGTCCCGGCCGCATCGCCAGCCGCTGGGGTGGCTTCGTCGACGGCGTCGACCTGTTCGATGCCGCCTTCTTCGGCATCAGCCCGCGCGAGGCGGCGCAGATGGACCCGCAGCAGCGGCTGCTGCTGGAGACGGCGTGGGAAAGTCTGGAAGACGCCGGCATCGCGCCGGACCGGCTCGTCGGCACCGCCACCGCGATCTTCGTCGGTGCCACCGGCAGCGACTACGCGCTGCTGGCGCGCCAGATCGGCGTGGATATGCTGGACGGGCACACGCTGACCGGGCAGCCCAACAACACGCTGGCTGGTAGGCTCGCCCATTTCCTGGGCACCGAGGGGCCGGCCATGGTCGTCGACACGGCCTGCTCGTCGTCGCTGGTGGCCCTGCACCTGGCCGTCCGCGCGCTGCGGGCGGGCGAGACGAGCCTGGCGCTGGCGGCAGGCGTCAATCTGCTGCTGGCACCCGAGAGTTCGGTGGTCCTGTCGCGTGCCGGCCTTCTCGCCCCTGACGGCCGCTGCAAGACCTTCGATGCGGCCGCCAACGGCTATGTCCGGGCCGAAGGCTGTGGCGTGGTCGTGCTCAAGCCGCTGGAGCGCGCCCAGGCCGACGGCGACCGGATCATCGCCGTCATCCGCGGCTCAGCCGTGAACCACGACGGCCGCAGCGCCGGCTTCACGGCCCCCAACGGGCTGGCCCAGGAGGCGGTGATCCGGATGGCGCTCACGGATGCCGGGCTCGACCCATCCGCGATCGGCATGGTCGAGGCGCACGGAACGGGCACCGCGCTGGGCGACCCGATCGAGCTGGACGCGCTGGCCGAGGTGTTCAAAAGCCGCGAGGCGCCGCTGCTGGTCGGCTCGGTCAAGACCAATTTCGGCCATGCCGAGGCGGCTGCCGGGATCGCCGGTGTGATCAAGGCGGCCCTCGCCGTCGGGCATGACACCATTCCACCGCATCTGCACTTCCATACGCTCAATCCTCACGCCACGGCTGGTACCGCCCGGATACAAGTGCCGGTGGATCCCGAGCCATGGCCCGTTACCCCGGCCCGGGCCGGGATCAGCGCGTTCGGTGCCAGCGGCACCAATGCGCATGTCGTGCTGGAGGCGCCGCCACAGGTGACGACCACGGCGGCGTCGGTCGAGAATGGTGTACTTCTCGTCACCGGTGCGACACCGGAAGCCGTGCGCGAGCTGGGCCGACGCTACCACGCCCACTTGGCTGCACATGACGTCAGCTTCCAGGATGCCTGCCACACCACGGCCGTCGGCCGGGCCCGGCTCGGCTGGTGGGCCTTCGCCCGCGACCCTGCCGAGTTGGAGCGGCTGGTGCCGAGCGACGGGCCGATGCCCGATTTGCCGGTGCCTCCCGGCCGGCGGGTGAGTCTGCCGACCTATCCTTTCGTCGGGCATCGCCATTGGCTGGAGTGCGCGCCAACCGCCGAAGCACTGCTCGGGCCGGCCACGCGTGTCGGCGCCACCGGCCTTACGATCCGCACTGGCAGGCTCGATCATGGCAGCACTTGGCTTCGTGAGCACGTCGTCGGGAATGACGTCATCCTGCCGGCCACCGGTTTCCTTTCGCTCTGCGTCGCTGCCGGCGCACCGACTGTGACCGGGGTCGAGCTGCTGGAGCGGGTCGAGGTGCCGCCGGCGGGCCGGTCAATCCAACTCGTCCGCTCCGTCGACCGGATCGAGCTGTTCGTCGAGGCCGACGACGCCTGGCGCTGCACCTGCACGGCGTCGGTGGCAGCAGCCAGCCAGGGCCTGACGTCAATCCCATCCCCGCCGACAGCGGCAGCGCATATCTCGGGCGACCAGCACCGGGACGAGCTGAGCCGGCGCGGCTTTGCGTTCGGCCCCGCCTTCATGCGCATCCGGCAGCTTCGCCGGTCCGAGAATCTCGCTGAGGCCGAGCTGCTGCCCATACCCGGATCGGGCGGTCTCGATGCCGACCCGGCCATGCTCGACCATGCATTGCAAACGTTGACCTCGCTGCTGCCGGAAGGGCCAATGTGGCTACCAGCCAGTATCGAAGGCTTCGCCTGGCTCGGTGGCGGCGAGCCCACGCATTGTCGCGCCAGGCTGGAGCAGATCGACGGCGATGGCGCGTGCGGCGAGGCGCAGCTGCTGCAACAGGATGGCCGGACGGTCGCGGCCTTCACCGGCATTCGTCTGCGCAGGGTGGTGGAGCGCCATCAGGGATGGATCCACGAACTGCGCTGGCAACCTGCCCAGGCGGAGCTGGTGCCGCCCGGCGCGGGTTGGCACGTGATCGAGGTGGGGCCTCAGGATCTTCCGCACGACGCACTCGGGGTGATCGACCTCCGCCCGCTCCGGGCCACGACACCGGAACAGTGCCTCGTCGAGACCGCCGAGCTTGTCCGCTTCCTCGCGCAGCTGCTCCGGCCACCACGGCTCCTGCTGGTCAGCCGCGGTGCTGCCGGCGTGCCACCACTCCTCGACCGGGAGCCCGCGCCTGCCGCCGTACTGGCCGGGCTAGTGCCGACGATCGCGGCCGAGCACCCGGAACTCCGTTGCACCTGGCTCGACCTCGATCCGACCAGCGAAGGGTTGCCGGCAGCGCTGCTGTCCGTGGCACCGTGTCTCGCTCTGCGCGGCGGCATAGCCTACCAGCCCGAGCTTGCTCGGGTCGTGCCGCTACCGGACGGGCCATGCCGCCTGACCCCGGGCGAGGGTGCCACGCTCGATGATCTGGCCGCGGTTCCCATGACGGTCGAGCCGCCGGGTCCTGGCGAGGTTTCGGTTCGGATCACAGCGAGCGGGCTCAATTTCAAGGACACGCTGGTGGCCTTGGGCCGCGTGCCCGGTACTGGCCTTGGTCTCGAGGCGGCAGGCAAGGTCGTGGAGGTAGGCCCGGGAACCGAGGGGCTCACCCCAGGCGACAGGGTCCTGCTGTTCGCACCAGGGGCTTTGGCCAGCCATGTTACCCTCCCGGCCTTCCGCTGTGTGCGCTATCCGGATCATCTCACGCCGGCCGCGGCGGCGACGCTACCGATCGCCTTTCTCACCGCGTGGCGGGGTTTGATCGAGCTGGCGGGCCTGCGACCCGGGCAGCGGGTGCTGGTCCATGCCGGGGCCGGCGGCGTCGGCATGGCGGCGGTGCAGCTCGCCGTATGGTCCGGCGCCCACGTCTTCGCAACGGCCAGCCCCGGCAAACAGGCATGGGCCCGTCTCGCCGGTGCCGAAGCCACCGCCTACTCGCGCGACACGAGCTTTGCCGCAGCCGTGCTGGCCTGGAGTGACGGTACCGGCGTCGATGTCGTGCTGCATGCCCTGGGTGACGACCTGGCCAACGCATCGGCAGCGCTGCTGCGCCAGGGCGGGTGCTTCCTCGAGCTCGGCAGTGCCACCAAGCCTGCGCTGCCCCCCGGTGTGCGCCACCTCCGCTACGACCTGGAGCAACCGCTCGCGGCCGATCCCGACTGGTTCCGCACCCGGATGGCACGGATCTTTGGGTTGCTGGACGAGGGTGCGATCAGGCTGCCGTGGCGGACGGAGCTCGGTGCCGAGGCTGCCGGCGGCGCGCTCACCGCCCTGGCCCAGGGGCGAACGGTCGGCCGCACGTCACTGCTCTGGCCCCAGGACGAGCTGCCGGGCCCTCACGGCACATGGCTCGTCACGGGCGGGACGGGTGCCGTCGGTGGCGCCGTCGCCCGCTGGCTCGTCGAGAACGGTGCCGCGCGGGTCGTGCTCGTGGCCCGGACGGCCCTCACGTCCGTGCCGTTCGAAACCGTCGCCGTCGATCTCGGCGATCGCGGTGCCGTCGCTGCGATGCTGGCGGGGCTCCCAGATCTGACGGGCATCGTGCATGCGGCGGGCGTGGTCGAGGATTCGATGCTCGCCAATCTCCGGCCGACCGACGTCACCGCGGTGTTCCGGGCCAAGGTCGGGGGCGGCCGCCATCTGCACGAGCTGACCCGCAACCGCCAACTCGCGGCTTTCGTCGTCGTGTCCTCGGTCGTGGGCACCCTCGGCGCCGCCGGGCAAGCGACCTATGCCGCCGCCAATGCCTGGCTCGAGGGCCTGGTGCGGGCAAGGCGGGCAGAGGGTCTGCCTGCGACGGCCATCGCTTTCGGGCCGTGGCAGACGGGTATGTTCGAGGCCCTGGCGCCGGCGCATCGCGCCCGACTGCGCGAGCAGGGGT
>JBATRI010000108.1:0-25608 GCA_049292515.1 Geminicoccaceae bacterium
GCCGGGTCCCTGGCCAGGAGCTCGGCCAGCACCTCGGCCGAGTTCGCCACCATGGTGCGGAACTTGAAGCACGGGAACAGCCGCCCGTGCCGCCCCACCCGCTTGTGGGCGAAGATCACGGCACCGCCGTCCACCATCTTGATCCGCAGCGCCACCAGCGCCAGCAGCGGGGCCGTGAACAGCAGCAGGCCGGAGGCCGCCACCACATCGAAGCCGCGCTTGACCAGCTGCGGCCACGGCCGCGCCAGATTGTTGTGGATCCGCAACGACAGGATGTCGCGCGAGAAGAAGTGGCTGACCCGCGTGTTGTTGATCGGCAGCCCCTTCAAAGGCGAGATCACGTCGATGTCGCCGTGGTAGAAGGACAGGTTCTCGATCAGCCCCTCGCGCCCCAGCATCTGGTCCAGCTCCAGCGCCACCACCACGTGCGGCTGCCCGAGCCAGCCCGGCAGCTCCTTGGCCCGCGCGTCCAGCGGCAGCACCGGGATGTCCCGCCCGCCGACCCGCAAGCTGCGCTCGGCCGCCTCCGGGTCCGGGTCCAGGAACGCCTGCACCTGGTAGCCCAGATGGTTGTTGCGCGCGTCGTACGCGGCCGCGATCTCGCGCGCGTTCGGCCCGGCACCGACGATCACCGTCGGCTGCAGCCAGTGTCCCAGCTCCAGCGCCACCTGCTTGGCCAGCCGCCGCCCCAGCGGCACCGCCGGCACCAGCAGCGCCCAGCTGGTCAGCACCCACAGCCGCGAGAAGTTCACCTTCAGCAGGTACAGCAGCGCCAGATCGCAGACCAGCGCCACCAGCGCCACCACCGCGATGTCGCCGAACTCCTGCCACAATTGCCGCCGCCGCGTGTAATGGCCGAAATGATGCCACATCACCAGGCAACCGGCCCCCAGCAGCGCCAGGATCAGCCCACGCTCCTCGGTCACGTTGTCGAACGAGAAATTGACCAGCCCGCCCAGCAGAAAGCACAACCCCATCGCCAGCACGTCCGCCACCGGCAACACCAGCACCGATGCCACCGCACTGCGACGCGGCGCGGAGCCTGTGCGAAGACCGGCGAGTTCCGTCGACATTCAGGCGTTCCATTCTCGATACTGCAAGTCACGGCTAGAAGCGCGTTTCGCTCTGCAAAGCCGCTATGGTCAATCGCGACTTAACAGGCTGTGATCATCGTCACAGTCCAGGTCGTCCGCAACCCCATGGGGAGTGGCATCAACCATATGCCAGTACGCTATCACGCCGACGCCAGGCCGACCAACGGCCATTGTGGCGTCGCAACAAAGACTTGCAGAGCGATGGTGCAGCGCACTCTTCAGTGATGCAGATCGGCAACATCGGCGAGTTCGGTGCGTTGCAGTAGCCGTTTGCCGCCGAGCTATTGATAGCCCAGTGCCGCCGCGACGGCTCCGGTCTCCTCGGCGATGACCGCCTCTTCCTCGGCGGAGAACCCGAGTTGATAGTAGCCGGGCTTGCTGAGCCGCGTTGCCATTGCGGCCGCTTCCGCCGGGGCCAGTTCCAGCCCGACATGCGCAAAGGCGGCCGCCAGCGTCGCCTCGGCCTGATCGCACAGATCCTCGTAGCGTACGATCAAGCTGGCCTGCCGGACCGCGGGGTCCCGCTCCTGCTGTGCCACGACGAAGCCGTAGAGCATCGCCCAGTAGCGCGCCCAGCCGCGCACTTCCTGGCCATCGCGCCAGAGCCCGGCGATCGACTGGGCAGCGGCGCTGTCGCCGACATTGATCACGCGCCGGTTGAGGCCGAACTCGTAATGGCCGGCCCGCTCCATGTGTTTGAGGATGCGCGGATCACGACGCTCCTCGGCATCGAACAGCCGGTGCTGCTTCATCAGCGAGGCGATGTGCCAGCGCGGGTCGCGCACCGGCACGACGAACCTCGCGTCCGGGAACATCTTCAGCAGGTAGGCGAAGCGGGTCAGGTTGTAGTTGCCCTTGGACAGGTAGCGCTGCCCGCCGCGGACGAGGAGGATCTTCTTCAGGTGATCGACATAGAAACGCTCGAATGCCGGGTTCGACGTGGCCGCATCCAGCACCTGGCTCACCGACTCGTCGTGCGCGCCGGGGAAGAAGCGCATCCACAGCACTTCTTCCATGGCCTCCGGACTATCCGGCGTGACCAGGATCCGGTCCTTGTGCGCGCGTTCGGCAGGTGGCGCATCGCTGCGATAGACCTGCGCGAACGCGCGATTCCAGAACAGCGGCGTGTAGATCGGCGGGAAGTCCCGGTAGCGATGCGTCGCGACGCCCGTCCGCCCGGCCAACAGCTCCAGCAAGATGGTGCTGCCCGATCGTGCGATGCCAGCCACATAGAAGGGGCGATCGATACGGATCGCATCGAGCTGCTCGCGATGCGCGCTGCTCTCGAGATCACCCAGCTTCTGCCAGAAGCCGGCCGTCCGGTCGATGAAGCCGCCCAGCGCATCGAGCCACCGAGGCATCTCGAGGGCGGCGTCGCCTGTGCTTGATTTGGTCACGATTGCTGGATCACCGACTTGAGGCGAGATTTGCCTGTGACAGCGCCACCACCCGTGCCGGCTGGGGCCCGGGCGGCACGCCGCTTTCGACAGACAAACGGAACGGGTCGATCAGGACGCCTTGTCGCTCGCCACACCGGCTGCCGGAGCCGGCTTGCGGAACTTGCGGATCAGCAGGCGGATCGGCCAGAACAGCACGGCACCCAAGGCCAGCGCCACGGCGACGACGACGCCCCAGAGCGCCCCCAGCATCGTGATGCCGGCGCCCGGGCCGATATAGGCCTGCGCCGGAGCGGCGGCCAACGCCGTTACGGCGATCAGGCCGAGACCAAGCCACAAGGTCAGATTGCGCATGCTTTTCACTCCGGGTGGATGAAGCCGGCCGCGAGATTCACGACGTGGGGCCAGCAAGGAAAGTCAGATCTTCGGGCCGGAAGCGTTCGGCGTGGGTGATAAGCCCGACATGAGGGACTCCGTCAACCACCCCTACGACATTGTAATATTCCCAGACCAGCTTGGGTTGCGGGTCGCCGGTTACTTCGAGAATGCGCCCACCATGCGGCTCGATCGTCAGCACGTTGCCGTTGGGCAGCACTTCCTGCTCGCCGCGCGTGGCGCTGAAAAAGGGCTTCTCGCCGCAACCATCATACTGCCAGACGATGCTCTGGCTGGCGGGATCGATCTCGAGAATGCGCGTGCCGCCACAGGCTGGATCGCCACCTTGATTGTCGAACACCATGATATGGCCGTTCGGCAGGAAATCGGCGTCGTGCTGCTGGACGAACAGGCCCGACACCTCCCATTTGACGAGCTTGGTCTTGGCATCGATCACCGCGACCATGTTCATGTTGCGCAACGACACCAGAATATCACCCGCCGCGAACATCGGGAACTTGTCCGCCCACGCAGCGGGTAGCGGCTCGGCGTCGTTGAGATGGGTCGGATCGCTCTGCGTCACCTCGGTGGCCGAACCATAGGTCACCGTGAACGCACCGGGTCGCTGCGCGAAGGCCTTGAGGATCGACGTCTCGTCCAGCACCTTGCCGTCGGGCGAGACCTTCAGCACCTCGTCCTCGTAGTACCAGGGCTTCAGGCCCCTGACCCCGGGCACGCCGTCAGGGCGATAGTGGTGCGCCGGCACCCAAATCGTACCGTCGTCCTCGACCGTGACCGCATGATGCGTGTTGCGGTCCAGCTTCCAGACAACGTTGCTGTCCTTGTCGAGCTTCACGAGGCCGCTGCCGAACGGAAAGCTGTTGTCCTGAAAGTTGAACAGTATATCCCCATTCGGGAACAGGTGCGTGCCGTGCCAGGCGATGGTGATGTCGCGCGCCTGATAGGCCAGCTGTGGTGCCGGGTTGCCGAACACTTGGCTGAACGTGGCGTTCCAACGATGCAGGGTATTGCCGCTGGCATCCACCATCCAGGCGCCGAAACCTTCGGGCCGATAGCCGACGACCAGCGTGACGCCCTCTTGCAGCCGATCGGTTAGATGGGTCGTGGCCGCCGATTGATCCGGCGTGCCGGCACGGCCGGGACGATCGAACGGTGGCGGGCGGATATAGGCCTCCCAGATGCCCCGGGCCGATTCTTCGGCGCTGTTCAGCGTCGAGGCCGGAAACAGCCCATCGCGGGCAGCATAGAACCCGTAGCCGAACGCGATCAGGAGTAGGCCCAGGACGAAGACCGCCGGGGCCAGTTTATCGAGCAACGATCTGCGCATTAGGCGACGACGTCCTTTGAGCGAGCGAGCGACGAGGCGGCGCGTCCGGCCGGCCGGCGCATGGAGTAACCGTAACGATGCATAAGCGGCCAGCAGCAGGCGGCCGTGACCAGCTCGACCCAGCGCGGCAGTGGGCGACGCGTGCTCTCGCGCTTCGGGTCGAAGCGCAGGCCCGGCTCCAAGCGGACATCATTGCCGCCGATGATGTGCTGCACGCCCAGGGGGCGGTCCTCAGCGAGCCTTGTGATGCTGTCGCTCAGATCGATGCCGGCGTGGGTCGCGACCGCGTGCAGCGCTGCCGCTGGATCGTCGCGCAGATCCTCGTAGCGCAGCAGCAACACCCGGCCCGGGGCCCGCCAGGCCGCGATCTCGGCCAGCAGGTTGCCGATGGTCCAGCTCGTCGCCGCCACCACCAGGAACACCGGACCCAAGCGGGTCGTGTGCCAGTCACGGCGCAAGAAGTGATAGAATCCCTTTTCTTTCAGCCGCCAGTAGTGACTGGCGACGGCCGAGCGTGGATCGCGCACTAAGCGGATCAACTGCGCCTCGGGCATGTAGCGCGCAAGAAACAGGCCGCGTGTCGGCTCCTTGGTCGAATCGAGCACATGCGGCTTGCCGGCCACCTTGGCGATCGCCGCGGTGACGACCCGCGTGACCTCGGCCAGCCGCAGCAGCTGCGCATCGCTCGGGCGGGCGCGCCACGTGCGCCAGAACCGCCGGATATGCGCCTGATCGACACTGGATCGGACGGCCTCGTCCCACCCGATGCCGGCGCTTTCGACTTCCGTCCGCACCGCCTGCCAGAACAGACATTCCCGAATCGTGGCACCGCAGGCGCACGGATTGTCCAGCTTGCCCATGTCGGACACCAACTGCCCGACGCCCTCAACGGTGCTGCTGTTGCCGATCAGAATGTCGAGAATCGTACTGCCGCTGTGCGGCCGGCTCATGATGTAGAGCAGCATACCCTTCCGGCTCACTTGCTGGCTGCTGGATGGCCGAACGGCCGTATTCACCATGTGGTAGCTACCACGCGCATTCCTCTTGGTACAGACCACCGCGCAGAGACGTAGGTCGATCGATCGCAGCGCGTACCCCGGGATCGCTTGCAGTGCAGCATTTTTTATAAAGGCGTGGCTTTAGGGAAACGGCCCCGCAGCACCCGAACATTCGAATTTTAGCATCATTCAACTAAACAGGTAAATATTGACAGCAAATAGGAATATCAACTTATAAAGCACGAGACGGCTAATTGCGAAGGAGCCAGCTCGTGCCGACAGCCCATGCCGATACCGCACGTACCCTGCTCGGGGCGTCGGTCGTCATCAACGTGCTCGCCAACGATGCCGGCAGCACGCTCAGCATCGCAGGCTATACGACGCCCACTTTTGGGACATTGGTCCTCAATCCGGATCAGAGCTTCACTTATACGCCGCCCGCCGATTTCGTCGGCAATGACGGCTTCACCTACACCGTGCGCGACGCGCTCGGCGGGACCGCAGCGGCCGACGTGACGATCATCGTCATGCGGCCCAACACCGCCCCGACGGCCAGCAACGACAGCGCCCAGACACTCGCCGGCGACAGCGTCGTGATCTCGCCGCTGGCCAACGACAACGATGCCGACGGCGATGCGTTCGGCATCATCGGCATCGACGCACCGGGCCATGGCACAATCGCGGTCCAGCCCGGCCAGTCGATCCGCTACACGCCGGAGACCGGCTTCAGCGGCATCGACAGCTTCACCTACACCATCGGGGACGGGCAGGGCGGCGTCGGGACCGCCAACGTCACGATCACGGTGACGGCCCGCAACGCCGCGCCGGTGGCCGTGCCCGACATGGCCATGACGCACACCGGCGCCCCGGTGACGATCGACGCACTGGCCAACGACCACGACCCCGATGGCGGGCCGATCAGCCTCGCGGGCATGAGCATGCCCGGTCACGGCAGCCTCACGCTCACGCCCGAGCAACAGTTCGTCTACACGCCCGCGGCCGGATTCATCGGCGCCGACAGCTTCACGTACTCGATTAGGGACGATGCCGGCGCCGCCACGACCGGGCAGGTGGACCTGACGGTGGAGCGCAGCAACGCGCCACCGGCACCGACTCCCGACCATGCCAGTTCCGCCGGCGAGCCGGTCACGCTCAACCTCCTCGCCAACGACAACGATCCGGACGGCGACCCCCTGCGACTGACGGCACTGACGGTGCCGCTCGAAGGCCAGATCGCCGTCAACACGGACGGAACGGTGACCTACACGCCGCCGTCCGGCTTCACCGGCACCGACAGCTTCACCTACCAGGTGAGCGACGGGGTCGCGGTCACCGAGGCCGAGGTGACGCTGGCGGTGACCGCGCCGGTGATCCCCAGCTACGCCAACGGCTACCGGTACCGTCGCCGCCTGGTCGTGCCGCCGCAGGCTGCCGGCAGCGAGATCGCCACCAACTTCGCCCTCCTGGTCCGGGAATCCGGCAACTGGCTGAAATCCACCGCGAACGGCGGCAAGGTGCAGCACGCCCAGGGATTCGACCTCCGCTTCGAGCTCGAGGACGGCACCAAGCTCGACCATGAGGTCGAGCGGCACGACCTGGCGGCGGGCTCCCTGCTGGCCTGGGTGCGCCTGCCCAGCCTCGATCTCGCGCGCGAGCTGCGCCTGTTCCTCTACTACGGCAAGGGGTCACTGACGGCGACGGAGGCCAACCCCACGGGGGTCTGGCAAGCCTACCTGGCCGTCTACAACGCCCGCACCGGCGCCGACCGGACCGGCAATGGCCGCACGCTGACGCCCGCCGGCATCGGGTCCGGCGAATTGCTGGGCGATGCCGGCAGCTTCAACGGCAGCGCCGTCGCCAGCCGCAACGACGCCAGCTTCCTCAACGGGCAAACGGCCGTGACCGTCCAAGCGATGGCCACCGCCGACGCCGCCACGATCGGCAGCAGTCACGGCATTCTCGCCCAAGGGCCAATGGACGGCAGCGACGGGTCGGCGGGCCTCGTCCTGCAATATCTCCAGCAGGCCAGCGACGGCACGCCCAACGTCGTGCACTTCAAGGTCACCTGCGCCGACGGCGCGGCGTTCGTGCTCAGCGGGGCCAACCTGCAGCGCACCCAGACGCAGCTGCTGCATGGTGTCTGGCGGCAGGGCCAAAGACCCGCCTTGTACATCGACGGCGTCGAGGCCGCGACCTCCAGCGTATCGGCGGCACGGTCCGGGCTCACCACGATGGCCTCGGGGGGCCTCTATCTCGGCGCCGGCGCACGGGACCCGGCCACCGGCGGCTGGCGCGGCCTGATCGATGAGGTCCGCATTGCCGCCACAGCCTTCCCGGCCCAGCGGATCGCCGCCGAGGCGGCCAATCTGGCCACGCCCCAGGGGCTTTATGGCCTGGGTGACGAGGACCAGGTCGCCCAGGCGGATCAGGCGCCCGTGGCGGTGCCCATCCGGGTGGCGACCACCGCCGCCACGCACGTCGACGTCGACGCTCCTGCCGCCGCCTACGATCCAGACGGGCCCGGGCCGTGCGAACTCGTCGGTGTCGGCGCGCCGGCCCATGGCGTGGCCACGGCCACCGGCAGCGTGATCCGCTACACGCCGGTGGCCGGCTATATCGGCCGCGACTGGTTCAGCTACACCCTGGACAATGCCGGCAAGCGCAGCTCCAGCTGGGTCTTCGTCAACGTCGCCGCAGCGGCGACCTCGGTCTACGCCTATGAGCATCGGCCGCCGGCTTCCATTCTGCCGGCGTCCGACGCCGACATCATCGTCTGGAACATTCCCGCAGCGGGCGGAACGGTTCCGAGCGTCGGCAACCCCGACCAGGTCTTGCTCATGTCGGCGCCCGCCGAGCCGATCACCGGTGCGATCCAGGCGCAGAATCTCCGTTACCGCGCGGCGTTCCTGATCGGCGCGACCTTGCGCCGGCGCGGCTCGACCAGCACGCAGCCGCCAGCCGGAGGCACATCGAAGGGCGGGCACGTGTTTCAGATCTCGTTCGTCAACGGGCTCGGCATCAGGCCCGTGCTGTTCCTGGCCAATCTTGACTATGACGCGCGCAACGCGGTCGCCAACAACGACTGGGGCGATTTCCTGCGCTTCGGGACGAAGCCGAACGCGGCGAAGGACAATTTCGACGAGTGGCTCGACCTTTACATGCAGAAGATCAAGGTGCCCTTCGGCAACTACGGCTTTACCGGGCAGCCGGGTGACGACGACGCCCCGCACAGCGACTTCACCCAAGCCGCCCTGGGTGGATTCCGTGACGCCTATCTCGGCGATATCGATCTCGCCTGGAACTACCAGACCTGGTTCCTCAAAGGCGCCAACATCACCAATGACACCTGCTGCCCCAACGGGCGGCTATGGTTCAAGGACGTGATGATGCGGGCCTTGCCCGCGGCACCGAGAATCTACACCGGCGACGGCTGGCGGCTGCCGATCTACACGCAGACCATCGGCAACCCGTCCGAAAGCACGGCGCAGCTCAATGCCGGCAACTACTACGCCTCGTACTTCACGAACGTCTACGCCGAGCGCAGCGGCGCCCCGGGCGGCAACACCATCAAGGATTACATCCGGCCGAACTCGACGCCGGGGGGCAGCAACACGGCATCCGGCAACCGGGTCAACCTGCCGTACTTCAAGGCGAGCAACCGGACCTACCCGCTATGGAGCGGCTACGTCGACTTCGTCGAGCCGCCCACGCCGGTCGTGACCGCGGACGAGGTGGGTCATGCGGTGCGGGTGCAAACCCCGGCGCGGCTGCGGCAGATCATGAGCTGAGGCGACCAGCTCAGCCGGCTGGCGGCGCCGAGGTCCGCGCCGCCAGCCGGGCGCTGTGCCAGACGGCACCCAGGTAGAACAAGAAGGCCACGGTCGATCCCGCGCTGTAGAGCAGGATCGTGGTGTTCATCGGCAGGTCGAGCACCGCACCGAGCCCGAAACTCCCACCCAGGGCCAGCATGTTGAGAATGGATGCGGTGAGGTGCAGGTGTTGCTTGCCCATCACGTTCAGGGTTTGCGATACCGGCACCACGACGAACCGGGCAAGGTAGATCGGCACCAGCAGCTGGACCAGGGTGCCGCCAGCCCGCCACGGCTCGCCGAACACCAGCGCGAACAGGCTGGGGCCGGCCAGGATGAGCGGCAGGGACCCCAGCAGCCCCGCGCCCAGAAAGGCCAGGGCGGTGCGCGTGAACAGTCGATAGAGCGCCGGCCCGTCGACCCTGGCGATCTCGCTGAGAAAGACCTGGCTCGCGGCCTCGCCCAGCATGCGTACGGGCGCGCCCATGATACGTTGGGTCAGCCCGAACAACCCTGCCGCAGCAGGCCCGTAGAGGGCAGCCACGAACACTGCCGGCAGCATCTGCGACGCACTCTGCAACAGGCTCGAGCTGCTCGAAAACACGGGGTAGCGCCAGTGCTCGCGTGCCACCTTCCACATGTGGGCGAGCGAAAGCCGACGCATCCGGGCGCGGTCGCCGCGGCTGAGAGCAGGCCAGAGCAGCACGAAACGCGCCACCGGTCCCATGGTGTAGCCGACGACCAGGGCGCCGGCCCCGCCACCGGCGGCACCAAGCCCGAGCTGGGCCACGGCCTGGCTGGCGAATTGACCGAGACTGCTCGCCGCGTTGAGGCGGAACGAGCCCTGCCGGATCGACCACCCGGAAAGCGGCAGCGACAGCCCCCACAGCCATAGCAGCGGCGGCAACAGCCAGATCAGCTGCTCGAAGCCCTCGAGGCCAACCTGGTCGGCGAACGGCTTGCCGGCGACCAGCACCACCAGCGCCAGCAGCAGGGACAGCAGCGTCACCACCACCCCACCGACGGCGACGACGGCCAGGGCGTCGTCCGTGTCGCGGCAGACCGGGACCGCGAATTCGTACCGCAGCGCCATGATGCCGGCCAGCATGCTGGTCAGCGCCGTGAACACCGCCAGGGCGCCGAACTCGGTCGGCGTGTAGAGCCGCGTCAGCAGCGGCGAGCTCAGCATCAAGATCGCCTGGCCGAGGAAGGTCCCGCCGGACAGCAAGGTGAGACGGCGCGCGAAGCGGCCGCGGAGCAGTTTCTGGCTAAGGCGCATCAATTTCATGGGGCTCGACAGGCAGCTGGGCGGCGTGGTCGACCCGGCAGGCCACCGGTGGCGGACTGGTTGCATCCGGGTGCCCCGAGGTCAAGGACGCCGGCACCACAGGCTGGGACACGGCTGGTGAATGGTCGCCGCCGCTCGTAACAGTAATTTCACGTTCCAGCTGTGACTTGTCGGGCAATACCTGCCGTCGATCTGATTTGCTGTTAGGGCCGGCCGAGACTATCTTGCGGCCAGATGGCGTGTCGCGGCCAAGCGCTGGTATGTCGCCCTTGGCGTTGTTGCCACCGCCGCGTGGTGGTGCGTGTGGGACACGTGGTATGTCTCGCCGCCGTCCGTGGATAGGCCGCGCATGGAATCGGCTATCTAGCGTTGCGGACGTCGAGCCTGTGCGTTGGGCTGGCCCGCCGCCATCGAGTTGACGAGTCCACCAACCGGAATGGGCAGCCTGATGCCGACCGCGACCATGCCCTTCAGCACCGCGCCCCGTCCGGAGGCGCGCGGCATTTTCGCGCCGCGCACGCTGCTTTCCGATGCCTGCTCGTTCGAAGCGGTCTTCCTGCTCTACCTCTACTCCAACGCTTTCCAGCTCATGCTGCCGAAGCTGCCAATCGACATGACCTATATCTGGCTGGGGCTCAGCGCCCTCGTCGGTTTCGCCGTGATCGCGCGCGAGGGCTTCTATCTACCCGGCTTGGTGCTGTGCAGTGCCGCCCTACCCTGGCTGGCGTGGGTCAATCTCAGCACGCTCTGGACACCGTCGCATCTCCAGGTCTGGACCTATCTGAAGCTCCTCAACTTCGTGAACGTCTGGTGCCTCATCGCGGGGGCGATGATCATCGCGCACAAGCGTGAGCGCATGCTGCGCTTCATGAAGATCATGATTTTCTTTTCGGTCATCGTCGCCTGCGTCGGCGCCGGAATTTATATTCGCTATGGCTCCTTCAAGTTCGCCGGCTGGGTGGATGCAGGCCGGGTGTACAATAACTGGGGGCGCGCCACGGCCAATGGCGCCGTCATCCTGACGCTGCTCGCGCTGCGCGCCCGCATGTTCTCGATGCACCAGATCTTCACCGGCGGCCTGCTGGCTGTATGTGTCTTCTTCATCCTCATTTCCAGCAGCCGCAGTGCCCTGCTGTGCGTCGCCACGCCGTGCCTGCTCTACCTGATGGTGACCTTCTTGCCCGGCGGGCGTAAGGGGCTGAGCATCAATCGTGGCGCGCTGCTACTGCCGCTGATCCTGGTGTTGGTCGGGGCGATCCTCGCGGCCGCGATCGGCTCGGGGTACAAGGTCGACAGCGTGGCGCGCATGGGCAAGGTCGTGGCTCAGTCGGACGATCCCGACATGGTGACCGGCGCCAATCGCTGGGCCTACTACGCCGCGGCGATCAAGCTGATCTTCGAATCGCCGGTCGTTGGGCACGGCGCGCGCAGCTTTGCTCCCCTCTACAAGCAGAATGAGGTGGAGGGCACCCAGCCGCACAATATCTTCCTGGAGATTCTCTCGGATACCGGCTTTGTCGGGCTAGTCTTGTTCCTGTTCTTCCTTTACGTGGCGTGGCGGCCGATGCCGCTGCAGCGATTGCGCTCGGACCCGATGGCGCTCGCGGTCGCCATGCTTTTCATCAGCCGGTTCACCGCCGTGCAGTTCGGCGCGGATCTTTCCAGCCAGCAGGAGATCTTCGTGTTCATAGGGTTGCTCGCGATCCGCGGCCCGGAGCCCGATCGTCGCCCCGCCTTGACCGGATGGCAGGCCGATCCACCGCCCAACCGTAATGGTGCTGTCCCAGCCGGGGGCCTACGTTCACGATGATGCAGCCTTCCGTAGCGACGGCCGGCCGGGATCGATCCGGCTGGGGTGCTCCGCTTGTTCTGTTTCTCGGCGCGGCAGCGATCTATTCGATCAATCTCGGCCATCTGCCGCATCCTGACGAACTCTATCATATCCTGGCAGCGCAGGGGATGGTCGCCTCCGGTGAGCCCCGGATCGCCGAAGGTCTGTATACCCGAACGTGGCTGTTCACCTGGCTGGTGGCGCGCTGTTTCAGCCTGTTCGGCGAGTCGCTGGCCGTCGCCCGCCTGCCCGCCCTCCTGCCGATGGCAGCCCTGGTTCCGCTGCTCTTCGTCTGGCTGCGCCGCGTGGCCGATGCGCGGGCCGCCTGGTTGGGGACGGTGCTCTTCGCCCTGTCGCCGTTCGCCGTGGAGATCGCGCAGTTCAGCCGCTTCTATGGGCTGCAGATGCTCAGTCTGTTTGCCGCCGCCGTCTGCGCCTACGATGCCACGGAGCCGCAGCCGCTGGCCCGACGACTGGGCCTGGCCGTGGGAGGCCTCGCCTGCGCGGCGCTGGCGCTCTATCTGCAGCCGACCACGTTCCTCGGCTTTGCCGGCATCGGGCTCTGGCTCGCCGGCGTGATCCTGCTGCCGATCCTCGTCAGCCGCACGGTACCGACGCAGCAGAAATGGGCGCTGGTGGGCGGGCTCGCCGGACTGGCTTGCGTGGCCCTCGCGGCCCTTTGGCTCGTCGGCACGCTGCCCGGGCTCTGGGACCTCTATCGCACCACGCCGATCTTCAATCAGGGCACCGAATCGCAGTTCTGGTACTATCATGCGTGGTACAGCCTGCTCTATCCGAGCCTCTGGCCGGCAACCGGAATCCTGGCCCTCTCGGCGATCGCAGCCAGACCTCGGCCGGGAGCTTTCCTGACCATCGTCTTTGCGGTGGCATTCCTGCTCAGCTCGTTCGCCGCCGCCAAGAACCTGCGCTACATCGCCTACGCGCAGCCGTTCCTGTTCGCACTCTGGGGCATCGGGCTGGCGGCGTGGTGGACGCCGGCGGAGCGGTTCCTGCGCGAGCTCGCCCGGAGCCTGCGCGACGCCATGCCGCGAACCTGGCCCGCCCGGCAACGGCTGGGGGGCGCCTTGCTCGCCGGGGCGGTCTGCTGGCTCGTGCTCGCCAACCCGGCTTGGCTGCGGACCTCGACGATCCTGGCCGACGTCAACATTCCACCGGAGCTACCCCGCACCAACTGGCCGGCGGCCAAGGCCGCCCTCGAACCCCTGCTGGCCGAGGCCGGCGTCGTCGTCACGACCGAGGAGCTGGGCGCGCTCTATTTCCTCGGCCGCTACGATGTGCGCTACAGCCCATCGAAGCTGGAGGAGCTGGCACCGGATCAGCAACATGAGTTCGGCATCGACCATCGGACCGGACGGCCGGTGATCGCGACGCCGTCGTCGCTCGAGCTGCTGATGGAATGCTACACCTCCGGGGTGGTGCTGGGGCCGATCGAGGATTGGGGAAAACCCTATAAGATCAGCAATGCGCTCGCCCGGATCATCACCGATCGCGCGCAGGCAGTGGAGCTGCCGCCACGCACGCGGCTCTTCGCTTATGCGTGGGAGCGGCCCGCAGGAGCGCCGCGGCCGGAAGCCTGTGCCGACCTGCCGCCCATCGCCACGGCCCGGCCGTAATCCTGCTCACGAACTGCGGAGAATGCGGTGAAGGTTCTGGTCGTCGATCCGCCATTCTTCACCCTGCCGTATGATCTGCATTTCAGCCGCGCCCTGGCGGCGGCCGGGGCCGATGTGGAGCTGATCGGACGGCCGCCGCGGCGCTATGAAGCCGTGGGCGCGCAACCGTTCCCGCTTCGGCCGTGGTTCTACCGCCTTGCCGAGCGCAAGGGCGACGCCTGGCGCACGTCGCGCGCCACCAAGGCGCTGAAAGCGGCGGAGCACGCCTGGGGCTGGTGGAAGGTCAGCCGCGAGGTGAAGCGCACCCGACCTGACGTGCTGCACCTGCAATGGTTTGTGCTGCCCGCCGTCGACGGCCTGTTTCTGCGCCGCGTGGCACGCACCGTGCCGCTCTTCCTCACCGTCCACAATGCATCGCTGGTGGCACACAGCGCTGCCAGCGTCGTGGGCGGCCTCGGCGCGCGGCTGCAACAGATCGGCCATGGCGACCTGCTCGGGCTCTTCACCGGCTTCATTGCCCATACCGAGCAGACGCGGGCGCATCTCGTGCAATTGGGCGTGGCGCCCGAACGCATCCGCGTTCTGGCCCACCCGCCGCTCGATCTTGCCGTCACCGGCGAGCCACCGGCAAGCAGCGAGGACCGCGAGGTCCGGATCCTGTTCTTTGGCTCCATCAAGCCCTACAAGGGGGTGGACGTGCTGGTGCGCGCCGGCATCGAGCTGTTGCGCCGGACGCCGGGCTGTCGGATCGACATCGTCGGCCGCCCGTTCGCGGATCTCGAACCCGAGCGTGCATTGGTTGCTGCGGCAGGCCTGGAGCATCGCCTCGGCTTCGATCTGCGCTACATTCCCGACGAGGATCTGGCGGGCTACCTGAGCGCCGCCGACATCGTCGTCTTCCCCTATCGCGAGATCGACGCCAGCGGCGCCTTCGCGCTGGCAGTGGCCGCCGGCAAGCCCGTGGTCGCCAGTGCGATCGGCGTGTTCAACGAGCCCCCTGCGGCCGAGCGGGTCCGCCTGGTGCCGCCCGACGATCCGCCGGCGCTGGCGGTGGCGCTGGAGAGCCTTGTCAGGAATCCGGCGGCACGGGCGCATCTCGCCGAGGGCAGCCGAGCTCTGCGCGAGAGCTTCGTCTCATGGGGATCGTTCGCGGCGGACTGCCTCGCCTTTTACCGGGAGCGGTTGGCGCGCTGAAGGCACGGGCTGCCCTCCGGTGTAGGCTCATCATCGGCACCAACTCGGCCAATCATATTACACGTCAAAGTTGACGAGCCTGAACTAATTGTCATCCGATGGTTAGTCAGACCGATAATTTGTAGATTCTTCGGAATAATGCGGCGGCAGACATCGTCTGCGATTTGGTATGCGCCAAAGGTATCTGTGCCGCGGCGTGAATTTGGGGCTCGGCTGTTCGCTTTGTGGCATTCGTCGAGCTCGATTGGGCGTGTCTCGGGATGGACACTTCCCTAACCGATAAGGAAGGATGATCCAGCTAGCGGAGCCGTCGCCGGGGACGTTGGATACCATAATTAGCAGAGCCCGAAAGGCGGCCTGCGGCGGCTTGAAGTGAAGTTCTTGAGGTGTGGTCCTGCATAAATGGCATCGCCCAACAATGCGATATGGCCATAGAAAAAGTGCCTTCGATATCCAGTCGACCTGAGCCGCTACTGCATTCGGCGGTCGGCTCTCCGCTGCCAAACTTACGTGCAGCTTTGATGGCGATCGAAGCGACTGCGACAGGATTACCACAGATTTCGACACACTTGTTGCGCCGAATCTAAATTCCCTTCAGTGCGCGCAATGAGTATACAACCGCTAAGTGACTTGGGTTGCTGTATGATCAACCCCTACGGGATATCTGCGTCCGGCGGTGGTTTGGTCCACCTCTAGTGCGTCGTCGCCGAAGAGATGACGCAGCCGAACGGTGAGGTGCCCGACGGGGTTCGGCACATCCAAGCGTTCTGCGGGAATGGTAATATATGCTCGAAAGCCTGGCCGCTCCATCGCGGAGAGGGTTCCTCGCCGGTGCCGCAGGTGCGGCGTTCGTCGCCATCAGCGGCTCAGACTCGGCCCAGGCTGCGGTATCAGGCTTTGGCCGGGGCTCCCTATCGGGCCTGCCCTGGAATTCTGGCTGCGGCCTGGACGGGATAAACGCCTTCGAAGCCTATCGCGGCCGCAAGGCGGACACTTATACCCTCTGGTGCGCACACCAGGGCTGGAGCGATATAGCCCGCCTACCCGGCGGCTTCCGCACGGTGGCAAAGCTGCCCGGGCGCATTTCCGTGGGCTTCGCGATGCTGCCCGACTCGGCCAGTGCGGTGTCCAATCCCGGCAACTGGAAGCTCGCCGCCAAGGGCTCGTTCGACGGCTACTACACCCAGTTTGCCCGAAATCTCGCGGCGACTGGCCGGACCAACGTCATCGTCCGGATCGGCTGGGAGAGCAACCGCGGCTTTCCGTGGTATGGCGGCAGCGACCCGCAGGGCTTCAAGGATAGTTTCAAGCGAATTGCGGACATCCTACGCCGCTACAATCCTACCGTCCTCATCGACTGGACGAACGTCAAGAAGGGCTCGCAGAGAGGGTCGGTGCTTACCCTCTACCCGGGCGACGACGCGGTCGATATCGTCAGTTGCGACTATTACGACGGCTGGCCGGCGCTCAACACCGAACAGATCTGGGCTCAACAGTACCATGCGACCTATGCCGGCGGTCCATGGGGCATCGGCGCTTGGTTGGACTTCGCAAAAAGCCGCGGCAAGCTGTTCGCATGCCCCGAATGGGGAATTTCAACCGGCGAATCACCAGGTGCTGTCGATAATCCGCTTTATATTCAAAAGATGTATGAGTTTTTCTCTGCCAACAGCCCTTACATCGCTTACGAGAACTACTTCAATCAAAAGCCAAGACATCAGCTAACGCCGAGCAGTCAAAACCCACTAGCATCGGCAGCGTATCGCAGATTATGGGGCGTCTGACCATGCCCCGTGTCAATGCTTGAAAATGTACGCTCATGGAAATGTCCTCCAACAAAACAGAAAAAATGTCAGCCGCACATCATGTAACCAGCCGACACCTTCAGCCAAACTTCTAGCGGGGAACAAATACCATGACCGACATCAACAGCACGGCCTCACGACGAGACGTTCTCGTCGGCTTGGCCGGTACCTCGGTGGCAGTCGCCGGTGGGCTCGGCATCTCGACCGCCCAGGCAGCCGGTCCAGCCGCTTTCGGAGGTGGGTTGATGTCGGGCCTGCCCTGGCATTCGGGCTGTGGCCTGGGCAAGATAAGTGAATTTGAAGCCTATCGTGCCCGCCGGGCGGACACGTACACAATCTGGTGCCAGCGTAAGACGTGGACTGATATTGTCGGTCTGAAAGGCGGATTCGGCTCGGTGAAGAAGCTGCCGGGGCGGATCTCGATGGCCATAGCGCCGCTGCCCGACACGCACAGCGCCCTTGTCTACCCCGGCAACTGGCGACTGGCCGCCGCGGGCTCGTTCGACGGCTATTACACGCAGTTCGCGCAGAAACTCGCTTCCAGCGGGCGAACCAACGTGATCGTGCGCATCGGCTGGGAGACCAATCGCAAGTTCCCTTGGTATGGCGGC
The DNA here is from genome assembly GCA_049292515.1 of Geminicoccaceae bacterium. Taxonomy (GTDB): domain Bacteria; phylum Pseudomonadota; class Alphaproteobacteria; order Geminicoccales; family Geminicoccaceae; genus Benzoatithermus. Next base: position 17,385 of record JBATRI010000108.1, read on the forward strand.
GTCGATCCACAGGGCTTCAAGGACACGTTCAAGCGCATCGCCGACATTCTGCGCCGCTACAACCCCACCGTGAGCACAGAGTGGTGCAATGTGAAGAAAGGGTCGCAGTCGGGCTCGGTACTCACGATGTATCCTGGCGACGATGCGGTCGATATCATTGGTGTCGACTATTACGATGGCTGGCCCGCCCTGAACACCGAGCAGATCTGGGCCCAGCAATACAACGCGACCTATGCTGGCGGCCCGTGGGGTATCGGCGCCTGGCTGGCCTTCGCCAAAAGCCGCGGCAAGAAGCTCGCCTGTGCCGAATGGGGCATTTCCGTTGGCGAGGCGCCCGGCACGATCGACAATCCGTTCTACATTCAGAAGATGTACGAATTCTTCTCGCGTAACAGCGCCTACATCGCCTATGAAAACTACTTCAATCAGAAAGCCCGCCACCAGATCACCCCTGGCGACGTCAATCCGAAAGCATCTGCCATGTATAGGCGTCTGTGGGGCGTGTAAATCCGCTCGCGGGCCCCTCGCCCGGGCCAGGGAATCGTCGATAGGTGGCGCGGGTCGTCGGGTTGCCCCTCGAGCGAGCCGAGCCTGTATTCGAAAGCCGCAAGCGCCTCGGTAGCACGCGCGCGCTGGCGCAGTTCGGCCCGTTCCAGGGGCTGCCGAACATGCCGGCTTCTGTCCAGATGGGCGCGTGCATGAAACCGTCATTAAATTTGGAACATAATTGCGCCCTGTCCCGTCAGCTTAACGGTAGGGAACGGAGGCGGCGCACTGTGCCCTGGTAAATGCTGCAGATGGGAACCTGCAACATAGCTTGTCCGGAGGTATAGGTGTTGCTCTAGTAATTGACCGGGCGCAATCGGTTTAACTGTCGATTGCTTGCGTTCGGTATCAAACATCCCCGTCGAAGCGACCGTCGTTACCGATCGAATGTCGGAGCCGGTCTCTGTCGCAACGACTTTCTCTGTGGGAATCTCCCAATATGGACGATTACACGAACCTCGCGTCGCGGAGGAACTTCCTGGCGGGCGTGACCGGCGCATCGTTGCTGACGGTCACTGGACTGGGCTCGATCCCCGATGCAGAGGCCGCGATCGGCTCGCTGTCGGGGCTGCGCTGGCCGTCCGGGTGCGGTGCCAGCGGCATCGAGGCCTTCGAGCGCTTTCGCAATCGTAAGGCCGACACGGTCACGCTTTGGGGTCCTCGGAAGACATGGAGCGCCGCGGTCTCGCTGCCAGGCGGGCTGCGATCGAAGGGCCACGGGGCGCGCGTATCCCTGGGGTTCGCCGTGCTGCCGGACAGCCATAGCGCCGTCAAACAGCCCGGCAACTGGAAGCTGGCCGCGAAAGGCTCGTTCGACGGGTATTACACCCAGTACGCACGCAATCTGGCGGCGAGTGGCCGCAAGAACATCATCGTCCGGATCGGCTGGGAGACGAATCGCAAGTTTCCCTGGTTCGGTGGCGCCGACCCGCAGGGCTTCAAGGACACGTTCAAGCGCGTGGCCGACATTCTCCGCCGGCACAATCCCTCGGTGCAAACCGAGTGGTGCAACATCAAGAAAGGCTCGCAGAAGGGCTCGGTGCTGACGCTCTATCCCGGCGACGACGCCGTCGACATCATCAGCTGCGACTACTACGACGGCTGGCCCGCGCTGAACACGGAGAAGATCTGGGCCCAGCAGTACAACTCGACCTACAAAGGCGGGCCCTGGGGGATCGGCTCATGGCTGTCCTTCGCCAGGAGCCGTGGTAAGAAGTTCGCCTGCCCCGAATGGGGCATCTCGACCGAGAATGGCCCCGGCACCACGGATAACCCCCTCTACATCAGGAAGATGCACGAGTTCTTCAGCCGCAACGCCTCGTACATCGCCTATGAGAACTATTTCAACCAGAAGTCCAAGCACCAGCTCACCCCGAGCCACGTCAACCCGAAGGCGTCGGCCGAATATCGCCGTCTGTGGGGCCGCTGAGCGGCACCGTTCATCCGCTCAGGCTGCCGGCCGGCGCGCTCGGAACCTACGCCGGCCGGCAGATCGATGTTCCTGCTCAGTGCAGGCGCCAGTGGAATTTCAAGAACAGCGACAGGCCCATCAGCACGACCAGCATGGTCGGCAGCCAGCCCCGCAGCCAGTCCGGCCCGAACGGAAACACGGTCGGCTGCGGCAGGCCGATATGCGCGGCCGCGACATCACCGGAGTCGGACAGATAGCCACCGGGATTGCCGATCAGGCGGTTCCACCACACCCATTGTCCGACCGAGCGTACCGGCGCGGCGGTGGGCAAGGTCAGCACCGGGCTGCCGTCGGCATTATCCAGGGCCAGCGTGCCCCCTGGCGCCGGCCAGGTGACCTCCCAGGCGCCCGGAGCCGTCTCGACCGCCTTGCCGTCCCCCCGCCAGGTCAATGGCGGGAGCGTCTGTCCCTCGGCGGCGGTTAAGGTCACCGGCACCGAAGCGCCTGCCGGCGGTACCGTGGCGTCGAAGGCATTGGCCATCCAGGCCAGAACGAACAGGACCGGCAGCGAGGCCACCATCGCCGGCACGAAGGTCAGCCACAGCTGCCTGCCGGCCAGACCGAGATTCTGCTTCAGGATCGGCCACAGATCCTTGAACTCGCCGTCGAAGCCCTGCAGCTGCGTGCGGGTGTCGACCACCTGCGACTTGACCTCGTCCAGCGCTTCCTGGCGCGAGATGAGGCGGTAGATGCCCATGGACAGGAAGGAGGCCACGGCGGACCAGAGAATCACACGCGCCCAGATCGGCAACCAGCCGAAAACCGTCCCATCGACCCAATATAGGATCGGCGAGGCAATATCGAACAGGCCCATCGAGCCGGGCAGCTGCGCGGTCTCGGCCGCTGCGGCCGTCCCGGCCCAGAGCAAGAAGCCGGCCAGCAACGGCAGGCGGCAGGCCAGGAACCGCCCCCCCACGCGCAGCTTGCGGGAAGAAACGACGACGCGGGTCAGAAGATTCACGTCAGGGCTACCATTCCGTTGGGGGGTGGCAGGCTAGTACCGGACTGCGCTGCGGTGCGGCAAGAGCAAGCGGGTGACAGTCGGCCGGTGTCGGCCGCATCAATGGGGCAATGCAGCCAGGGCGTCGGCCAACGTCGACGGCAACGGCGCGGCACCGTCGATCCAGGCCTGGACGATCTCCCAGGCGGCGTCGTGATCCCACGCCGCCGCAAAGCCCACCTGGCGGGCCGGCGGTGGGGGCGGCGCGCCGATGTCGGCTTGCGGGTGAGCGGACCGGATCGAGACGACGATGGTCCACAAGGTTCGCCCGCCCCATGGCAGGCGCCGATAGAGCCAGATCTCGCAGCGACAGCTGATCACCGAGGTCTGGCTGCGCCCGGTCAGCACGTAGCCGCCGGGCTCGCTGTCCGGATTCAGGTACTCGACCATCTCGACGACGAGGCCGGCAGCGCGCCATTCCTCGGCCAGCCGCCAGGCACGATTGCTCGCCTGCGCGTCCGCCCTGTGCGGCCTGAGCTGTCTTCGATCGACCCGCATCGATTCCACCGCAAGTCTTTGGCCACCACCCGAGCCCAGTGGCCGCGAACCTGTCGCACCCGGACGCGAGGCTTTCCATCGCCCAGGATGCCGGGCGGCGCAAGCCGCACTTCGGCGCATCCGGGCCGATCGCCCTAAACTCCGCCGGCAATCTGCTGCCGCAGGCACGTTGACCTTTGCCGGTGCATCCTCCATCTCGATCGTGCCTCTCGCTCCGCTCCGCCAACCCAGGAGAATGACCCCAATGATCGGGCATCGACTTTCCCGCCGGTTCCTCGCGGCCGCCGCGGCGGCGCTGACGTTGACGCTCGGCATGGGCGGCGCGCGGGCGGCCGACCTCACGGTGGGCGCCAATATCGGCAACGTGCCCTGGGAGTTCCAGGACGCGTCCGGCAAGTCCGTGGGCTTCGAGGTCGACCTCGTCAACGAGGTCGGCAAGCGGTTGGGCAAGACCGTCGAGATCGAGAACATCCCGTTCCAGGGCCTGTTCGCCGCCGTGCAGTCGGGCCGGATCGACATGGCGGTGTCGTCGATCACGATCACCGAGAAGCGGCTGGCCTCGGTCAGTTTCGCGCAGCCCTACTACGACAGCGACCAGTCGCTGACCGTCACCACCGCCAGCGGCATCACTGGGCTCGACGGCATGAAGGGCAAGATCGTGGCCGTGGACACCGGCTCGACCGGCGACATCTGGGCCACGGCCAACCAGGGCAAGTACGGCTTCACCGACATCAGCCGCTACGAGGGGTTGGCGCCGGCCATGCTCGACCTACAGGCCGGTCGCGTCGACGGCTATCTCAGCGATATCCCGGCCTTGCTCTACTACACCAAGGACAAGCCGCAGTTCAAAGTGGTCGAGCGTATCCCGAGCGGCGAGAAATACTCGATCATGTTTGCCAAGGACTCGCCGTTGGCCAGCCAGGTCAACGAGATCCTGACCACGCTCAAGAAAGAAGGCTTCATCGCCAAGCTGCACCAGACCTGGTTCGGCGCGCCGGCCGACGACGCCACGACGACGGTGCAGGTGGCCGACATGCCCAAGGCCGGGTGAGCCCGCCCGCGGGCCGTTGAGGCCCGGCCCGCCGCTGCGCCATGGACATCGTTCACACCTTCTTCAATCTCGGCGTGCTGGCCGAGACCTGGCGCCTGCTCCTGTCGGGATTGTGGGTGACGGTACTGCTTGGCCTTACCAGCATCGTGCTCGGCATGGCCGGCGGGCTGGCCATGGCTCTCGCCCGGATCTACGGTGCCAAGCTGCTGCGTGGCTTTGCCGTCGTCTACATCGACGTGTTCCGCGCCATCCCGCTCCTGGTGCTGCTGGTCATCATCTATTACGCGCTGCCCTTCGTCGGCATCCGGCTGACCTCGTTCGCGGCCGCGGCCGCCGCGCTCTCGCTGGTCTCCTGCGCCTACGCCGCCGAGATCTTCCGATCGGGGATCGAGGCCGTGCCGCGCGGCCAGTTCGAGGCGGCCCGGGCGCTGGGCTTCCACTGGTGGCCGATGATGCGGCTGATCGTGCTGCCGCAGGCGACACGGATCGTGGTGCCGCCGATGACCGGCAACTGCATCAATGTGATCAAGGACACCGCACTGGCCTCGGTGGTGGCGATGCCGGACCTGCTGAAGCAGGCGACCCAGGCTCAGGCTCTCGCCGCCAACCCGACCCCGCTGATCGGTGCCGCCCTGATCTATCTCGCCCTACTGCTGCCGCTGGTCCGGCTCGTGGCCGTGCTGGAGCGGCACTTCGCTACGGCCCGACGCTGACGGAGACACGATGCAACCCGACCTCGCCTTCATTCGCCGTCATTTTCCCGGCCTCGCCGGCGAGTGGGTCTACATGGACAATGCCGGCGGCAGCCATGTGCTGGCCGGCGTCGCCGACCGCGTCCGCGACTTCCTCCTCTCCACGCCCATCCAGCATGGCGCCAGCTACGGCCCATCGCAGGAGGCGGGGCACAAGGTCGCCGAGGCGACGGCGGCCCTGGCCGGCATGATCAACGCCGCGAGACCCGACGAGATCGTCCTCGGACCGTCGACGACCTTCCTGCTGCAGCAGCTTGCCCGCGGCATGGCCGACAGCTTCCAGCCGGGCGACGAGATCATCGTCACCAATGTCGACCACGAATCCAACATCGGCCCGTGGCGCGCACTCGAGCAGCAGGGGGCGGTGGTCCGCGAATGGCGGGTCGACCCCGCAAGTCTCGAGCTGAACATGGCCGACCTCGAGCTGCTGCTCGGGCCGCGCACACGGCTCGTCTGCGTCACGCACTGCTCGAACGTGCTGGGCACGATCATGCCCATCGCGGCGATCGCCCGCCTGACCCATGCTGCCGGCGCCGAGCTCTGCGTCGACGGTGTCGCCCTGGCACCCCACCGGCGGGTCGACGTGCAGGCGCTGGGCTGCGACTGGTACGTCTACAGCTACTACAAGACCTACGGCCCGCATCAGGCCGTGCTCTGGGGCCGCCACGAGCGCCTGCTGGAACTGGCGAGCCTCAACCACTTCTTCATCGGCAAGGACCGGGTCCCTTACAAGCTGCAGCCCGGCAACATGAACTACGAGCTGGCCTATGGCTGTGCCGGCATCCCCACCTACCTGGAGGCTCTTGGCCGCCATCATGCCACCGACCCGTTCGAGCTGATGGCCGCCCAGGAGGAAGCACTGGCCGAACGCCTGCTGGACTGGCTGCGCACCCGCAACGACGTCCGCATCATCGGCCGGCGCAGCAGCAGCCGTGTCGAACGGGTGCCGACGATCAGCTTCACGGTCGATGGCCGCCGCTCCAGCGACGTGGTAGCTGCCGTCGATTCGCATCGGGTCGGCATCCGCTACGGCGATTTCTACGCCCGCCACCTGATCGAGGCCCTGGATCTGGCCGGGCAGGACGGCGTCGTGCGCGTGTCGATGGTGCATTACAACACGACGCAGGAGGTCGACCGTCTGGTGGCCGCACTGGATCAGGCGTTGACTGCCTGATCCGCAGCGCCAAACGCGGCCGCCGCCCAGGTCGCCACATGGTCGCGAATGTCGACGGGCCACGTCGCCGTCAGGGCCGCAAGACGTGCAGTGTCGCCGGCGAACAGTGCGCGCGACGCCTCCTCGAAGCCCGGCAGGTCGCCCGCCATGGCCGACATGAAGCAATAGGCGGCCTCCTGCGCCCGGCGGGCGCGGTCCCTGCCGGCATGGGCGCGCCGTGCTTCCTCGACGAGCTTGCGCAGCGCCACCGACGCCCCGCCCGGTTGGCTGGCGAGCCAGTCCCAGTGGCGCGGTAACAGCGTCACCTCGCGGGCCACCACGCCCAGCTTGGGCCGTCCCGGCCCGCGCGCCGCCGGCGGCTCCAGCCGCGCGAAGCGGTGGCGGACATCGTCGGTCGAGCCGCGAAAATCGACCTCGACAACCTTGCCGCTGTCGTCGTCGAAGACGAGGATCGCCTCGCCCTCGCCCCGATCGAGCAGCTGCTTCACCGTCACCGCCACCTGCGCCAGCGCCCCGGCTGCAATGCGGCGGGTGCCGGCGAAGGCCGTCACTGTCTGGACCTCATCCATGGATTCCACCCCGCGTCGGATTTGCTGCGGGGTATTTACCCGGGTAAAACGCCCCGGTCAATATTGTCCGGATAAAATTCGAGCTACCGTCAGGCGGGCTCGGTCTCCAGCAGGCGGACCGGCCCCTGTTCGGGCGCCTCGCGATGCGGGCGCCGGTAGATATAGGGTGGCGGCGGCGCTGCCGATTCCTTCCGGGCGACCGTGAACATGGCCTCGTGCAGCGGCGACAGCTCGCAGGCCGGATCGGTCGCCCTCGCATCTCCGGCCAGGGCCATGGCCTGACAGCGGCAGCCGCCGAAATCGACCTCTTTCAGCGCGCACGACTGGCAGGGCTCGGGCAGCCATGCCGTGCCGCGAAAGGTCTGGAACGCCGGGCTCTGCTGCCAGATCCATTCCAGCGACCGGTCGCGGACCGAGGTGAACTCGAGGCCGGGGATCGACGCCGCGGCATGGCAGGGCATGACCTTGCCCTGCGGCGTCACATTGAAGATGGTGCTGCCCCAGCCGCCCATGCAGGGCTTGGGCCGCTTCGCCCAATAGTCCGGGATCACGTAGTCGATGGCGAGACGGCCGCGCAGCTCGCGGCGGGCACGCTCGACGATGGCGGTGGCGGCCTCGAGCTGCTCGCGCGTCGGCATCAGCGCGGCGCGGTTCTTCAGCGCCCAGCCGTAATACTGCACATGCGCCACCTCGAGCCGATGGGCGCCGAATTCCAGCGCCAGGTCGATCATCGCCTCGAGCTGGTCCAGATTCTGCCGATGGACGACGGCGTTGACGGTCAGCGGCAGCCCGGCGTCGCGGATCAGCTTCGCCACCGCAAGCTTCTTGGCGTGACCGCCGCGATAGCCGCCGATCCGGTCCGCCGTGCTGGCCTCGGCCGCCTGGAAGCTCAGCTGCACATGGTCGAGCCCGGCATCGCGCAGGCGCTGCAGGCGCGGGCCGTCGAGCAGAACGCCGGCCGTGATCAGGTTGGTGTAGAGGCCGGCCGCGCGCGCGTGCGCCACGATCGCCTCGAGGTCGGTGCGCGCGGTCGGCTCGCCGCCGGAAAGATGCAGCTGCAGGACACCCAATGCCGCCGCCTCGTCGAATACGCGGCACCATTCGGCGGTGGTCAGCTCCGCGTTGGCCCGCTCGAGCTCGAGCGGGTTGGAGCAGTATGGGCA
>JBATRI010000109.1:0-18050 GCA_049292515.1 Geminicoccaceae bacterium
GCGGCAGCAGCTCCAGCGAGAACGCGACCACGCCGGCGCCGGCATAGGCCTGGACCTGATCCTTGTTGTTGTAGGGGTCGAGCGCCCCGATCAGGACCTGACCCGGCTTCAGCCGGGCCATCTCGGCCTCGGTCGGGCGCTGCACCTTGAGGACGATGTCGCTGTCCCAGACCGCCGCTTCGTCGCCAAGCGTGGCGCCCGCGGCCACCAGGGCCTCGTCGCGGATCGCGGCCCCGGCCCCGGCGCCACTCTCGACCACCGGTTCCAGACCCAACGTTTTGTACCGCTTGATCGTATCCGCGGTCGCGGCGGCACGCAGCTCGCCGTCCTGCCGCTCCTTCGGTATCCCGATCTTAAAAGCTTTAATGGCCTGATCGATCATGGCAAGTCCGTGTCATTCCCGCGGAGCGCGCTTGTTGAGGATTCGATGCAGAGTGCGCCGGTGCATGTTAAGGCGGCGCGCGGTCTCAGACGCATTGCGGTTGCATTGCTCGTACACCCGTTGGATGTGCTCCCAGCGGAGCCGGTTTGCTGACATGGGTCGCCAGGGCGACGCGGCGGTGTCGCTGGCCCGGCCGAGCAATGTGGCCATGACCATCTCCGTTTGCGCGGGCTTCGCCAGGTAGCCGATGACTCCCGCCTTTAGCGCCACGATGCTCGACGCGATACTGTCGTAGCCGGTGAGGATCACAATCCGCACGCCGGGCCGGAGATCCTGTAATGCGGTGACCAGCTTCATTCCGTAGCCGTCTTGTAGGTGGAGATCGAGTAGAGCAAAATCAGGACAGAACTCGGCCGCAACATGATAGGCTTCGTTTAGGCTGGAGGCGGTGGCGACCTTGAACCCGTCGCGCTCGAAGGCGCGTGCCAGGTTCCTGCGCAAGGGTGCGCTGTCGTCAACCAGCAGCACCTTGCGCCTCTCCACGCTGAGACGCCCATCGACATCACCCGTATTCTCCTTCTCTACGGCAGGCTTTCCCCTCCCCAGTCGTTGTGAGCCGATCGGCATGCCTGTTACTCCCATGGAGCGCGCCTGGTGAGGATGCGGTGCAGACTGCGCCGGTGCATGTTCAGCCGGCGTGCGGTCTCGGAGACGTTGCGGCTGGACCGTTCGAACACGCTCTGGATATGCTCCCAGCGGACGCGGTCCGGCGACATTGGCTTGAGCAGCGGTGGCGGCAATGTCGTGCCTGTGGCGAGCAGTGCGTTGATGACATCGTCCGCGTCAGCGGGCTTGGCGAGGTAGTCGACCGCACCCGCCTTCACGGCGGCCACGGCGGTTGCGATATTGCCGTAACCGGTAAGGATCACTGCCCGGACTTTGGGGTAGACCTCGCGCAGCCGCTGGACCAGCTCGATCCCGCTGCCGTCCTCGAGGCGCAGCTCGATCACGGCGTACTCCGGCTTGACGCTGTGCGCGAGATTCGTGCCGGCGCTCAGGCTGTCGGCGGCGTAGACTTGGAACCCGTGGCGCTCCAGCGCACGCTGGAGGCTACGTCGCAGCGGCGCATCGTTGTCGACCAGAATCAGCTGCGGCAAGTCGGCTGTGGCGCACTCGCCCAAGAGCTCTCGACCGGCTGCCCCAGCTTCAGGCGCGTCTTCGATCAAGGATTGGCTCTCCGGAAGCCCGCTCGAGGTGTTGCATCGCACCTTGACGGGATGGATACCGCTAGAACCGGCGTCTTGGATTTCAGGTGATATTGAGCCGAGACCATCAAGACGGAGATCATCCCAGCGGGCGTCCCTGCCGGTTGCACGCGGCTCACTGCGTCCGTGACGAAGCGGCACTTGCAATCCACCCGGCGCATAGCGGGTCAGTGAGGACAAGGCACATGAGAATGCATACAAAGCCCTCCTCGGGATAACTTTCGGCGAGAGCGGCGGGCCTTCCTGAGGTCGCGCTGCCGCTCAGCCCGCACGCGGGGGCGGGCGCGAGTGATTTCAACTCGACCGCCGCCGCTTCGGTAAAAACACGGCTTCTGTTGAGGAAGCGAATGCCTTCCGGGGCCTCGAGCGAGAAAGCGGCGCTGCGACCCGGGACCACGTCGATGATCAGCTGGGTATGTTCCCGGCACTCGAACTGCGCGACACTCATGTAGATGTCGCAACCGGCGATCCGCCGAGCTTCACGTCCTACGGCCCGATGCAGAACTCGCCGACCGGATAGCATATGGGCGCGCTGCCGTCGCAGCAGCCACCCGACTGATGGAACGGCAGGTCACTCCGTAGTGCCCGCAGGCCCTCGATCAGGGTGGCCATGGCCGAGGTGGCGCTGACACGCTTCACCATGCTCGTGCTCCCGACTAACATATAAGGCGGGTGCCGGCCAAGGGCCGGCACCCGAGTGATGATCGCGCCCAGGGAGGCGTTGCGCGATCAGAAGAAACCGAGCGCCTTCGGACTGTAGCTGACCAGGAGGTTCTTGGTCTGCTGGTAGTGGTCGAGCATCATCTTGTGATTCTCGCGCCCGATGCCGGACTGCTTGTAGCCACCGAACGCGGCATGCGCCGGGTAGAGGTGGTAGCAGTTGGTCCAGACGCGCCCCGCCTTGATCGCCCTGCCGAAGCGATAAGCGCGATTGATGTTGCGCGTCCAAACGCCGGAGCCGAGGCCGTAGAGCGTGTCGTTGGCGATGGCGAGCGCCTCCTCATCGTCCTTGAAGCGGGTAACGGCAAGCACCGGCCCGAAGATCTCTTCTTGGAACACTCGCATCTTGTTGTGGCCCTCCAGCACGGTCGGCTGGACGTAGAAGCCGTTCTCCAGCCCACCGCCCAATTTGGCCTGTCCACCGCCGATTAGCACCTTCGCCCCTTCCTGCTTGCCGATGTCGATGTAGGAAAGGATCTTCTCCATTTGGTCGTTGGAGGCCTGCGCCCCAACCATGGTGCTATCGTGCAACGGGTTGCCCTGCTTCATCTTGTCCACGCGGGCGATCGCCCTGTCCATGAAGCGGTCGTAGATCTTCTCATGCACCAGAGCGCGACTCGGACAGGTGCAGACTTCGCCCTGGTTCAGCGCAAACATGCTGAAACCTTCCAGGGCTTTGTCGAAGAAATCATCATCCTCGTCGCAGACATCGGCGAAGAAGATATTGGGCGATTTGCCACCCAGCTCCAACGTCACGGGAATGATGTTCTCCGTGGCGTATTGCATGATCAGGCGACCGGTCGTGGTCTCGCCGGTGAAGGAGATCTTGGCGATGCGCTTGCTCTGCGCGAGCGGTTTGCCGGCTTCCACCCCGAAGCCATTGACCACGTTGACGAGGCCGGGCGGCAACAGGTCCTTGATGATGTCCATCAGGACCATGATCCCCATCGGCGTCTGCTCGGCCGGCTTGAGCACGATGCAATTGCCCGCCGCAAGGGCCGGTGCCAGCTTCCACACCGCCATGAGCAGCGGGAAGTTCCACGGGATGATCTGCCCGACCACACCTAGCGGCTCATGGAAATGATAGGCGACGGTGTCGTCGTCAATCTCGCTCAAGCTGCCTTCCTGGGCGCGAATACAAGCCGCGAAGTAGCGGAAATGATCGATCGCCAGCGGCAGATCGGCTGCCTTGGTCTCGCGGATCGGCTTCCCATTGTCGATCGCCTCGACCGGGGCAAGGGCCTCCAGCTTTTCCTCCATCCGGTCGGCGATCTTGTTGAGAACGCGCGCGCGATCGGCCGCTGAGGTGCGTCCCCAGCGATCCTTGGCGGCGTGGGCGGCATCGAGCGCGAGCTCGATGTCCTCCGCGGTCGAACGGGCGATCGTGCAGACCACCGACCCATCGATCGGCGATATGTTCTCGAATTTCTGGCCCTTCACCGGCGGCACCCACTCGCCACCGATGAAGTTGTCATAGTGTCGCCGAACCTTGATCTTCTTCTCGACCTCGGCGAGCGTCCTCTCAACCATTTTGGCTTACTCCAGATGGCTCGCCGCAGAATCGCGGCGGGCGCACGTCGTCAGGATCGGCTCGGACTCACCGGCTCTGCACTGACCGGGGACACGATCCGTGCGAAAGCGTCACACAGCTGCCTGCCAGCGAGGACGGTATCCCCGGTCCGGGCGCGCTAAACTCCGCGTGTGCACCAAACCACCCCGATTCCGGCCCGACAAAGTCCAGGATTTCTGCGGTTTCTGACGCTCACTCGCGATGAGCTCCAAACTATGATCGGGCGATCTCGCACAGCATCCCGCCAGTCATCGGCGTAGAATTTATGAAGTACCGGCCGCGGACGGGTGCAACCAACTTGCCGCCAATGAAGTTGTCATAGTGCCCACGCTTCGGGACCGTCGCGTTGGGCTGGTCGAGTATCTGATGCAGCATCTTCAGATCCTCCCTGGGGTTTCGGTGGCAGCTCGACTAGCTTGCCGTGGGGCGTGCTTGGAGACGGACTTTGGTCGTAGCGGCGCGAGGGGTCAGGGCCGAATGGCCACGCCCCACGGCATGCGGCCGACGGGCGTCGACTTCACGACCTCCAGGCTCGCGACGTCGATCACGGAGACGTCGTTGGTGAGGCCGTTGGTGGTGAACAGGGTGCTGCCGTCCGGGGTCAGGTCGAGATGCCAGACGCGCCGGCCGACCAGGAGATACTTCTGGATCGCGAAGGTGGCCGTGTCGATCACCGCCACCCGATTGGCGGGACCCAGTGCCACGAACGCGGTCCTGCCGTCGCGCGACAGGCGCAGCCCGACCGGCTGCACGAGCTCGGCCGGCACGCCCGGGATCGCGAAGCTGATCTCCTGCTGGATGGCTCGGGTCGCGACGTCAATCACCGACAACGTGCCGCCGATCTCGGAGGTCACCCAGAGCTGCCGGTCGTCGGCCGTGAAGCGGGCGTAGCGCGGGCGCTGGCCGACCAGGGTGTTGGCCGCGATCGCATTCGAGGCGGTATCGATCCAATGGACCATGTTCGTGGTCTCGGACGTGGTCACGGCCCAGCGTCCGTCATGGCTGACCGCCATGCCCTCGGGCTCGACGCCGACATCGATCTGCGCCACCACGCGGCGCGTGTCGGTATCAACCACGGTGGTGATCGCGTCGTCCTCGTTGGCGATGTAGAGGTGGCGGCCCGCCGGATCGAGGGCGAAGAACTCGGGGTCGGCGCCTGACGGCAGGTCGGCGACGATCTTGCGCGTCGCGACGTCGAGTACCTGCACGGCATCGCTGTCAGAAGCGCAGATGTAGAGCGTGGCGTAGTCGGGCGAGAAAACGAGGCCACGCGGGCGCTGGCCCACCGCAATCGTGGCCACGACCTCGAGCGTGCCGACGTCGATCACGGACAGCGTGTTGTCCCGCTCGTTCGATACCCAAGCGGTGGGACCCGCCTCGGCGCGGCCAGCCACGAGCGCGAGTGCCAGCGCGGTCAGGCCTCGGGCGCGCATCCGATTCCTCCCTTGATTACTTGTTGGTAACGCAGGGATCCATTTTAGCGGCACGCCGACGCATCGGCGAACCGCGACCAACGTCGTAGTCACCGCCTCGCCAATTCTTCGGGAGCCCAACCAGAACTATATCCGTTTGCAAGTGGGGGCAACGCGAGCGTATCTTCGCAACTTGCCCGTTGCCTTCCGCGAGGGGGCGGAGCGACCGGGAGGGATTCATGACCGCCATGTCTCTTCAGGGGCTCAGGACGAGTCCCCGTGCTCTGATACCTGCGTTGGCCGCGCTGCTCATCGCGTCCGACGGCGCGCTCGCGATCGACACCAGATACCGCGACTACGGCCCCATCGTCCAGGACGGGCCGACCTTGGACAGCTCGATGGTGGTCACCAACGCGAAGATCGAAGAGCGGTACGGCGCGGAGGCGTTGATCGCGCAGCTCCACGCACCGTTCGTCGATCAGCAGCGGATGACCGAGGTGGCGAGTGTGACGCTGCTGCCGTCTTCGGCCCGCCCCGAGCCGGTCGACACCGATTTCGGCTTGGCCGTGTCCGACGACAGGTCGTTCAAGGAAAGCCTGATCGCGTTCAGCCTTGAGCGCGCCACGACCGGCGGTGATCTCTTCGTCCAGATCGCCAAGGCCGCATCCGCTCCTGGGCGCGAGGTCGATACCGACACCTTCACCTTGGTCGCGGCCATGCTCGGCGACCGTTGGTCAGCCGACGAGCTGCGGCAGGAGCTGGAGCGCGCGACGACGGCCTTCGGCAGCCCGGTCGCCGACGACCCGACGCTTCAGGGTAGCCTCATCGCGCTCAACGACCGCATCCAGGAGCTTGAGGCGCAAGACCTCGTGCTCACGGCGCAGGGGCCGGCACCGGTCACCGGAGCGAGCTTCGCCACCTTCGCTTTGGCCATGTCGAGCTTCTGACGGACGGGCCTCACGGCCCGCGCGTCACCTGGAGGTCGAGCTTGCGCATGCTCATCCTGAGCGTGGTGCGACTAGGCCGAGCATGTCGGCGGTCTCAAGCGCGAGTGCTAGCGCGGTAAGGCAGCAAGCACCCATCGGACTGCTTCCTCGATAGCGTAGCGGTAGCGCAGCGGCCGGCCTTGGCCACGCACCGGCGCGCCGGCCAGGCTCGACCAACGTCGTAGCCCGGCCCGCCCGCGGTCTCCGGCACCCCGACCAAAGTGCGGGTCAACAGCACCAGACGATGCGGGTAGCACCGCGGGCCAACGACACGGGCATAACTCGGAGGAAGGCCGATGACAGTGAGATGGCAGGTTGGTCTGGCCGGGCTGGTCGCCGGGCTCGCGATGACCGGGCTCGCCTGGGCGCATGGCGACGTGGCACCCCAGGCCGTGGACACCACGGGCCTGACCCCGCTGGGCGAGGATCTGCAGGCCGAGAACCCTTACCGGGGCCAAGCCGAGTACGAGCTTGCGCAAAAGATCGGCGCCAAGGCTTTCAACCAGAATTGCGCCCGCTGCCATGGCCTCGGCGCCGTCTCCGGCGGCATTGCCCCCGACGTGCGCTACCTCATCCCGGTCGATGACGACGGGTACTTCCTCGGTCGGGTGATGAGCGGCTCGGTGCGCGACGGCGTCACCTACATGCCGCCCTTCGAGGGGGTGCTGAACCAAGAGGCAATCTGGGCGATCCGCTCCTGGCTCGACACCGTGGCCGAGCAGTGAGACATCGCCGTCGCGGGTCGGTCGCCGGGCTTTCGGCCTTCGCCCTGCCCGGCGTGGCGCGCGCGGATCTACGCGGACACCATTACCATGGTTGGCGAGAACCTCGATGAGATCCGGGCGAACGGGCGGCTCAAGGTCGCCGTCTATGAGGACTTCGTGCCCTTCTCCTCGGCGCGCGACGGTAGGCTCGCCGGCATCGACTGCGACATCGCGCGACTCCTCGCCGAGGGGCTTGGGCTGCGGCTCGAGCTGAGCGCGGTCCAAGCTAGCGAGACGGTCGAGGATGATCTGCGCAATCACGTTTGGCGCGGTGGCATCGTCGACCACTCGGTCGTGAACCTGCTGCTGCACGTGCCCTACAACCGTGAGCTCGAGGCCCGCAGCGAGCTCGCGGTGCTGATCCAGCCCTACTACACGGAGAGTTTCGTCATCGCCTACGACCCCTATCGGCTGGAGGGCGAAGCATCGCTGGCCGCGCTCGTCGGCAGCACGATCGGGGTCGAGCTCGATAGCCTGCCGGATTTCTATCTCGGCTCTACGCTGGGCGGTCGACTGCGGGAGGGCATCGTCCACTACCGCCGGCCGGAGGACGGCCTGGATGCACTCCTCGCGGGCGAGATCACGGCCTTCGTGGGCCTGCGCAGCCAGGTCGAGGCCCGACTGGGCGGCGAGCAAGAGCGGTTCGATCTCGGCTCGATCCCGCTGCCGGGGCTCACGGCGCCGTCCTGGGCCGTGGGTGCTGCGGTGCGTGAGAACGCGCGCGATCTCGGCTATGCCGCGGGCGACATCCTGGCTGGCGCGGTGCGCGATGGCACCGTGGGCGCGATCTTCGCCGTCCATGGCGTCAGCTACCAGCCGCCACCGTTCGCGTGATCCGCACAGCAGCAGCTCCTCTACGACTTTCGTCGACCTTACGGGAACCTTGCAGCTTTGACTTCCTCACCACCACGACCACAGGGAGAGCACTCATGGCGGCATCACGTCTTCTGACCGGCAGCATCCTTGCGTTACTGGCGACAGCGTCGGTTCCGGCACTTGCCGTCACCGACGACGACCTGTTGAAGGACGACCAGACTACGGGCGACGTTCTCACTTACGGCCTCGGCTACAAGGCCCAGCGCTACAGCCCGCTCGACCAGATCAGCAAGGCCACCGTGAAGCGGCTCGTGCCGGCCTGGACGCTGTCCTTCGGCGGCGAGAAGCAGCGCGGCCAGGAGAGCCAGCCGATCGTCGCCGATGGCACGCTCTACGTCACCGCGTCCTATTCGCGCCTGTTCGCGGTCGACGCGAGCACCGGTGAGGAGAAGTGGCAGTACGACGCGCGTCTGCCCGACGGCATCCTACCCTGCTGCGACGTGGTCAACCGCGGTGCGGCGATCTACGGCGACAAGATCTACTTCACCACGCTCGACGCCCAGCTCGTCGCCCTGAACAAGGACACGGGCAAGGCGGTCTGGCGCAAGAAGATGGAGAACTTCGCCGACGGCTATTCGAATACGGCCGCACCACTGATCGTGAAGGGGAAGGTGATCGTCGGCAACTCGGGTGGCGAGTTCGGTATCGTCGGCGCGGTCAAGGCCTACGACGCCGAGACCGGCGAGGAGGTCTGGTACCGGCCGACCGTCGAGGGGCATATGGGTCGGCTGGGCGGCAACGAGTCGACGATGTCCGGGAAGACCAACGCCACCTGGCCCGGCGACATGTGGAAGAGCGGCGGCGGGGCCACCTGGCTCGGCGGCACCTATGACCCCGACTTGGACCTATTGTTCTTTGGCACCGGCCAGCCGGCGCCATGGAACAGTTGGCTGCGGCCCGGCGACAATCTTTACAGCTCGTCGACGCTGGCGATCGATCCCGACGACGGCGAGATCAAATGGCACTACCAGACCACGCCGCACGACGGCTGGGACTTCGACGGCGTCAACGAGTTCATCCCGTTCGAGCTCGAGAAGGACGGCCAGAAGATCCAGGCCGGCGCTAAGGCCGACCGCAACGGCTTCTTCTTCGTGCTCGACCGGACCAGCGGCAAGTTCATCAGCGCCTCGCCGTTCGTCTCCAAGACCACCTGGGCCAAAGGCTACGGCGATGACGGGCGGCCGATGGCGGACCCGGCCTCGCGGCCAAAGAGTCCTGAAGAGGTGCAGGCCAGCGGCAAGGAGAAGGACCCGATCTTCAATGCACCCAGCTTCCTCGGCGCCAAGAACTGGATGCCGATGGCCTACAGCCAGAAGACCGGCATGTTCTACGTGCCCAGCAACGAATGGGGCATGGACATCTGGAACGAGCCGATCAGCTACAAGAAGGGTGCCGCTTATCTCGGCGCCGGCTTCAACATCAAGCCGCTCTACGACGACCATATCGGCGTGCTGCGCGCCATCGACCCGGCGACCGGCAAGATCAAGTTCGAGGTCGACAACCGGGCACCGCTGTGGGGCGGGGTCCTGACGACCGGCGGCGGCCTAGTGTTCTACGGCACACCCGAAGGTTACCTGCAGGCGGTCGACGACACCACCGGCGAGATCCTGTGGAAGTACAATACGGGCTCCGGCGTGGTCGGCTCGCCGATCACCTGGGAGCAGGACGGCGAGCAGTATGTCGCCGTGACTTCGGGCTGGGGCGGTGCGGTGCCACTTTGGGGCGGCGACGTCGCGCAGGTCGTCAAAAGCTTCAACCAGGGCGGCTCGATCTGGGCCTTCAAGCTCATCGAATGATCTCCTGAGCGAAGATGTGCGGATTGGGGCAGCTTCGGCTGCCCCTTTTTCTTCGATAACAATCTTCTCGCCCCTCCGACCACGGCCTATCCTTGGCGGCATAAGCCCGGAGGCTAGACGACATGCTGAAGATCCTGGTCGCCGACGACCACCCTCTCTTCCGGGAGGCGGTTGTGCTGGCCGTGAGGCACCTGGAAGGGACAGACTCCCAGATCTTTGAGGCCGGCACGCTCGGCGAGGCCGGGCGCCTCGCCGCCGCCATACCGGACCTCGACCTCTTGCTGCTCGACTTGAAGATGCCGGGGGCGCACGGCCTGAGCGGGCTGATCGAGCTGCGCCGCCGGTTCCCGGCGCTTCCCGTGGTGATCGTCTCGGCGACCGAGGAGCCGCACGTGATCCGCGAGGCCATCGCCGCCGGCGCCATGGCCTACGTCCCGAAGTCGCTCGACCGCGCGAGCATCGTCGAGGCGCTGCGTCATGTGCTCGCTGGCGAGACCTGGCAGCCCGAGGACGGAGAAGGCACAGCACCACCGACAGGGGTGACTGTCGCGGAGCGGATGAAGGCGCTGACGCCGCAGCAGCACAACATCCTGGGGCTGATGGTGGCGGGCAAACCGAACAAGATCATCGCCCACGAGCTAGCCATCGCCGAGACGACGGTGAAGGCGCATGTGACCCTGATCCTGCGCAAGCTCGGCGTCTTCAGCCGTACCCAGGCCGTGCTCGTGGCACGCGATTTTTTCAGCTAGGCCGCCTGCGACTCCAGCATCTTAGCCAGCAGCGATCTGAGCTGGGCCGGGCGCACCGGCTTGTTGAGCATGGGCACGCCCAGCGCCTCGACCTCACGCTGTACCTCCGGCATCCGGTCGGCCGTGATCACCACGGCCGGGATGTCGGGGCCGAAGTCGGCGCGCACCATGCCGATGGCACCGGTCCCGGTGCAGCCGTCGAGATGGTAGTCCGCGATCACCGCGGCCGGCCGCCGGCGACCTCGGCGCAACAGGCCGATGGCGATCTCCGGCGACGGCGCCGTGAGCACGACATGGCCCCAGCCTTGCAGCAGCACCTGCATGCCCTCGCGGATGGAGGCCTCGTTCTCGATGACCACCAGCAGCGCGCCCCGGGATCGGGGCTCGGTCTCGGCGCCCGCAAGCGTCACCGGCAGCGCCGATTCCGGTGCGCCCCGGGGCAGGGAGAGTGCAAACCGCGAGCCGCGGCCCGGCACCGACCGCACCGTCAGCAGATGCCCGAGCATCCGGGCGATCCGCTCGACGATCGCGAGCCCCAGGCCGAAGCCACGGTCGCGCTGCCCGTCGTCGGCACCGAGCCGCCGGAACTCGTCGAAGATCTCGGCCTGCTGGTGGCGTGGGATGCCGATGCCCGTGTCCACCACCTCGACGCGAACCCCCGACCCGTGCCGGCACACGCCGATCAGCACCCCGCCCCGGCGCGTGTAGCGGATCGCATTCGACACGAGCTTCATCAGCGCACGGCTCAGCATGCCCTGATCCGTCACGACCACCGCGTCGGTGGGCACGAGGCGCAGCGCCAAGCCCTTGCGGTCCGCGAGCGGCGCGAACTCGGCGACCAGCCGGCGCAGGAGCGGGCCGAGCGGTACGTTCTCCATCACCGGCGTGACGACGCCGGCATCAAGCTTGGAGATGTCGAGCAGGGCGCTCAACAGCCGATCGATCGACTCGAACGCCAGCTCGACGTTCTCGATCAGCCGGGCTGCGCTCGTCGGCAGCTCGGTCTCGCTCAGCGCCGACAGGAACAGGCGGGCAGCGTTGAGCGGCTGGAGCAGGTCGTGCGAGGCCGCCGCAAGAAACCGCGTCTTGGAGAGATTGGCCTCGTCGGCCCGCGCCTTCGCCTCCTCGAGCGCGCGGTTGCTGCGCTGCAGCTCGGCCATCGCCTGCTCGACCTGCGTCGTGCGCTTGCGCACCTCCGCCTCGAGCAGCGTCGCCCGCTCGAACAGCGCGAACTCCGAGCCCTGGAGATCCATGCTCCGCTCGACCCGTCGCACCAGGACGTCGCGGATCTTGCGCAGCTTCTCGTTCTCGTGCGCGAGATCGGCCAGCTGCGCCTCGACGGCGGCGGTCATGGCTTGGCCGCCCGGCCGATGGCGATGCCGGTGAAGGTCTGGTTGACGTGCATCGAGCCCCACTGCTCGCCGAAGCTTGCGAAGCCGGTAACGTTATTGGCATCGTGCAGCCGCGACAGGTGATGCTTAATCTGGCTGCGCTCGGCCTCCAGGCGATTGAGCACGCACTCGAAGCCGATCACGACGTCCGGCGTGCCGATCCGAGCCTGGATGTCCTGGAACAGGCCCTCGACCCGGCTCAGCAGGTCGCGCCCCTCCGACAGCGTGAGCACCAAGCCTTCGTCGATCGCGCAGTAGAAGCTGAGGCTGCCGTCAGGGTTGGCCTTCTGGATCGCCCGTACGTACTCGGCACCGCTGAGCCGGGCGACGAGCGGGTGGGTCGCGAACACCATCGGCGTCAGCTCGGCCACCGGGAAGCCGACGAGCTTGGCATAGACCTCGACCGCGGGCTCGGCATCGAACTCGGTCACGAGGCGGCGCTCCGGCGCGGCCCCGGTGACCACCATCTTCCGGTCGGAGGCGACGAAGTGCTGGCTGCGGAAGGTCTGCACCGGGCGGTTGGTGGCGACCAGCAGCAGGACCGCGCCTTCTGGCAGGAAACAGCCATCGTAGAAGATGCTGGTGCGCTCGAACGCGAGTGCGTCGCCAGCCGAGCCACCAAGAACCGGCAGGTCGGCGAGTGCGCTGCCGACCAACGAAGCCACCTCTTCCTCCCGGCGAGTCGTGCTGTCGACGAGGAGCACGGCGAAGCGGTTGGCATCACCGGCCCAGCCCTCCAACCGACGATTGAGCTTGCGTCGCAACGCAGCCACGGTCTCGCGACAGCAGCCCAGCTCGACCTCGCTCTCAGCGACAAGCAGTGCCGCCACCGCCTCGAACTCCGGGCGGGCGAAGCTCACCGCGGTCACCGAGTGCTCATGATAGCCGCCCGGCCCGATCTCGCCGGCGCTGGTGCAGCCGACGACAAGCACGCCCTCGAACAGTCGGGTGAGCTCGGCCGCGAAACCGGGCGTCTCATATTTCGTGGAACAGAAGAAGAGCACGAGCACCACGTCCGGTCCTGCCAGCTTGCCCCGCAGTTCCCGCGCGGCCTCGATCGGGTCGGCAGCTGAGGACACGCCTCGCCTGACGGCGGGAGGCGCGCCCGCGGACTCGTCGATCATCCTGGCCGTTTCCTAAGGCACGCTCTTGCGGCAGCAACCCCCACGAAGACTCACGCAGTATCTGTGGCCGCGCGGCGAGGCGGCGCAAGCGCTACTTTCGGCGAAGACGCCGCTTTGCTGCACGGATTCGGGCGGGTAGTTGGGGGCGCGCCGTGTTGTTGCTTACCTGGTCCAGACGGGCTTCGAGCGTTCGAACTCGAGCATTCCGTTCAAGGTATGGACGGCGCATTGCCTCGCCTGAAATGCTCCCGAGGGTGGAGCCGTTGCCTCATTTGAAATGCTCCCTAGCGATGACGAGCCGCGGGAGCTGGGATGAAGCGAGTGAGCATGGCGACGCGAGACGAATTGGTGGCGGTGACGGGTCACCACCGGAAACACGCGATGCGTCTACTCCGTGGCGGCAAGGCAGCGGGTAACCGGCAGGGTCAGCGGCGAGGCCGGGTCTACGACGCGGCGGTGCATGAGGCGTTGATCGTGCTGTGAGAGGCGTCGGACCGGGTCTGCGGCAAGCGGCTGCGGCCACTGCTGCCGGAGCTGGTGGAGGCGATGGAGCGGCACGGACATCTGCAGCTGGCGCCAGAGGTACGCACCGGCGTGCTGGCGATGAGTGCGGCAACGATCGACCGGGCGCTGCGGGCGGTGAAAGACCCTGCAGGTGGCAAGAAACGCCGGCGCACGCCACCATCGGCGGCAGTGCGGCGGAGCGTGCCGGTGCGGACCTTCTCGGACTGGCAGGGTCCGGCTCCTGGGTTCGTCGAGGCGGACCTGGTAGCGCATAGCGGGCCGACGGCGCGCGGTAGTTTCGTGCAGACGCTGGTGCTGACCGACATTGCCACGGGCTGGACGAAGTGCGCGCCGCTGCTGGTGCGTGAGCAGCGGTTGCTGATCGAAGTGCTGGGCGAGGTGCGCAAGTTGCTGCCGATCCCGCTGCTCGGGTTCGACACGGACAACGACACGGTATTCTTGAACGAGACCGTCCAGGCCTACTGCGCCAACGCGGGCGTAGCGTGCACGCGCTGCCGGTCCTACCACAAGAACGACCAGGCCTTTGTGGAGCAGAAGAACGGCGCGGTGGTGCAGGGGATCGTGGGCTACCGGCGGCTTGAAGGGCTGGAAGCCGCGGCCGTGCTAGCCGAGCTCTACCGCTCGGTGCGGCTGTTCGTGAACCACTTCCAGCTCTCGTTTCAAGCTGGCCGCGAAGTCGCGGGATGGGGCCAAAGTGCGTAAGCGCTACCATCTGCCCGCAACGCCGTACCAGCGGCTGTTGGCCGATACGCGGGTGCCGGAGGAAGTGCGTACGCGCCTGCAGGCAACACATGCGACGCTGGACCCGCTTCGGCTGCTGCGGGAGATCCGCACAGCGCAGGCGCAGCCGGTCGGGATTGCGGACCGGGCGGTCGGTGTGGAACAGCCTGCGCCGACGGTGCCGACGCTGCAGCAATTCCTGGCGGGGCTGCGCACGGCTTGGCAGGAGGGCGACGTGCGCCCGACTTCGAAGCCGAAGCCGCAGGCAAAGCGGTGGCGAAGGCGCCCTGCCCCCCTGGTGGCGGTCACGGTGCAACTGCACGCGTGGTTCGTGGAGCAGCCGTGGCAGCCATCGCGCCAGCTGCTGGATCGGTTGCAGTCGGAGGTACCCGGGACGTATCCGGACAAGCTGCTGCGGACCTTGCAGCGGCGCGTGAAGCATTGGCGCCGCGAGGCGGCCCACCGGATTGGTGTTTGGGACGTCTGAAGCGGACGAGGGAGCGGGTGACGATGCGGCAACGGGGTTTGTGAATGAAGCAACGGGTGTGCGAGGATGAGGCAATGGTCGAGATGTTGGGAGCAAATAGCTGAGGCAAAGGACCCATGCTCGGGAGCATCGGGTAGTGAGGCAATACGGACCGGCAATCCTAACTGACGCGCCACACGTAAGGGTGGCACGGCAACCTTCGGTGCAGGTGCGCCACGCCTGAGCCCGCGCATCGTCTGAGGGGCCGTGTCATGGCGTCTCGGCAAGCAACAAGACTTGTCTTTGCCGTAGTCAGAGCCTAAGAACCGCGGCTATGGTGGGGCCTTGGTTCATTCGGTTGCAAGGCCGACGGGAGGCACAATGCTCAAGGCATGTTTGATTGGTTGCTCGCTCTCGCTGCTCATCGCCGGCACGGCGCTGGCGGATGGCGATGCGGCCAACGGCGAAAAGGTTTTCAAGCGCTGTGCGGCGTGCCACGTCGCCAACGCCCCGACCAACCGCGTCGGCCCGTCGCTTCAGGGCGTGTTCGGCCGCACGGCCGGCACGATCGAGGGGTTCAAGTACTCCGAGTCGATGATCCAGCACGGCAAGGACGGCCTCGTCTGGAATGCCGAGACCATCGGCGAGTACATTGAGAACCCGAAGGAGTTCATTCCAAAGAACAAGATGGCCTTCCCGGGCCTGAAGAAGCCCGAGGAGCGGGCCGACGTCATCGCCTACCTGCAGCAGGCGACCGCGAAATAGGACCCTCCGCCGCCCCGTTCACTCGAGCCGGGTGAGCTCCCAACAGCTCGTATGTAGCCAGGAACTCTTAACTTAGCGCATATGGATCCCGGTCCGACCTGTCATGCCATCACCTCGTCAATCGCCCTCGCAACCTCTGAACCTGAAGCTCCTGTCCCGGCCGCCCTTGACGCCGCCGCGGGCAACGGCGGACTGGAGGCGGGGGAAATCTCGCCGCATCCTTCAGCTCGACCAACCGCACTGTCGGCCGGGTCGCCGCCTCGGCAGCGCGATCGTCGCTCTTCTGCGCCTTGACGTAAGGCCGGACATACACCGGCGCCATCAGCCGTACCTCATGCCCTTGGGCCGCCAGTAGGCGGCCGGGATGCGGAGCACCGCAACAGGCCTCCAGCGCGACCACACACGGCGTGCTATCCTTGGTGAAGGATGAAATGTGGTCCGGTCGTGGGCAGCGGCGCTTGACCACGGCACCCTTGTCGTCCGGTTCCGTCAGACTGCAGCCGTTCTTCCCCAGGTCGATCCCGCTCACCGCAATCCGCATGGTCAACTCCTCGCCTCCGGTTGTCCACCGAGCGTTACACCGGCGAGGTAGAGGGGCGGCCACCCCATGCATAAGTCGGAGTAGTCAACCGGCGGCCGCCGCGGATAGGGCGCAGCGCACGGCCGGCGCTCCGTAGTCGAACCGGCGCGACATGAGGGCGAAGCGATGGTGATCCAAACACTCCGCGTTTGTCTGCTGGTACTCGGGGTTGCGACGCCGGCACTGGCCGCGGACCCGACCAAGAGCCTCGATCAGGCCAGGGTCGCCGCAGGCGAGATGATGTTCCGCCAGAACTGCATGGCCTGCCATTCGGCGGATCCCTCGAAGAACGCGTTCGGGCCAACCCTCGCCGGCGTCATCGGCCGCCCCGCCGGGACGCTGCCGCGTTTCGCCTATTCCCACGCGCTGACGCAGTCGGGCATCATCTGGACCGAGGAAAGTCTGCGGCAGTGGCTTTCGGACAACGAGAAGCTGGTGTCCGGCACGCGGATGAAGCACGTGAGCATCACAGATTCAGCGGCCCAGGATTTTCTCATCGCCTATATCGGCTCGCTCTGACCTCGGCCGCGAAGCAGCGGGCGCTCAGGCGCCCGCTGCCATTGGCGCCAGCGCTGTCGCGCTGATGCGCCGCCGCTTGGGGTCGAGCTCGAGCCGACGGTCGTGGAACTGCGGATTCC
The DNA here is from genome assembly GCA_049292515.1 of Geminicoccaceae bacterium. GTDB lineage: Bacteria > Pseudomonadota > Alphaproteobacteria > Geminicoccales > Geminicoccaceae > Benzoatithermus. The sequence continues at coordinate 16,730 of JBATRI010000109.1, forward strand.
GCTCGGGCGCGAAATCGGATTCAAGGTTGGAAAACGGAGACCAGCCTTGGATCGAAGTGTTTTGAGCGATGAGCAATGGGAGCGGGTTGCGCCGCTGCTTCCTGGCAAGCCCGGCGATCCTGGTCGCTCGGGCGCCGACAACCGGCTGTTTTTTGAGGCGATACTTTGGGTTGCGCGTACGGGGTCGCCATGGCGCGATCTGCATGAGGCGTTCGGGCACTGGAATTCGGTCTTCAAGCGCTTCCGCAGATGGGCGATGAAGGGTGTACTGGAGAGGATCTTCAGTAGCTTGTCGGGTGATCCCGATTTCGAGTACGCCATCATCGGCGGCACGATCGTCCGGGTCCACCAGCAGGGCACCGGCGCAAAAGGGGGACTCAAAATCAGGCCATCGGCCGATCGCGCGGCGGCCTGACGACCAAGATCGTGGCCTTGGTCGACGCGCTCGGCAATCTGGCCCGCTTCGTTCTCCTGCCCGGTCAACGGCATGACAGCGTCGGCGTCGAGCCGCTCATCAAGGACATCGAGGTCCTGGCGCTCCTGGCCGACAAGGCCTTCGATATCGACTGGCTGCGCGCCGAGTTGGACAAGCGCGGGGCGCAAGCGATCATCCCGCCCAAGGCCAACCGCAAGCAGGCCATCGCCTGCGACTTCCATATGTACCGCTGGCGCCATCTGATCGAAAACTTCTTCTGTAAGCTCAAGGCCTTCCGACGCATCGCCACGCGTTATGAGAAAACCGACGAAAGCTTCTCTGCCATGATCCATCTCGTCGGCACCGTTCTCGCCATCCGGTGAATGTCAACACGCCCTAGCATTACAGTTGCATTTTTTGCTTCAGATGTGAACGTTGTGCGGCGGCCTGATGGGCGCGTCGCCAGACGGACCAGGCGATGATGTAGGCGGGCTGGATGCGTCGCTGGGCGAGACGGACAGCGATGCGGCGGAGTTCCTGGACCGACCAGCGGATGAGGTCTGGTGCCTTTGAGCGAGCCGGATCGGGATTTTTGGGGGCGTGGGCGCGTTCGCCCGGCACCGGATCGCGGCCAGCATGGCAAAGGCCAGCATCACCAGCGAGACGTGGCGGTGCCAGCCGTGCCAGGAGCGGGTCTCGTTGTGGTCGAGGCCGAGCTCGTTCCTGGCGGTCTCGAAGCCGTCCCCGATCGCCCAGCGGTGCCCTTCGACCTTGACCAAGATCTCGATTCCGGTCCCGGCTGGGCACCAGGTCGAGAAGAAGGCAAGCTCGCCGTCGGCGATGGAGCGGCGGATCAAGAGGCCCCGCGTCCATCGGCCGGAGAGGCCGTCGTCGTCCTCGGCAGCC
>JBATRI010000110.1:0-4840 GCA_049292515.1 Geminicoccaceae bacterium
CCCTGGCGGCGATGCGCGACGTCGCCGCCGCCGGCGGCCGCGTGCTGTTCGTCGGCACCAAGCGGCAGGCGCAGGAGCCCGTGGCCCAGGCGGCCAAGCGCTGCGGCCAGTACTACGTCAACCATCGCTGGCTCGGCGGCATGCTGACCAACTGGAAGACGATCTCGCACTCGATCAAGCGTCTGCGCGAGCTCGAGGTGCAGCTGGCCGACCCGGCGACGCAGCAGGGCTTCACCAAGAAGGAGCTGCTCAACCTGAGCCGCGAGCAGGCCAAGCTGCAGCGGGCCCTGGGCGGCATCAAGGACATGGGCGGCCTGCCCGACATGCTGTTCGTGATCGACACCAACAAGGAAGAGATCGCGGTCCAGGAAGCCAACAAGCTGGGCATCCCGGTCGTGGCCGTGCTCGACAGCAACAGCGACCCGCGCAAGATTCGTTTCCCGTTCCCCGGCAACGACGATGCCAGCCGGGCGATCAATCTGTACTGCGACCTCGCCGTTGGCGCCATTCTGGACGGCATCCAGGCCGAGATGTCGGCGTCGGGCATCGACATCGGCAGCATCGAGGACCTGGGCGAGATCGAGGATTTGACCGAGGCCGGGGCCGAGCTGCCGCCGCCTGCCGAGGAGGCTGCCAGCCCAGCCCAGGCCGGCTGAGCGGCGCCCGATCCCGAGACGAATGGAGTTGATTTGAGCATGGCCGAGATCACGACCGCGCTGGTCAAGGAGCTGCGTGAGCGCACCGGCGCCGGCATGATGGACTGCAAGCGCGCCCTGGCGCAGGTCGAGGGTGACGTCGAGGCGGCCACCGACTGGCTGCGCAAGAAGGGCCTCGCGGCCGCGGCCAAGAAGGCCAGCCGGGTCACCAGCGAGGGCCTGATCGGCCTGACGCTGGCCGGCACGGCGGGTGCCCTGGTCGAGGTCAACGCCGAGACCGACTTCGTGGCCAGGAACGAGAACTTCCAGGAGCTGGTGCGCCGCATCGCGGCCCTGGCGCCGGCGGCCAAGGGCGACATCGAGGCGCTGAAGGCGGCGTTGATCGAGGCCACCGGCCGCACCGTCGAGGACGAGATCACGCAGGCCATCGCCGTCATCGGCGAGAACATGAACCTGCGCCGGACCGCCTATCTCGAGGTCCCTGCTGGCGTCGTCGCCGGCTACCTGCACAACCAGCTCTCGCCGGGCCTCGGCAAGATCGGCGTGCTGGTGGCCCTGGCCTCGACCGGCGATCAGGCACGCCTGGCCGAGCTCGGCAAGCAGCTGGCGATGCACGTTGCCGCCACCAGCCCACAGGCGGTGAGCGCCGACAAGCTGGACCCGACGGTGATCGAGCGTGAGCGCGCGATCTTCGCCGATCAGGCGCGGGCGTCGGGCAAGCCCGAGAGCATCATCGAGAAGATGGTCGAGGGTCGGCTGCGCAAGTTCTATGAGGAGTCCGTGCTGCTGGAGCAGGCCTTCGTCGTCGACCCCGACCAGCGGGTGAAGGCGGCGGTCCAGGCGGTGGCCAAGGAAATCGGCGCGCCGATCGAGGTTACGGCCTTCGTGCGGCTGGCGCTGGGCGAGGGGGTCGAGCGCAATGCGGACGACTTCGCCGCCGAGGTGGCGCAGCTCGCCGGCGCCTGACGCCCGCAATTCCTTCACGCGCCAAGCCGGAGCCCAGCCGATGAACGAGGCCGCTATCCCTGGGTCGCGTTTCCGACGCGTCCTGCTCAAGATGTCGGGCGAGGCGCTGCTCGGGGACGGTGAGTTCGGTCACGACCGGCGGGTGCTGCGGCAGCTCGCCGAGGACTGTGCGGCCGTCCACAAGATGGGCGTCGAGCTCTGCATCGTCATCGGTGGCGGCAACATCATCCGCGGCAGCACGCTGGCCGAGGCGGGTGTCGAGCGCTCGACCGCCGACTACATGGGCATGCTGGGCACGGTCATCAACGCGCTGGCCGTGCAGAGCGTGATCGAGCAGCATGTGGGCATCCCGACCCGGGTCATGTCGGCGATCCCGATGTCGGCGGTGTGCGAACCCTATATCCGCAGGCGCGCGGTTCGCCACCTCGAGAAGGGGCGGATCGTTATCTTCGCCGCCGGTACCGGCAATCCCTACTTCACCACGGACACCGCGGCGGCGCTGCGTGCGGCCGAGATGGACTGCAACGCCATCCTCAAGGGAACGCAGGTCGACGGGGTCTACTCCGACGATCCCCGCCGCGACCCGGACGCCGAGCGCTATGAACGGCTGACCTATCTCGAGGTGCTGTCGCGGGATCTGAAAGTGATGGACGCCTCCGCGATCTCGCTGGCGCGGGAGAGCAGCATTCCCATCATCGTCTTTTCCGTGCATGCTCCCGGCGCTTTTGCGCGGGTGCTGCGGGGTGAGGGCCCTCACACCATCATAACCGAGGAGGCGGCGGCATGAGCGATCGGCAACCGGATGTAGCCGATCTCACCAAGCGCATGGACAGCGCGCTCGAGGTGCTACGCAAGGAGCTTCAGGGCCTGCGTACCGGCCGGGCCAGCGCCAGCCTGCTGGAATCGATCGTCGTCGAGGCCTACGGCTCGGAGCTGCCGCTGACCCAGGTGGGCACGGTCAACGTGCCCGAGGCCCGGATGCTCACGGTCCAGGTCTGGGACCGCGGTCTGGTCAAGGCCGTGGACAAGGCGATCCGCAACAGCTCCTTGGGGCTCAATCCTTCGGTCGACGGCCAGCTGCTGCGGGTGCCGCTGCCGGAGTTGACGCAGGAGCGTCGCACCGAGCTGGTCAAGGTGGCGCATCGCTATGCAGAGCAGGCCCGGGTCGCCGTGCGCAACGTGCGCCGCGACGGCATGGACCAGCTCAAGCGGCTGGAAAAGGACGGCGACATCTCGCAGGACGAGCACAAATTGTGGTCCGACGAGGTGCAGAAGCTGACCGACCGCCATATCGAAGGGGTCAACGACCTGCTCGCCCACAAGGAAAAGGACATCTTGCAGGTCTGATGGCGAGTGCGCGTGCGTAGAGAGCCCCTGCAGCAGGACGCGGCCGCCACTCCACCGCCGGTTCACGTCGCCATCATCATGGACGGCAATCGCCGCTGGGCGCGGTCTCGCGGCATGCCGCCCGCCTACGGCCACCGGCGCGGCGCCGAAGCGGTACGCCGTGCGGTCGAGGCCTGCGCCAAGGCGGGGGTTCGCTACCTGACACTGTTCGCGTTTTCGTCGGAGAACTGGCGGCGGCCGGCGACCGAGGTCGGCGAGCTGATGGATCTGCTCCGCCTCTACCTCAAGCGCGAGTTGGCCGAGCTGACCCGCAACGGGGTCCAGCTGCGGGTGATCGGCGACCGCACCGGGCTGCCGCCGGACATCCGCACGCTGATCGAGGACACCGAGGCGGCCAGCCGCGACAACCAGCGCGTGACCGTGATCATGGCGCTCAACTATGGCAGCCGGCAGGAGATCACGCTGGCGGCGCGGCGGCTGGCGGCGGATGCCAAGGCGGGCAGGCTCGATCCCGAGACGATCGACGAGGACATGTTCGCCGACCGCCTGAGCACGGCCGGCGTCCCGGATCCCGATCTCCTGATCCGCACCAGCGGCGAGCAGCGGATCAGCAACTTCCTGCTCTGGCAGCTGGCCTACACCGAGCTCGTCTTCATCCCGTTCAGCTGGCCCGACTTCTCCGAGGAACATCTGCACGAGGCGCTGCGCGAGTATCAACGGCGTGAGCGACGGTATGGCGCTTCGGCCAGTTGAATCGTTCGACCCGGCGTTGCGGCAGCGTGTGCTTTCGGCCGTCGTGCTGGCGTTGGGTGCCGCAGCCGCGGTGTTCGTCGGCGGCTGGCTGTTCGCGGCCCTGGTGCTGGTGGCGGTCCTGATCATGGCCCATGAATGGGCCGTTCTCGCGGCGCCGGGCTCGCCCTGGCCGATGGCCGTCGCTACCGGCGGTGTTGCGTGCCTCGCCATCCTGGCGCTTCAGCTCGGGATGCCGACCACGGCCTTTGCCATGGCACTGGCAGGCCCGCTGCTGGCGGCGGGAGCTCTGCTCCTGCTGCGCGCCGGCCCGCCCGGTGGCACCGCCCTGGGGGCCCTCTATGTCGGCCTGCCGCCACTGAGCCTGGTCTGGCTGCGCAACAATGTGCCCAGCGGCTTCGAGCACGTGATGTGGCTGCTGCTCGTGGTCTGGTCGACCGATGTCTGCGCCTACTTCGTCGGCCGCACCGTCGGTGGCCCGAAGCTGGCGCCGCGCATCAGCCCCGGCAAGACCTGGGCCGGCCTGCTCGGCGGCATCGCCGGTGCCACCCTGCTGGGCGGTCTCGCGGGCTGGGCGGCGGGTGCCGGCTTCTGGTTTCCGGCGACCATCGCCGTCGTGCTGGCAGGGATCTCCCAGGTCGGCGACCTGTTCGAATCGGGCCTCAAGCGCCGGGCCGGCGTCAAGGACAGTGGGCATCTGATCCCTGGCCATGGCGGTCTGCTCGACCGGATCGACGGTCTGATCTTCGCCGTGCCGGTCTTTGCCGCCATCGTCTGGCTTTTCATGTCCGGCGGGCCGTCGTGACCGGTCGCCCAGCCCCGTCGCCGGAGCGACCGCGCGGCATCACCATCCTGGGCGCCACCGGCTCCATCGGCCGCAGCACGCTGGCGCTGGTGGCCGAGCGCCCCGAGCTTTACCGGGTCGAGGCGGTGACGGGGTTCCGCCGGGCGGAAGCGCTGGCGGCGCTGGCACGACGCTGCGGCGCCCGGCTCGCCGTGATCGGGGATCCCGCCTGTTACCCCGAGCTGAAAGACCGTCTGGCCGGCAACGGCATCGAGGTCGCGGCCGGTGCGGAGGCCGTGGTCGAGGCCGCCCGGCGGCCGGCCGAGTGGGTCATGGC
>JBATRI010000111.1:0-4156 GCA_049292515.1 Geminicoccaceae bacterium
GCGCAAGGCCAGCACGCCGGCCGGCCAACGACCGAGCAGCGAGCCGTCGAGATCGAGGATGGCGGCGACGCGCAGAGCGGGGTCGGCCTCGGTCAAGCGGGCCACGGTCTCGACCAGATGCTCGCCCAGGCCGACGACGGCCACCTGGCGGGTCATGGCACTGGCGGTGCCGCTGCGGGCAAGCGCCAAGCGGGTGACGATGCGGGCGGCCACCAGGGAGACCGCACCGGCCGCGAACCAGAGCAGAATCCAAAGCCGCGAGACGTCGTCGGTGAGCTTCATCGCGAACAGCACGGCGATGAGGGCGGCCATGATCGTCGTCCAGGCAGCCAGCACGCGCGGGATCTGAAAGGCCAGCACGCCCAAGCGCTCCGCGCGGTAGAGGCCGAACAACGGCAGGATGTTGGGCGCCAGCAGGCAGCCGACGAGCAACGCCGCGGAGACGGACGGCGGCATGGTCTCGGCCTGGAAGCGCCAGACGGCGACGATAACGCCGGCGAGGACCACGGCCAGCACATCACCCGCCCGGACGGCACCCTCGACCAGGACCCGTGCCCCAGCCGCGGACAGACGCCGTCCACGAAACTCCACGGCGGCCTCGATCGGCAGCTCGGCGCGCATGAACTCCTCCGGCTGGGCGAGGCGACGGCCCTCATGGGATGCGAGCAAGCTCGCATCGGCAGGGAAGGAGCCGATGCGGGGCGAGGCCCTCATGCCGCCACCCCCTGGCGCCGATCGCGCCAGGCGTCACGGTGGGCCTGGAACCAGCGCCAGGACAGCTCCAGGCCCTGGCGCAGGGGTATCCTGGGCTCCCAGCCGAGGGCCCTGAGCCTGCCGATGTCAAGCAGCTTCCTGGGGGTACCATCGGGCTTGCCGGCGTCGAAGGCTAGCTCGCCCTCGTAACCCACGACATTACGGATGAGTGCCGCCAGCTCGGCGATGGTGAGATCGGCGCCGCAGCCGACATTGACCGGGCCCGCGGCCGAATAGTGGCGGAGCAGGTGGACGCAGGCGTCGGCTAGGTCGTCGACGTGAAGGAACTCGCGGCGCGGGCTGCCGCTGCCCCAGATCGGCACGGAGCGGGCGCCGGTGTCCCTCGCCTCATCCATCTTGCGGATCAGAGCCGGCACGACATGGCTGGCGGCGAGGTCGAAATTGTCGCCGGGGCCGTAGAGGTTGGTCGGCATGGCGCTGATGAAGTCGGCGCCGAACTGCTGCCGATAGGCCTGGCATAGCTTGATGCCGGCGATCTTCGCCAGCGCGTACCACTCGTTGGTCGGCTCGAGCGGGCCGGTCAGCAGATAGTCCTCGCGGATCGGCTGCGGGCAGTCGCGCGGGTAGATGCAGGACGAGCCGAGGAAGAGGAGCTTCTTCACGCCGGCCTGGTGCGAGGCCCGGATCAGATTCAGCTCCAGCTCGAGATTCTGCTCCAGGAACTCGACTGGATGGGTGGCGTTGGCGAGTATGCCGCCGACCCTGGCCGCGGCCACGATCACCACGTCGGGGCGGCGGGCCTGCAGCCAGGCCTCGACGTCGGCGCGGCGAGCCAGGTCGAGCTCGGCGCGGGTCGCGGTCAGGAGCTCGACCGGCTCGGCACCGAGGCGACGCACCAGGGCCGAGCCCACCATGCCGCGATGGCCGGCCACGAAGACCGACCTGCCGGCTAAGTCAAAGAACGGTGGTGGCTCCATCCATATCCCCAGTCACCGCTTGCGCAAGAAGAAGAACAGGTTCGGGCGGAGCCAAGGTGGCATCACCGCCTCAAGTCCCAACGCCAATCGCCAGAGAGCGGCGTTCCTTGGGAGATAAGCCGGCTCAGGTGAATAGTAATAAGAGAAATCATCGAATTCGTGCCTCTTGAAAAATCTCGACTTTGCATTCATATCATTCAGAAGGTAATGTTTTGGGAAAATGTCCACCTCCTTGCGATCTTCCTGCACCATTGCCAGCACACGCGTATGATGGCGATCCGGGATTATTCTTGAAGCCAGATACTGATAGTGCCACCGATTTGGGGTACGAGCGCATATCCATCCGCCCGCGCGCAAAACACGCCTAAATTCGCTAATGGTAACGGCAGGATTGGGAAGATGCTCAAAGACCCAGTCACTTAGTATAACATCAACTGAGTCAGCTTTCATCGGTATAAGGCCCGCTTCATCAAGAAGATAGGCTTCATCTAGACTGGGATTTTGTAGTACGGCAGGATCTACATCGACGCCGTAGATAAACCGTACCTTGCCCTGAAAATTGCGTAAGCTCCTGCGATATTCCGTCATGTCATCGAGATGGCCAACCCCTCTGCCGGCACCAAAATCGAGCAGAACCTTATCTGCGCTCAGGAGTGAGTTTACCCTACTATAAAACTCCACGGTGCCGTCGCGCCGGGAGAATCCGCCGGCTGCGACCTCCGGAAAGAAACGATCCATCATCGCGGTGCCCGTACGTGCCAGGGGCAAATGCTGCACCTCACTCGGCCGCGTGGTTGACGAGGTGGCCGTGGGCCAGATGCTCGCGCCTGACCTGGTCGAGGTCGGAGGCCACCATCTCCGCCACCAGCTCATGGAACGTCGTGGTGTGGCGCCAGCCCAGCTGCTCGCGCGCCTTGGACGGGTCGCCCAGCAGGTAGTCGACCTCGAGCGGGCGGAAGTAGCGCGGGTCGATCTCGACCAGGAGCTTGCCGGTGCGGCGGTCGATGCCCTTCTCGTCCAGGCCCTCGCCCTTCCAGACGAGGTCGCGGCCGACCTGGGCAAAGGCGCGCTCGAGGAACTCGCGCACGCTGTGGGCCTCGCCGGTGGCGAGCACGAAATCCTCGGCGCGGTCGTGCTGCAGGATGCGCCACATGCCCTCGACATAGTCGCGGGCGTGGCCCCAATCGCGCAAGCTGTCGATATTGCCCATCCACAGCCGGTCCTGCAGGCCGAGCTCGATGGCGGCAACGCCGCGGCTGATCTTGCGGGTGACGAAGGTCTCGCCGCGCAGCTGGCTCTCGTGGTTGAAGAGGATGCCGTTGGAGGCGAACATGCCGTAGCCGTCACGGTAGTTGCGCACGATCCAGTAGGCGTAGAGCTTGGCGCTGGCGTAGGGGCTCTGCGGCAGGAACGGCGTGGCCTCGGACTGGGGCGGGACGGCCTTGCCGTAGAGTTCCGAGGTGCTGGCCTGGTAGAAGCGGGTCCTGCCCTCGAGGCGCAGGATGCGGATGGCCTCCAGCAGGCGGAGCGTGCCGATGCCGTCGGCGTTGGCGGTATATTCCGGGGTGTCGAAGCTGACCTTGACGTGGCTCTGGGCGGCCAGGTTGTAGATCTCGTCCGGCTGCACCTCCTGCACGATGCGGATCAGGTTGGTGGCGTCGGTCAGATCGCCATAGTGCAGGTGAAAGCGCGCGCCAGCCGTGTGCGGGTCCTGATAGAGATGGTCGATGCGGGCGGTGTTGAAGGCGGAGGCGCGACGCTTGACGCCGTGGACGACGTAACCCTTACCCAGCAGCAGCTCGGCCAGATAGGCGCCATCCTGGCCGGTAATGCCGGTGACCAATGCCACCTTACTCATATGCGCTCCTCCACCAGACGAACCCTGTCGACCATCAAATGCGGTCGACCACACCATGCCGCGTCGCAACGCCGTCACGCACAGGGCAAACCCCTGACGACAACCGATGGAACAGACACCCGACCTCTGATTGCCGCAGTCTCGCTTAAGCGCGACCCGGTCCGACCAAACATACGCACCGGGTCGAACTACACACAACCGTTAGCTCAATCTTTCGCCTCTAGCTAGTGATAAGTTTGCAGCGCAGCATAAAATGGGTCAAGCGTAACCAACCAATGAAAACGCCGAAAGCCGCGCCAATCCTTTCCATCCACAGCGGCAGAACCCGCGACAATACGACACTAATAGTTGCATGATAGGATTGCGCAAACGCATGGCCGGGTCGGCCCGATCGTGCGCATTGGTCGGCGCGACGCGGGCTGCTACAGGGTGAGGCGTCCGCGATGGGCCGTCGGGGCCATAGGCCGGTGGCGGCCGCAGGATGCGCCACGGGGGTTCTGGGGACCATGGGAGCGGGCATGGAACGAGCGGGGCGGGTGCTGAGCACGGCGGCGCTGTGGCTGACGGTGGCACTGCTGGTGTGGGCGCCGATCCCGCTGGGCAGCAA
>JBATRI010000112.1:0-8840 GCA_049292515.1 Geminicoccaceae bacterium
GCTGGGCCCGTGGCGGCTCGGGCCGCTGGCCGAGACACTGATCCACGATGACGGCCGGGCCATACGGGTAACGCCGGGCGAGCTGCAGCTGCTGCAGGCGTTCGCGCGCCAGCCCGGCGATGTCCTCTCGCGTGACCAGCTGCTCGAGCTGGCACCGGCGCGGGACGACGATCCGTTCGATCGCAGCATCGATCACCGCATCGTGCGGCTGCGGCGCCGGATCGAGGTCGATCCCAGGCACCCGCAGCTGATTCTCACGGCACGTGGCCGAGGTTACCTGTACCGGCCCTGAGCGAGTCGAGCCGTCGAGACCGCCAGCCTCAGGTCGGCCGGTCGCCGCTGCCCCGCCGTCGGCGCTTGGAGGTGACCCGGCCGGTAGCGTCGCCAGCGGGCCGCAGGCGCCTCACGATCGAACGCACCTCCTCGGGCACGAACGGCTTCTCCAGCACGGGACGCCCCGAGTTGGCCACCAAGCCCATCGTCGTCTGGCCCAGCGTGTCGCCGGTGACGAAGATCACGCGCTCGCAGAGATGCGGCTTGCGGGTCCCGAGCCAGGTGAACAGCGTGACGCCATTGGTGTCGGGCATGTGCAGGTCGCACAGGACGACATCGTAATCCCGCCGCTGCAGCTTGCGGCAGGCGTCGGTTCCGCTATGGGTGATGTCGCAGCGAAAGCCCTCGGCCGACACCATGTGCGCCAGGATCGCGGCGACTTCCGGCTCGTCGTCGATGATCAACGCGGAGAACCGTTCCCCTATAAACGCGGGCTCGGGGGCGTCCTCCACCACCGGGGGCGCCAGCGCCTCGCCCACGGCGGCACGGCGGAGCGTGATCTCGAACCGTGCCCCTCCCTCGTCGGGCACGGCCAGGCGCAGCTTGCCGCCATGCGCCTCGACGATGCCGCGCGACACGGCCAAGCCGATCCCGGTCCCGGCGCCCATGGGCTTGGTCGTGAAGAACGGGTCGAAGATCCGGTCGCGGATCTCGGGGGGCACCCCGGGGCCGTTGTCGGCCACCGCCAGGGTCAGCTCGCTGGGTCCGGCCCACGCGGTCACGGTGATCCGGGGCGACGCCTGCGCCGCGATCGCCTGCTGGGCATTGACGAGCAGATTGACCAGGACCTGATTGAGCTGATCCGGATCGCCCACGGCCTGGGGCAGCCGGTCAGGGATCGCGACCACCACCTCGACGCCGCTGGTCCGCAGCCCGTAGCCCACCAGCTCCAGCCCTTCGGTCACCAGCGGCCGAATGGCGAACGGGCGCAGGACGACCTGGCGCTGGCGCGCCATGGAGAGGAACGTGCGGACGATGCGGCCGCAGCGCTCCGCCGCGATCTGGATCTTCGTGGCGATGGCCGCGAGAGGGCTCTCGGCCTCCGTCGCGTCCTCGTTCAGCATCATGGCGTTGCCGATCACGATGGCCAGAGGGTTGTTCAGCTCATGCGCCACGCCGGCCAGCAGCGACCCGAAGGCCGCCATCTTCTCGCTTTGATGCAGGGCGTCGCGGCTCTGCTGGATTTCCGCCGCCGCTGCCCTGGCCGCCGTGAGGTCACGCAGGTAGGCGGTGAACAGGCGCCGGTCCGGCAGCCGCACCTCGGTGATGGCCAGCTCGAGCGGAAACACCTCCCCATCCGCCCGCAGGCCCTCGATCTCGATCCGCCGGCCGAGGACATGCGCCTCCCCGGTCACTAGATAGCGGGCAAACCCCGCCGCGTGCCGCTCGCGCAAGTGCGGCGGCACGATGATCTCGCCGATGTTTCGGCCGAGCACTGCCGCACGCCGATGGCCGAACGTGCGCTCGGCCGCGGGGTTGAACTCCACGACCCCGCCGGCCTCGTCGATCACGATCACGCAGTCCAGCGCCGAGGCGGTGATGGCGGCGTAGAGCGCCTGGCTCGTCTGCAGGGCGGCCAGCTGCTCGGCATGCTGGCGCTCGCTATGCTTGAGGGCGGTCAGGTCCCGGGCGAAGACGAAATAGCCGTCGATGGTGCCGGCGGCACTCCGATAGGGCAGGTAGGTGCACTGAACGAAGCGCAGGTCGGCACCATCGTCATACGGCAGCCAGCCATCCCAACAGACGGTCTCGCCGGCCAGCGCCCGGTCGCCAAGCGGGCGGACCGTCGCGAAGGCCGCCGCCCCGAGCACGTCCGCCACCGTCCTGCCCAACAGCGCCGGCGGCGTCTGGCCGACGAATCGGGCATATTCCTGGTTGACGTAACGGTGCCGGCGATCTCGATCCAGCAGCGCGATCCGGGCGGGAATGCCATCCAGGATCGCGCCGAGCTGGGCCAGGGTCGCAACGTTGGTCCCGGAGTTCATGCCACCTGCCCTCAAGTCGGCGCCGCGCCGGCCCTCGCCGCGCACACGACTTCCCACCGCCCGGGCTAGAAGCGTCGCCTTTGCGGCATCCCGTCAAGGTGGTGTTGAAACGGCTGCCCTCAGCCAAGTTCGGAAACAGGCCGCGTCGACCGGCGCTCGATGACCTCGAAGCCGAGGTCGAGCACGGGCGGCGGGACGAGATCCGATTCGGATCGCCCGGCCGCCACCATCCTCAGGATCAGCCGTCCGGTCTCGTGGCCGATGGCCTGCGCATCGACCCGAATCGTGGTCAGGCTCGGCACGCCGATGCGCCCGATCTCGAAGTCGCCGAAGCCCATGATGGACAGCTCGTCCGGCACGCCGATCCGCCGACGCTGGCATTCCGTGAGGGCGCCGACGGCGCCGAGGTCGGAAACGGCGAATACGGCCGTCATCGCGCGCGTGCGATCCAGCAGCCGGCCCAGGGCTTCGGCACCTTGCGTGAACGAGAATGGCGTGGACCCGTGGCGCACGACCAGATCGTCGCCCAGGCCGGCCTCGCGCAACATGGCGGCAAAGCCGTCGAGTCGGCGCATCGCCCGATGATCGATCACCTGCCCCTCGCCCGTCGGGCCGATGGCCGCGATCCGCCGATGGCCGAGCTCAATCAGATGCCGCGCCGCCGCCCTGCCGGCCTCGAGGTTCGAGAAGCCCACGGCATGGTCGAGCGGTCGGTCGGGGCGTTCCCAGATCTCCACGATCGGGATCCCGGCCCCCAACAGGAGCTGGGTCGTGGCCCGGGTATGCATGGTCTCGGCCAGGACCAGGGCCTCGGGCCGGCGCGCCAGCATCGCCCGCACGATGCGCTCCTCCTCGGCCATGTCGTACATCGTGTAGCCGATGATGAGCTGATAGCCCTGGGGCCGCAGCGCGTCCGTGAGACCGTGCGCGGTATCGGCGAAGTTGGTGTTGGCCAGCGTCGGCAGGATGGCGGCGATGAAGCCGGTGCGGCGGGAGGAGAGACTGCCGGCGACGCGGTCAGTGACATAGCCCAGCCGCTCGATCGCCTCCTGGATGCGCTCGCCGGTCTCACCCGCGACGGCCGACGGGTTGGCCAGCAGGCGCGAGACCGTCATGGTCGACACGCCGGCAAGACGGGCCACGTCCGCCATGGTGGCCTGCCTGCCCCTCTCCGGCCGAGGTCGCGCCACTAGCCGGCAACCCGCTCGAGGCGACGTCGCGGCTGTCCGTGGCTCGCGCAGCTCGTGCCCATCATCCCCATGTTCCCATCCGACTATCGCTCGGCAAGAGAGCGATATCATTATAGCGTCCCGACGGCCGACCACAAGCCGGAGCGAGACTCCACGTATCACAGCAACAAATTGATTCTATGCGGAAATATGTGCAGCCGTGTTCATGTGCGAGGAAATCCACTCGGCGCCTACACTTTTCGCTTGGTATGTTATCGATAACATGCTTTAACTCCCCTCAGTTCCACAGCGATCGCGCGCTCCTGGGCGCGGCACAAGGTCGGGGAGGCTCGAATGTCATTGCAGCTCTTCAATCTCGAAGGCCGCACCGCTCTGATCACCGGCTCGGCCCAAGGCATCGGCCTGGCCCTGGCGGAAGGCCTGAGCCGTGCCGGCGCCCGGGTCGTTCTGAACGGCCGCGACTCCGGCAAGCTGGAGGCTGCCGCGGCCAGGCTGCGCGCCGACGGCGCCGCGGTCGCCACGGCCATCTTCGACGTGACCGACCAGGAAGCGGTCGATGCCGGCATCGAGCGTATCGAGCGCGAGATCGGGCCACTCGACATCGTGGTCAACAATGCCGGCATCCAGCGCCGCGCACCGCTCGAGAGCTATGCGGCCGAGACCTGGCACGAGCTGATGCGGGCCAATCTCGACAGCGTGTTCTACGTCGGCCAAGCGGCGGCGAAGCGGATGATCCCGCGCGGCCACGGCAAGATCATTAACATCGCCAGCCTGCAGAGCGAGGCGGCACGCTATGGCATCGCCCCCTATACCGCTGCCAAGGGTGCGGTGAAGAACCTGACCAAGGGCATGTGCACCGACTGGGCACGCCACGGCCTGCAGGTCAACGCGATCGGCCCCGGATATTTCGCGACGCCACTCAATCAGGCCCTCATCGACGATCCGCTGTTCGACGACTGGCTCAAGAAGCGCACGCCCGCCGGTCGCTGGGGCAAGACCGAGGAGCTGCAGGGCACCGTGATCTTCCTGGCCTCGGCGGCGTCCGACTTCGTCAATGGCCAGGTCATCTATGTCGACGGTGGCGTCCTCGCGACTCTGTAGCCTGCCGCCGGGTTCGGCGACCCCGATGAACAGTTGAAAGGTAGTGCCATGCCGGATGAGCCGGTCAACAATGCTTGCTCCGCGCGCGACCGCGACGGTGCGATCGGGCTGGCGGTCGAAGCCCTGCTTCGCGCCCGGTCCACCGGGCAGCCGCTGGCGGCGCTGCCGGACGGGTCCGTCCCGGCCGACGAGACCGAGGCCTACGCCATCCAGGAACAGGTGGCCGGGCGTCTCGGCCCCGTCGCCGGCTGGAAGGTCGGTGCCGCCAGTGCCAGCGCCGAGCCGTTCCGTGCGCCGCTCCATGCCGAGAGCCTGTGGGCGGACGGCGATCGCCTGCCCGGCGGGCAATTCCACCTGATCGGCGTGGAAGCCGAGATCGCCTATCGGGTAGCGCACGACCTGCCCCCCCGTGAGCAGCCCTACACGCGCTCGGAGGTGCTGGCCGCGATGGCGTCAGCACATCCGGCGATCGAGATCATCGACAGCCGCTTTGTCGCTCTCGCCGCCGTGGACCCCTTGAGCCAGCGCGCCGACCAGCAGAACCACGGCGCCTTGGCGGTGGGAGCGGCATGCCCTGCCTGGGCCACGGTCGACCCCGAGCGCGAGCCGGTTCGTCTTGCGATCCAGGATGTGGTGCGCGCCGAGACGGTCGGCGGCAATTCGGCCGTCGATCCGGTACGTCTGCTGGAGTGGCTGGCCAATCGCGGCAGCCGGCCTTTGGGCGGCCTACGCGCCGGGCAGGTCATCACCACCGGCTCCTGCACGGGCACGATCTTCGTAGCCCCTGGCACGCGGGTTCGCGCCGAGTTCACGAATCTGGGCCGAATCGAGATCGAGATCACCTGAACCGACCTCACCAACATTCCCGACCGAGCCGCACCCCGGCGGGGTGATGCCAGCCCATTGCCTGCAACCTGAGGAGCTCAAGCCATGAAGCCAGAGATCTTGCTCATCGAAGCGATGATGCCGGCCATCGAGGACCGGCTGGATCGGGACTATCAAGTGCACCGGCTGTCCCAGGCCCAAGACCGCGACACGTTCGTTGCTGGCATCGCGCCACGTGTCCGGGCGATCGTCACCGGCGGTGTCACCGGCGCGCGGCCCGAGCTCGTGGACGCCCTGCCCGCGCTGGAGCTGATCGCGATCAACGGCATCGGCACCGATGCGGTCGATCTCGAGCAGGCGCGCGCACGCCGGATCCGCGTCACCACCACTCCCGACGTGCTGACCGACGACGTCGCCGATCTGGCCATCGGGCTGCTGCTGGCCACCGCCCGTCAGATCAGTCTCGGCGACCGCTTCGTGCGGCAGGGTCGCTGGGTAGGGCGTGAGCGCCTGCCGCTGGGTCAGAAGGTCAGCGGCAAGAAGCTCGGCATTCTCGGCATGGGCCGGGTCGGCCGCGCGATCGCGAGCCGGGCCCAGAGCTTCGGCATGCAGATCGCCTACAACGACATTCGCGCGTTCGACGAGCTGGCCTATCGCTACGAAAGCGACCTCGTGACGCTCGCCCGTGCTTGCGACTTCCTCATCGTCGCTGCCGCCGGCGGGCCGCAGTCCCGCGGGATCGTCGGCGAGGCGGTGCTGAACGCGCTCGGGCCACAAGGCATTCTGGTCAATGTCGCGCGCGGCAGCGTGGTCGACGAGACGGCCCTCACGGCGGCACTGCTGGAACGGCGCCTGGGTGGTGCCGGGCTCGACGTGTTCGTCGACGAGCCGAACGTGCCGGAGGCGCTCTGGACGCTGGACCAGGTCGTCCTGCAGCCACATCAGGCGAGCGCCACGCTCGAGACCCGGATCGCCATGGGCGAGCTCGTGCTGGCCAATCTCGCCGCGCATTTCGCTGGCGGTGAGCCGGTCACGCCGGTCGTCTGAACGCGCCAAAGTCGCCGCAAGTTCGCGAAGCTCCAGGCCCGGCACCAGATCGAGGAGCGGCCGCTGGCCAACTCTCAAGCGCAGCCTGCTCCTCAGCATCGGCTTGCGCCCGGGCGAGTTGGTCGGCACACGTGGTCGTGTCCGGGAGCCGAACGGCCTCCGCCCCGTTGCTAGGCGGCGGAGGTCTGCCCGGGTTCGGGCAGCTGACCGCCGGCATCGTGCCGGTGACGCGCCGACCGCATCTGCCCGGGAGCCGCCATGAGCATCGGTTTGACTGCCCTGATCGACGACGTGGTCGGCCTCGCCAAGCTCGCCGCCGCCTCGCTCGACGACGCCACGGCCCAGGCGACCCGGGCCGGGGTCAAGGCCGCCGGGATCGTCGTCGACGATGCGGCTGTGACGCCGCGTTACGTGGTGGGCTTCCTGGCCGCGCGCGAGCTGCCGATCATCGGCCGGATCGCCTGGGGCTCGCTGCGCAACAAACTCCTGATCCTGCTTCCAGCGGCGCTGGCGCTGAGCCTGTTCGCACCCTGGCTGATCACACCGCTGCTGATGCTGGGCGGCGCCTATCTCTGCTACGAGGGGGCGGAGAAGGTGATCGAGATCTTCTGGCCGCACGCGGTGCCGGCGCACGCCGTCAGGGCGCCCCTCACGGACGAGGGCTCCCGGCAGGAGGAGGAGAAGCGGGTGCGCGGCGCCATCCGCACCGATCTCATCCTCTCGGCCGAGATCATGGCGATCACCCTGGACACGGTCACCGACAGCCCGTTCTGGACCCGCGTGTTCGTGCTGGCCATCGTCGGCATCGGCATCACGGCGCTGGTCTACGGTGCCGTGGCAGTGATCGTGAAGGCCGACGATGTCGGGGTGGCGCTGGCCCGAAGTGGACAGTCCGCCGTGCGGGTCTTGGGTCGCTTCATCGTCCGCGCGATGCCGCCCTTCCTCAAGCTGCTGGGCCTGGTCGGCACCGCGGCCATGCTCTGGGTCGGCGGCGGAATCGTGCTGCACGGGCTGGAGCAGTATGGCTGGTCCGCCGTCACGCATGGCATCCACGACATGGCACACGCCGCTGGGCAGGCGCTGGGCGGCCTAGGCGGAATCGCGACCTGGCTGGTGTCGGCCGCAGCCTCCGGACTGATCGGCCTGGGGCTGGGTGCGGTGATCGTGCCGCTGGTTAAGCTCGCGACCCCCGCCGCCCATGTAGGCACCGAGGGGGCTCCGGGCATGACCGCAGCGGCTCACTCTCGCGGTGCCGTTTCGACAGAGGATGCCAAGGTCGACCAACCAATGGATGACCCTGCCGCCGCGCGTCGAGGCGGCGCTCAATGAGTGGCGCCGACCAAGCCTACGCCCTACATCCCTCTAGCCTCTGGGGCTCAAGGAGACTGGTCATGAGTAAGCGCGTCGTGTTCACCGGCGGCACCGGCAAGGCCGGGCGTCACGTCCTGGCCTATCTCGCGGCCCATGGCTACGAGCTCCTGAACATCGATCTCGCACCCCTCGACCAGGCGAACGTCCCGACCCTCATCGCCGACGTCACCGACAGCGGCCAGGTGTTCAACGTGCTCTCCACCCACTTTGGCATGGACGGACTCAAGACCGGCGAAGGGCCACGCCCCGTCGATGCGGTCGTTCACTTCGCGGCCATACCGCGCATCCTGATCAAACCCGACAACGAGACGTTCCGCGTCAACGTCATGAGCACCTACAACGTCATCGAGGCCGCGACCAAGCTCGGCATCCGCAAGATCATCATCGCCTCGAGCGAGACCACCTACGGCGTGTGTTTCGCCGAGGGTGACAAGGATTTCGCGCGCTTCCCGCTGGACGAGGACTACGATGTCGATCCCATGGACAGCTACGGCCTGTCCAAGGTGGTCAACGAGCAGACGGCTCGTGCGTTCGCCATGAGATACTCGGCCGACATCTATGCTTTGCGGATCGGCAACGTCATCGAGCCGCACGAGTACAGCCAGTTTGCCGGCTTTCTTGCCGATCCCCCGTCGCGCAAGCGCAACGCCTGGAGCTACATCGACGCGCGCGATCTCGGGCAGATCGTCAAGCTCGCCCTCGAGAAAGACGGCCTGGGTTTCCAGGTCTTCAACGCGGTCAACGACACGATCACGGCGGATATGCCGACGCGGCCGTTCCTTGATCGGTACTGCCCCGACGTCCCGATCGTTGGCGAGCTCGAAGGATCCGAAGCGCCGATCTCCAACAGGAAGGCCCGCGAGGTCCTGGGCTTTCGCGAGGAGCACAACTGGCGCCAGTATCTGTAGAAAGTCGATGAGGTGCTTCGATCGGCCTTTGTGCGTGCCTCGGCGCTATGACCACTGCGCCAGGGCCGGCGACAGCACCC
>JBATRI010000113.1:0-3750 GCA_049292515.1 Geminicoccaceae bacterium
CGTGCAGGATCTTCTTGGGCTCGAAGGCGAGGCTCACCCGGTCGCGGCGGATCTGGTCGAGCTGCCGCTCCAGCGCCTGGTTCACCGCGGTGAAGATCGCCGGATCGAGCAGCGGCTCGAGCCGGGCCTTGAGGAACGCGGCATTACCCGGCGAGACGTTGCCCAGCATCTGCGCCAGCAGATGCGCCCAGGCGGTGTGGTAGGGCGCGTCGGCAGCTTGCTTGCCGATCACCGCCTCGCCCTGCAGGGCGGGCGGCACCAGCACGACGATCCGCTCGCGCTCCATGAGATAGGCCGACTGCACGATCGTCACCGTGGCCACCGCCACCACCGCCACGGCCAAAAGCTTGTTGGTGGCCGTGGTGCCATGCCAGCTTTCCAGGTAGCGGCTCAGCCTCATGGCCGATAATCCTGCTGCAGGGCATTCGGGCAGCTGCGGCCACGGCCGGGATAGAGGCCCAGCCAGTAGATCATGTGCACCACGAACAGCTCCGGCCGGCCGGCGCGGTAACGCTGGTAGAGCCAGGCCAGCACGAAGCCGCCCAGACCGAACGAGACCGGCGCGCCGGCGACGAAGCCCAGGGCCGTGGTCACCGCCGGCAGCAGGAAGTCGTCCAGCCGCCAGACGAACAGATAAGGCAGCTCGTCGACGCTGCGGGGCAAAGGCAGTTCGGACATTGAATCCTCCTTGGCTCAGGAGGTGGAGGATGACCCGTGTCCGGCTGGTCCGCTCGTGCTGAAAGTGGCTGTTTTAGTGCGGTTGCAGCACGCGGCGCTCGCCGTCGAACGCACAAATCTGCTTGTGCGGCCCGGTGCAGAAGGGGCAGACCTCCGGCGCCAGGACCTGGCTGTGCGGCCCGGGATGGACGAACAGCTCGTCGCACAGCAGGCACTGCGCCAGGCTCAGCTCGCCGGCATGCACCAGGTCGAGCAGTGCCAGACAGGCCGAGGGCTCGAGCAGCTGGCGATCATGATCCTCCCAGTTCCAGAACCGGTAGGACCGATAGGCCAGATAGAATGCCGCCGGGTTCGGGCATGGCGTGAACGGCAGGCCAGTCCTCACCCAATCCCTGGCAAACTTCGAAGCTTCCAGACGGATGGCTCGCCGATGGCACAAGCTCCAGACGCCAGGTCTGCACCCGCCATGGCGCTTGTGCTCACGCCCATGATGAACCGGCGGCACGCGACAGAAGTCATCGGCCAGCTGCTTCAGGAAATAGTCGGATACACCACAAATAGAGCGGATATCGCCATCGCGCAGACCCTGCGCCATCAGTCGCATGGCCAGGTAGCGCTGGAAGGTCTCGGTCATGACATGAGGCCGCTGGTCACTGGCAAGACACAAGCTCGCCAGCTCGATCAGCTCCTGGTCATCGTCGAGAAACAGAGCTGGATTGATCGAGGGCATGAGCAGGCTCCGGCAATTTTTCGACGGGAGGAAAGTCGAGGAAGGGGATCAGACGGGTGGGATTGTCCCCGTACAGAGCCGGCAGCAGGCCCGGCTTCGGGACGGCCACGGCAATCGGCAGCTGGCTCCAGCGTGCGAGAACGGTCTCGCTGACGTGGCTCAGCGCAGCAAGGTCGGCGGCATCGAGCCCGTAGGAACGGCAAGCCACGGCATCGCCGGCGGCGCGGCACCAGGTGTCCAACAGTTGGCTGTTGGCGGTATGCGGGAGGCGGGCCAGCCTTGGGCTGAAGAACGGGCCACGGCCTTTTGAGATATAGGAAAAAACGCGCGGATTGTCGTTCGCGCGCAAGGCGGTGAGCAGGCCCGGACGGGGCTGGACCAGGACGATGGAGGTCGCCGCCCAATGGCGCAGGGTGATGTCCTTGACCGCGGTGATCACGTCGGCATCCGCCTTGCTGAGCCCGAAGGGTGGCAGGGCTTTCTCGCCCTCCGCGCGGTAGGCCGTGATCCAGTGCTGCAGCAGCAGATAATTGATGTCGGAGGGGGTCATGACCCGGCTCCGGACGGCAGCCGGCGCAAGCCCTGCCAGATCGTGAGCACGGTACGGCCATAAGAGCGGGCACGCGCTTCGGTTGGGCTGTGGTAGCGGCCGATACCGAGCTCGAGATCACCCGGGGCGGTGGCCAGAGCCTCGGCCAGGATGTCGGCGCCGATCTCGAGGTTGCGCCGTGGCTCGAGCAGCTCTTCCGGCCGGCCGACCCGGTGCCCGTGCCAGCGCAGGTTGACCTGCATCAGGCCGATGTCGACCGGTGTGCCGATGTTCGCCTGCAAGGTGTCCATAGCCTGGTCGCGCGACGCCAGGAACACCCCGCCCCGACCCGGCAGCCACAGCGTCCACGGCCAGGGGGCAAGCCCACCGTCATGCGGCCGGCCGCTCTCCATGAGGGCTACGGCATAGAGCAGCGCAGGATCGAGCTGGTGCGGAGAAGCGGCCGCGGCCCAGGCGGTGCCGGTCAGATCGAAGGCGGCAGCGGGTCTGCTCCACCAGGACAGGCAACCGAGGCCGAACAACAAGGCCATACGGCCGTAGCGTCTTGCGCCCATGACTTGCAATCCGTGGGCACGCGCAAAACGCGTGCGAATTCAAAGAATTAGAAATCTACGATTGGATGAATAAGCATTCATGCAAACGGATGGCAAGAGCTTTTTTTAGTAAAAACTCTTGAAGAATTCACGTTGTACGTGGGCGTCCGTGGACGGCAGAGCAGCCGCGGTCATCTGCACAGCTGACTTTGCCGTCCATGGACAATTAACAGCCATGGGTATGGAATTCATCCATGATAATGCTTGTCTTTGAGTTCCATCGTCCGACGAATAGCTGACATGGGAGGGCGACATTTATGTCGTTGTTATATGTTCGACCTCGTACCCCGATACATTGCTTTGGTTCAGCGCTCGGCCACGATCTCGTCGGCACAGTCGCGGATGCGCAGCACCTCGGTCAGCTGGCTGTCGAGCAGATGACGCAGACGCTCGGGCACAGCATGATTGTAGAGTCGCCACTTCAACCGCCGTTGTGCTTCGATCGTCGACGGCTCGGCATGCAGCACGACCTCGCCGTGCTGCCGGCGCAGCCAGTCCTGCAAAGGGGCGCCGGTCTGCGGCGACCACAAGGCCTCGCCGCAGCGCAGGCGGAGGCCGGCCATCTCCCGGGCGATATAGGCCACCGGCAGGATCACCAGATAGGTCTCGAGCGGCACGATGGGGCGTGGCCACATCGGGCCGTGCGCATCGTCGTGCTCGCGCTCGGGCGTGTAGAGCTGCCAGGCCTCGTCGAACGCCAGGTGCACGAGCGGCCGGGCCGTGCGCCGCTCCTCGGCCAGCAGGATGCCGTCGGTCGCAAACGCGAACAGTGCCCTGATCATCGGCGCCAGATCGGGGTGCTGGAACACGGCGGTGCGGATCGGCTGCAGGCAGTCGCGGCGGCGCAGAAGATAGCGGCGGGCGGCAAGACGCGGCTCCGGGCTCGGCAGCTGCCAGCTCAAGGTCGAAGACACGGGGCGATCACTCCTTCTGTTGCCATCGCCCGAATTTTCTTTTGGATTGGCCGGTGGCGGAATCGCTGAAACCAGGGGTTTTCGTGAGGTTTCAGCTGCAGCGCGCCGGTGCGAATCGCGGCATGTCTTGACGATCGCCCGAGAGGAGACTTCGCATGCACCGTCCGCTCGTTCTGGTCCTGAGCCTGAGCCTGATCGGCTGCGCCACCACCCCGCCGGTCGCGCCGGCACCAGCGCCGACCACGCCGCTCGCCACCGCGTCGCCGCCGCCGTTCGATCTGCGGG
>JBATRI010000114.1:0-3349 GCA_049292515.1 Geminicoccaceae bacterium
GCGCCAGGTCGATGGCGGCGGCAGCACCGGCGAGGCCACCGCCCGCGACCGCCACGTCCCAGCTCATGCGGGGCCTTCGACACGAAAGAGCATGGCCTCGGCCGACAGGCCAGGCCCGAAGGACAGGGCACAGCCGCGTCTGCCGGCGTCGCCCAGCGCCAGAATCCGGCGCAGCACGAACATGACGGTGGCCGAGGACATGTTGCCGAAGTCGCGCAGCACGCCGCGCGAGGCGGTGAGCTGATGGTCCGCGATGTCCAGCGCCTCCTGGGCGGCTTCGAGGATCGACCGGCCGCCCGGGTGGATCGCCCAGATGTCGACCGCAGCCGGGTCGCAGCCGGGGAGCATGGCGCCGAGCCGGGTCGACAGGCCGCGTGCGATGGTGCCCGGCACGGCGCCGTCCAGCCACATCAGGAAGCCGTTGCCGCCGATATGCCAGCGGATCTGATCGCGGCTGGCCGGCAGGACGGTGCTGCCGAAGCCGGTGATCTCCAGCCCCACGGGCTCGGCGCTGAGCAGGCTGGCCGCACAGCCGTCGGCGAAGATCAGGAATGACAGCACGCTCTGCAGATCGCTCGTCTCCTGCAGGTGGATCGTGCACAGCTCGAGGTTCAGCATCAGCACCCGCGCCTCGGGTTGCGAGCGGACGATGTGGGTGGCGAGCTTCATCGCCGGAATGGCGGCCTGGCAGCCCATGAAGCCGATGAGCGTCCGCTCGACCCCCGGCGGCAAGCCGAAATGCTCGACTATCTGCAGGTCGAGGCCGGGCGCATAGAAGCCGGTGCAGGTGGTGACGATCAGGTGGGTGATCGTGTCCTTGATGGCGGGCAGGCCCAGCTGCTCCAGCGCCTCGCGGGCGAGATCGAAGGCATGCGCCTCGTAGAAGCCCATCCGCTTCTCGGTGCCGGGGAAGGCGCCGCGTGGATAGAACCCGGCCCGGTCGAGGCCGTCCGGGGACGGATCGGGCTCGATGAAGGAGAAGCGGTGCTCGATCTGCGCGCGGTCGGCCATGCGGCGGAAGAGCCGGCGCGATCGGTCATCGGCCAGCAGCGACGGCGCGAACTCGACGAACTTGCGGTGCACGTCATGCCGGGGCACGGCGGTGGCCACACGGTTGAGGAAGACCGGCGTCATGGCGCCGGCCGATCGAGCCCCGCGCACCGCCCCACCCTATGCTCCATCAAAATCCTGTCGTCGGCTAGAGGCCGGTCAGCTCGCCGGCAAGGATCGCTCCCCGCGAGGCCATGAAATAGAGCCCCATGTGGTGCGTCGGCAGCTTGGGATGCGCGGCCGTCGGCGGCAGGCCGAGATCGGCAGCAGCCTGCCTCGACAGATCATAGGTCGCCGTCGCCGGCTCCAGCACCACGATGTCCTGCAACGTCGCCATCAGACCATGGTTCCGGGCCGACAGCATGGTGAGCACGAAATCCATGACGGCGACGTCGGTGCACATGCCGGCGACCAGCACCGTCTGCAGCCGATGGGCGTTGACCCAGTCGACCACGCGGTTGCGCGTGGCCCCGTGCGTGCCGTGATGGACCGCCTCGATGCCGCCGACGAAGCCGTCGACGCAGTCCGTGCGCAGGATGGTGACGTCGGGCTCGTCCCCGAGCCAGGCGAGCTCGGGCACCAGCTTCTCGGCATCGCCGCCCGCGGGCGACCGACCGGGGCAGCGCGCGTCGACCAAAGCCAGCACCGCGCGGCGACGGTCGACGAAACCCCGCACCAGACGGCTGGTCTCCTCGATCATGCGCCCGATCCGTGCGTCACCTGCCGCGGGCGCCAGCGGCCCGGCCCCCGGCGTGCACCAGCCGTTGATCTGGTTGACGACCACCACACCAACCTCGAGTGCGGCCAGGTCGTAGGCCACGATGTGGATCGGCAGCTCGCCCCGCAGTTGATCGATCATGACGGCGCTCCTGGCTCTGCCCGCGCGTTCTGCCTGATCCATCACAACGTGGGGCATGGCGGACGGGGAGGCAAGTAGCTGGATGGATGCTGCACTTGCGCTACCGACCGAATGATGCAAGCTCGGCCGCACCCATCGAACACCCGCCCTTCCTGATCGAGCCCCGCATGCGTGAGCTGCCCATCCCACCGCATTTCGACCCCGAGCGCGTGGGCGAGGTCTGGCGCGTGCCCTACCAGGAGCGGGCGGCCGGCGCGGCGGCGTGGGCGAAGGAGCACGAAGTGCGGCCGGCGGCTGAGGACAGGTTCCGGGTCTGCCTGGTCGTCGTCGACGTGCAGAACACGTTCTGCGTGCCGGGCTTCGAGCTGTTCGTCGGGGGCCGCTCTGGCACCGGTGCCGTCGACGACAACCGGCGCCTGTGCGCGTTCCTCTACCGCAACCTCGCCACGATCACGCGGGTGGTCCCGACCATGGACACCCACCATGCGATGCAGATCTTCCACCCCATCTATCTGGTCGACGAGCGCGGTGAGCATCCGGCGCCGTTCACGCTCGTCTCGGCCGAGGACGTCGAGCGCGGGGTGTGGAAGTTCAATGCCGCGATCGCCCCGAGCCTGGCCTTGGATCCGGACTACGCTCAGCGCCTGCTGCTCCACTACACGCGCCAGATGGCGTCGGGCGGCAAGTACGCGCTGACGATCTGGCCCTACCACTCGATGCTCGGCGGCATCGGCCACGCCCTGGTCGCTTCCATGGAGGAGGCGATCTTCTTCCACGGGATCGCGCGGGCGAGCCAGCCCGACTTCCAGGTCAAGGGCAGCAACCCGCTGACCGAGCATTACTCCGTGATCGGCCCCGAGGTGCTGGAAGGGCCGTCCGGGGAGATGATCGCCCAACGCAACCACGCGCTGGTCGATCAGCTCCATCGCTACGACGCGGTCGTCATCGCGGGCCAGGCCAAGAGCCATTGCGTCGCCTGGACCATCGCCGACCTGCTGGACGAGGTGCGCGCCCGCGACATGTCGCTGGTGGGGCGAGTGTATCTGCTCGAGGACTGCACCTCGCCCGTGGTGGTCCCGGGCGTGATCGACTACACCGAGCAGGCCGACGCTGCCTTTCGGCGCTTCGCCGAGTCCGGCTTTCACGTCGTGCGCTCGACGGACCCGATGGCGACGTGGCCGGGCATGGCTGAAGCTCGCGGCCGGTGAGTGGGAGCGCTGGAGGTTCGATGCGGATCGGGGTCATCGGCTGCGCCGGGCGCATGGGCCGCGCCAATTTGCGTGAGATACTGGAGACGGCGGGCATCACGCTGGCCGGCGGTGTCGAACGGGCGGGGAGTGCGGCCGTGGGGCAGGATCTCGGCCTGCTGGCCGGCCTCGAGCCCGCGGGCGTCGCCGCCACGGACGACGTGACGGCGCTGGTCGCGGCAGCCCAGGTCGT
>JBATRI010000115.1:0-6722 GCA_049292515.1 Geminicoccaceae bacterium
CCTTTCATCCCCCGACCACCCGCTCCAAAGCCAGAGCAGGTAGTCCGCGACAACCACGCCGACGGGGGTCAAAATTGGACGCCGATCCCGCGGCTCAGGGGGTCAAAGTTGCATGCCGATACACAGCGCTGGCCCCGGTCCTCGCCAAGGCGAAGCGGCTGGCGGACAGGCATACACCGAGCCTGGAGCAGGAGGCCCTTGCCGCGCTGATCGAGAGCGGTGCCTACGAGCGCCATGTGCGGCGTGTCCGCCGCAAGAACGCCGAGCGGCGTGCCGCCCTGCTGGCCGCTTTTGCCCGCAGTCTGCCAGGCGCCGTGACTCTGACGGGGACGGAGGCGGGTCTCCACATCGTCGCTTGGCTGAAAGACAGTCCCCGCGCAGCGGAAGAGGCTTTTGTCGCGCGGGCAGCCAACGCCGGCCTCGGCATCTACCCGATCAGCCCGTTGTACGACCGCACCGGGCATGCCCCGCGTCCGGATCGTGCCGGCCTCGTCCTCGGATATGCCGCCCTCACCGTGGCCAGCATCGGAAACGGAGTCGAGTTGTTGGCCGAGCTGATCCGCTCGTACAAGCCGGGGTGAACGGGGTCGATCAGGCCTCCACCACCAGCCGTTCCAGCGCGAGCCCGGGGTCGCAGTCGATCGGCTCGCCTTCGAGGCAGTGTACCTCACAAGCGCCGCAAGTGCCTCCCTCGGAAGAGGCATCGACCTTGGCGCCGAGTTCCCACAGGGTCGCCAGCATGCTGCCGTCTGGTCCCACCTCCATCTCCGGCTCCGGTCGCGTCTTCTTCGATGCGAGCGGCATCGCACATGACGGTGTTCTTCAAGCCAACACTCCTGCCTGATCCGTCGGCATGCGCGACGGCAGGATTGCCGGGGCTTCTGCGGCCGCATACGTGAACAGAAGTCCGCGGCCCCCGTTCGCACTTCCATGCGGCGACCTGCCGCCTCACGGTTGCTCCTCGATGATGACGGTAGCCGTCATGCCGGCCGCGAGCGGCAGGCTTTCGGGCGGCGCATCGAGCTCGATGCGCACTGGAATCCGCTGGGCCAGCCGCACCCATTGGAAGGTCGGCATGACATCCAGCAGCAGCTCGGGCCCGGTAGGATTGTCGCTGTCGCCGATCGCGCGGGCGATGCTGGCGACCCGACCAGTGAGCGGCGCTCCGCCCGCCATGAGATAGACGCGCGCCGGCGCACCCACATGAATCCGCCCCATCCTCGTCTCTTCGAAATAACCATCCACCCTAAAGGACGCACGGTCGACGATGGCGAGCACGGGTTGCCCGGCCGTCACGTAGTCGCCGACATCCAGCGTGCGGTTCGTGACATAGCCCGACACGCGCGAATGAATCGTGGTCCTTTCGAGGTCGAGTCTGGCGCGCCGGAGGACAGCTTCCGCCTGGCGGTAGGCCGCCTCCGCCGCCGCGGCATTGAGTTCGGCATTCTCGCGGTCCTCGGCCGAGATGGCGCTCGAAGTCAGGCGGCGTCGCCGGTCGGCTTCACTTTGGCGGAGCTGGCGGATGGCGTCGGCTCGAGCGAGGTTGGCTTCGGCGTCCTGCACCGCGATCTCGTACTGGCTGGGATCGATTCTGAAGAGCACATCGCCTGCTTCGATGTCCTCGTTTTCGACCACCCGCAGCTCGACGACCCTGCCCGATACCTCAGGTGCTACCGTGACGATGTCCGCCGTGACGCGGCCGTCACGCGTCTGCGGCGACCAGAGATAGTTTGTCCACAAATACCAGCCAGCATAGGCGCCGGCACCCACGATCAGCCCGGTGATGCCCAGACGGAGAACAAAACCCATTGACGACGATCCTAATGGAAACGCTACTCAGCCCGGCCAGACACCCGAGATCACCGCCCAGAAGACCAGGAACGCCGCCGCGCGCACGAGTGCCGGATGCCAGGTGAACCGGTAGATGTCGTACCGACCCAGCAGAATGTCCAACGGCACGAACAGGGCGACGCTCAAGGCAAAGCTGACCAGAATCATCGGCACCAGCAGACCGCCGAGCGCGAGTTCCCGGACCATCAGCGACTCACGCCATCGACGTCGGTCGGTACCGGCGGCACATCGCGACGGAGGAGAAAGTCGCCGTGACGGCGCAGGAGATTGGCGACCGCGGTGAAGCTCGCGAGCGCGGCATGGTCTCCGGTCGCAGTAGAATCGCTCGAGGTTCGCGCCTGGGCGAGCTCGGCACCCGTTGTGGCAAGAGCGATGGTGCGTTCGAGCGCAGCCTGGGTGGGTGAATCGCAGAGCTGACGCGCGGCATCGTTGAGCGCCTGGATCGCCTGCCGGCAGGCCGGCGACAAGCTCGTCGCGAGGCGCTCGTGCAGGCGCCGAAGCTCGATGCCGATCGAGATCAGCCCAAATCCCCCCTCCAGCAGCCGCCGGTCCCGCTCGTTGTTGTCGGAGAGATCGGCCCCGAAATCATTCAGGAGATCGAACACCGAGGTGGTGAACCGATCCACCGAGCTTCGGCCAGCGAGCAGGGCGCCCAGGGCCGAGCCGACACCGGTGAGCAGCTGCCGGCGGGCAAAGCGCTCGGTATCGGGAAAGAGCAGCGTGAAACCAAGCATCGCGATGAGGAGACCGAGGCCGGTCGTAAAGCTGGCCTGAAGAAAGGCGGTGGCATCAAACGTCATCTGATTCTGCAGCGAGGTCGGGACGCTCAGCATGTTTACCGCGCCCAGCGCATGCCCGCGATAGGCAGGGGTGGCAAGCAGGCAGCCGCAGACGAGCAACGGCCCCAGCAGGGCAGCAGCGAGACCAAGCCCGTCGGATACCGAGGGGAGGATCGCGAAATAGAGCAGCGAGGTCACCGGGAAGGCCGCGCAAAAGCCTGTCAGAATGCCGCGGAGCGCGCGGTCGGGGTGCCGCACGGTGGCCATGAAAGCCACGAACACCGAGCAGATGACGAGGATGCCGCTGTTCGCCGGATTGCCACTCCACAGCCAGAAGAAGCCGGCAGCCGGGACGATGACCATGACCCTAAGCGCGCCGAGCAGACCGAGCCCGAAATGGCGGAACGGTGCGAAGGGGCTCTGCGGCAGGCTGTCCAGCAGGTCGCGGCGTCCAAGAACGGCCGCACTGGCGCGGGCATAGGCAGCAAGCCAGTCGAAAAGACGCTCCAGGCGATAATGGACGATGGCGAGGGCGTCGTCCGGGCCGACGGCCCGCGATTGCTCGGCCTGGCGTGCGGCCGCCTCGGTGAAGATCTCCGCCGTGGCGAGCGCCCGATCGCTCGTGCCGAACCGGGCCGGTAGGCGATCGATGGTTGCCACCGCATCGTTCAGCACCCGCGCCAACGCCTGGCCGGTGGCGGCCGGGAGGGAGGCGCGAAGGTCCCGCAGCTGCATGTCCAAGGTGTGCGCCGCCACGACGGTCCGTCCCAGAGTTGCGTTAAGGGCGGCGAGTGCCGCGCCATACCGGGCCGTCGGCGGGTCCTCGAATGCCACGACCGTGCGAATGGTGTCCGATGCCAGTAAGCCACCCATGAGGCGGCGCCGTGCCTCGCGGATGGGAACGCGGTCGGCATTCGGCAGCAGCACTTCGCGCAGGTAGGCAACGAAATCCCGCCGAGTCGCCTGGACGACAAGCAGCAGTTCCGCCGCCACCCGCTCGGGCAAGACAAGGGTGCTGAAGACAAGCGCACAGCCGACGCCGAGTATGATCTCACACACGCGCGCCACGGCGAAATCGAAGACCTGTCCCGGGGCATCGCTGGCTCCGATGCCGATGATCGACGCGGTAAAGCCGGCGAGCACCCAGCCGTAGGCGACGTAATTGCGGAACGAGCGGGCACCGAAGGTGCAGAGCGCCAGCCACAGCGACAGGCCGAAGAGAAAACTGACCGGCGCTTGCGCAAAAAGGCCGATCAGGACCAGAGCCGCGACGGCGCCAATGAAGGTCGCGACGATCCGGGCCAAGCCCTTGGCGGCGACATGACCCGCCTGGGGCGCCATGGTGACAAATACCGTGAGCAGAGACCACTGCGGCTTATCAAGACCGAACCAGAATGCCAGAAGCACCGACGCCACCCCAGCGAGCGCCGCCTTGGTGCCGAAGAGCGGGGTGCGCCAAGCAACGAGGACGGCGTCATAGCGCCCGTACTCTGCGGCAGATGCCTGTCCGACGGGGATAGTCGCGGTGCTCAATGCCAAGCCTTGCCCGTTTACCGCTGACGGCTACAGCTAAATGCACGCCCTCTCCGCTGGCGCCTACAACTTCCAAACCGGCCGGTTGACTTGCTGCTGGCCTATGCGCTCGTCGATCCGACCTTGGCCCGGAACGTCGGGCTCGGTCAGGTGGATCTGAGCTGACCAGTATCGACCGGCAACCGGCGCAGGCGTTTGCCAGATGCGGCGAAGATCGCGTTGACCACGGCGGGTGCGATGGTCGCCGTCCCCGGCTCGCCGATGCCGCCCGGCGCCTCCTGGCTCGGCACGATGTGCACCTCGATCTTGGGCGCCTCGTCGATCCGCACGATCTGATAGGTGTCGAAATTGCCCTGCTCGACGCGGCCGTCCTTGAGGGTGATCTCGCCGTGGAGGGCGGCAGTCAGGCCATACATGATGCCGCCCTGCATCTGGGCCGCGACCGTGTCCGGATTGACGACCGTGCCGCAGTCGACCGCACAGACCACACGCTCGACCCGCACGCTGCCGTCCGCCGCCACGGCGACCTCGGCCACCTGGGCGACGTAGGTGTCGAAGCCGAAAATGACCGCCACGCCGCGCCCCTTGCCGGCGGGGAGCGGCTGGCCCCAGCCGGCCTTCTCGGCGGCGAGGTCGAGGACAGCCTTGGCGCGCGGCGCTTGGCCCAGGAGGGCACGACGATAGTCGATCGGGTCCTTGCCGGCCGCAGCCGCGAGTTCGTCGACGAAGCCCTCGACCACGAAGGCATTGTGGGTGATGCCCACACCCCGCCACCAACCCGTGGTCAGCCCGGCGGGCGGCTCCGCGCGCACCCAGTCGATCAGCAGATTGGCGAAGTCGTAGGGGCCGGCGGCACCGTCGACGGCGTCGAAATCGAGATCGTTCTTGAAAAACTCCGGCACCCAGCGCGCGACGATCGATGAGCCCACGACCCGATGCTGAAAGCTCACCGGATGACCCGTCGCATCGAGCCCGGCGGTGAGCCGGTCAAGGTAGATCGGCCGGTAGATGTCGTGCTGGATGTCCTCCTCGCGGGTCCAGACGACCTTGACGGGTCCGTCGACCTGGCGCGCGATACGTACCGCTTGGGTTACGTAGTCCACCTCGAGCCGGCGGCCGAAGCCGCCGCCGAGATACTGGTTGTGCACCACGACCTGGTCCAGCGGCAGGCCCGTAACCTCGGCCGCAGCTGCCCGGGCCCGGCTCAGGACCTGCGAGCCGACCCAGACCTCGCAGCCGTCCGCGCGGACATGCACGGTGCAGTTCATCGGCTCCATGGTGGCGTGCGCCAGCAGTGGCATGTGGTAGTCGGCATCGAGACGCTTCACTGCCCCCTGCAGCGCCATGCCGACATCACCCGCCTGCTTGGCGACGACACCCTGGCGCTCCACGCCCTGCTCGAGCTGCCGAACGAGATCCGCCGTCGAGAGCTTGGCGTTCGGCCCCTCGTCCCAGTCGATCTCCAGCGCATCGAGCCCCTTCTTGGCGGCACCCATATGGTCGGCCACAACGGCCACCGCGTCCTCCAGACGGACCACCTGGCGCACGCCGCGCACCGCCAGAGCCTTGCCGTCGTCGACCGAGCGCAGCTTGCCCCCGAACACGGGGCAGGCGGCCACGGTCGCGATCTTCATGCCCGGCACCTTGACATCGATGCCGAAGACCGCTGCGCCGTTGACCTTGGCCGCACTGTCGACGCGCTTGGCCGGGGTGCCGATGAGCTTGCGCTGCTCCGGCGCCTTGAGCGCCACCTGCTGCGGAACTGGCTGCGCGGCGGCCCGGTCGGCCAGTTCGCCGTAGCCGAGGCGGCGGCCACTCGGCGTGTGGATGACCGCACCACTCGCCGCCATGCAGGCGGCCGGGTCGACTTGCCACTGCCCGGCGGCCGCAGCGATCAGCATCGCACGGGCCGTGGCTCCGGCTTGGCGCAGAGGCGTGAAGAAGGCCCGCACCGAGGTCGAGCCGCCGGTAGCCTGGAAACCGATGAGCGGGTTGGCGTAGAGTTTGTCGTCGGCAGCGGCATGCTCCACCGTCACCTGCGCCATGTCGACGTCGAGTTCATCGGCAATCAGCATGGCCTGGGCGGTGTAGACGCCCTGCCCCATCTCGACCTGGGGCATGGTCAGGGTCACGGTGCCGTCGCGGTCGATGCGCACGAACGCGTTGGGCGCGAACCCATGCGCCTCGGCGGCCGCAACTGGCTGTAGGGGCCAGGGCAGCGCTACTTCCAGCATCAGCCCGCCGCCCACGGCGGCGCCGACGCGCAGCAGGCTGCGGCGCGAAAGGTGGGACCCGTCGGCGTCGCCGCGCGACCGCTCGGACTCGCTGGCAACCAGTCGGTCGAGGAGCATGGTCAGCCTCCCTGCGTGTCGGTGGCGCCGGAGCGAGCCGCCTGCTTGATGGCGTCGCGGATGCGCGGGTAGGTGCCGCAGCGACAAATGTTGCCCGACATCGCCGCGTCGATGTCGTCGTCGTTCGGCTGGGAGTTCTCGGCGATCAGGGCCGCGGCCGACATGATCTGCCCGGACTGGCAGTAGCCGCACTGGACGACCTCGAGGT